>NZ_JBFUBH010000046.1:0-21939 GCF_056405855.1 Pararhizobium sp. P1_E7 | reverse complement strand
AGGCATGGTAGTCGCAAAACGCTTAAAGAACATTCAAAGCGGAGACAGGATCTCCGGTCATTGATGCAAATCAACAAATAGCCCGCTCGGATGGTTTAAGCATGACTGCTACAAAAAGGGGGGAAGCGATGAACAAGACATCTGCGAAGTTGATTATTGCAGGGTTCGTAAGCCTGGGCTCTGCCTTGCCGGCAGCGGCTCAGGAGACCACCGATATCGGCACTCTGGACAGCGCGAAGGCCGGAAAGGCATTTTCCAGCAAACCTGTCTACTCGCCCTATGCTGGGCGCAATTTTCCGACCAGGCCGCTATTCGGCGACACGCATCTCCACACCGGAGCCTCGTTCGACGCCGGCGCTTTCGGAGCACGGTTGACGCCTCGCGATGCTTACCGCTTCGCCCGCGGCGAGGAGATCACGGCGTCGAGCGGTCAGCCTGCCAAGCTATCACGGCCGCTTGACTTTCTGGTGGTGGCCGACCACTCCGACAACATGGGCATGTTTCCCGACCTCTTTGCCGGCAAACCGGATGTCATCGCCGATCCGCAGGCCAAGACCTGGTACGACATGATCAAGTCGGGTCAGGGCGCCACGGCGGCGCTCGAGATCATCTTCAGCTTCGGCAAGGGAACTCTGCCCAAGAGCATGATCTATGGGCCGGATACACGTCCTTACAAAAACGCGTGGCAGGACACGATAAAGGCCGCCGAGGAATATAACGATCCGGGGCGGTTCACGGCCTTCATCGGCTACGAGTGGACCTCAAACACGGCAGGCAACAATCTGCATCGCAATGTCGTCTTCCGCGACAATGCCGACAAGGCCGATCAGGTCGTGCCCTATACGACGCTTAAGCCCTTGGGCAGCGACAATCCGCGCGACCTATGGAAGTGGATGCAGGCCTATGAGGACAAGACCGGCGGCAGCGTGCTGGCGATTGCGCACAACGGCAATCTGTCCAATGGCCGCATGTTCCCACTGATCGAATCCTTCACGAACAAGCCGGTCGACAAGGAGTATGTCGACCAGCGCGCCCGGTGGGAACGGCTCTACGAGACGACGCAGACGAAGGGCACGGGCGAGGCGCATCCGGCGCTCTCGCCCAATGACGAGTTCGCCGACTTCGAAATCTGGGATTTCGGGAATCTCGATGCCAGCGTGCCGAAGACGCCCGACATGCTGGAGTTCGAATATACCCGGTCCGCGCTGAAGAACGGCCTCAAGCTCGAGGCCGAGCTCGGCACCAACCCCTACAAGTTCGGCCTGGTCGGCAGTTCCGATGCGCATACGGGTCTGGCAGCCATGGAAGAGGAAAACTTCTTCGGAAAGACCACGCCACAAGAGCCGAGCCCGGAACGCCTGACGGCAACGTTCGTCAAGGACACCAAGACCGGCATTACGGTGATGGACTGGGAGGTCGGCGCGTCGGGCTACGCGGCTGTCTGGGCGGCGGAGAACACGCGCGAGTCGATCTGGGATGCCATGCAGCGCAAGGAGACCTATGCAACCACCGGGTCGCGCATGGCCGTGCGCTTCTTCGGCGGCTGGGATTTCGAGCCGGCCGATGCCGAGACCCGCAACCCCGGCGCGATTGGCTACGGCAAGGGTGTTCCCATGGGTGGCGACCTGACGGCAGCGCCGGAAGGCAAGGCGCCGTCGTTCCTCGTCGCCGCGCTACGAGACCCGATCGGGGCCAATCTCGATCGCTACCAGATCGTCAAGGGCTGGCTCGACGACAAGGGCGAGACGCATGAGCAGGTGTACGACGTCACTTGGGGCGGGGACCGCAAGCCGGGCGCCGACGGCAAGGTGCCATCGGTCGGCAGCACCGTCGACATCGAGAACGCGACCTGGACCAACACCATCGGTGCGCCAGAACTGATCGCGGTCTGGAAGGATCCGAGCTTCGATCCGAAGCAGAAGGCCTTCTACTACGGACGCGTCATCGAGATACCGACGCCGCGGTGGACCGCCTATGATGCCAAACGATATGGAACAAAGCCGCTGGAGGGTACGCGGATGACTGTCACCGAACGCGCCTATACCTCGCCGATCTGGTACACGCCGTGATCGTGATGCCGGCGGTTGAACCGGCCGCCGGACGGTCGGGTCCGGCATTCGGCGAACGCGTGAGCACGATCTTGTTGAAACGCGTGCTCAGGGAGCCGCTGGTCCACTTCTTGGCTCTCGCGCTGCTGATCTTTGCGGGTTACGGGCTCTTGGGCGTCGATACGGAAGACAAGCCGGACAGCATCGTCGTCACGGCGCCGAAGATTGAGCAGATGGCGACCGTGTTCGCAAAGACCTGGCAGCGACCGCCGACCGCCGAAGAACTGAAGGGCCTGATCGACGACCATGTGAAGGAAGAAATACTAGTACGCCAGGCGCTGGAGCTCGGGCTCGACAGGGACGACACGGTCGTTCGTCGCCGCTTGCGTCAGAAAATGGAATTCCTGAACACGGCCGACGCCGAAGCTCTGACAGCGACCGATGCTGAGCTCGACGCCTATCTGAAGGCCAATGCGGCCACGTTCGAGATCGATCCGTTGCTGGCCTTCCAGCAGGTGTTCCTCAATCCTCAGCGGCGCGGCGACAGGATCGCAGAGGACGCGGCTTCCGTCCTCACTGCGCTGCTGACCAACCCGGCCACGGATCGCTCCCTTCTTGGCGACCCCACGTTGCTTCCGCCCGACCTGCCGCTTTCGGACAAGACATCGATCGGCCAGACCTTCGGCGCCGAATTCGTGGAAGAACTCGACAAGGCCCCACTGGGCCAGTGGACGGGTCCTGTCGCCAGCGGTTTCGGGTTGCATCTGATCCGGGTGTCTGAGCGCGTGCCCGGCCGAGTGCCGGCGCTCGACGAGGTTCGCGACGCAGTGGCGCGGGAGTGGACGAATGCCAAACGCGCCGAACTCGATCGCCAACGCTTCGCCGAACTGCTCAAGCGCTATGTGGTGAGCATCGAGAGCCCGGCCAGCGCGGGAACCGACCCATGACGCGGCTTGGCGCGCTGCTGGCCGTGCTGATGCCGGTGTTGCTGGCCACGCCGGGGTACGCTCATGAGATTCGGCCGGCCTATCTCGACATGCGCGAAACGACGGGCGACGAGTTCGCCGTCGTCTGGAAGGTCCCGGCGCAAGGCGAAATGCGTCTTGGGCTCTATGCAAGTCTGCCGAAGTCGTGCGTCGAGAAAGCCCAACCGGCGAGGTCGATCGTGGCCGGAGCTTATCTGGAGCGATGGACCGTCGCCTGTACAGGGGGATTGAGGGGCGGCGAGATCGGCATCATCGGCCTCAAGTCGACCATGACCGAAGCGCTCGTCCGCATCGAATACGAGAACGGCGACACGGAGGTCGTGCGCCTCATGCCGGACGCGCCCACCTTCGTCGCAGAGGGTGCACAGACCAGCCTCGAGGTCGCCCACACGTACTTCCTGCTGGGTGTCGACCATATACTCTCCGGTCTCGATCATCTGCTCTTCGTGCTTGCGCTCATGCTGCTCATTCGAGAACGCTGGATGCTGGTCAAGACAATCACAGCCTTTACCGTCGCGCACAGCATCACCCTGGCTGGAGCATCGCTTGGATATTTCAGCCTGCCGCAGAAACCGGTGGAAGCGACGATCGCCCTCAGCATCGCCTTCGTCGCAAGCGAACTGATCAAGATGAAGCCGGGCGAAAGGCGGCTGTCCGAGAGCTACCCCTGGGTCGTGGCCTTCGCGTTCGGGCTGCTGCACGGCTTCGGTTTCGCCGGCGCCCTGATGGAAATCGGCTTGCCGCAATCCGATGTGCCGCTGAGCCTCCTGACATTCAACCTGGGTGTCGAGGCAGGACAACTGATCTTCATCGCTGCGGCGCTGGTCGCGCTTCGGGCAGCAGGCGCGCTGAGCACGATACAGCCCGCACCGGCGCGTCAGTTCGGCGCCTACATAATCGGGACCGCCGCGATGCTGTGGCTGGTTTCGCGGATCGCTGGGCTGGCGGCGTGAGCAGCGCGACCCACTGAAGCTTCCGGCCACTCCGTTTGCCGGGGAAGTTGCTACAGGCGGTGCCGCTGGGTGCAACGCCTGATGTTGCGGCGGATGCCATGCCGTGGTTATCCCGCTAACGCTCGACGATCACCACGCCGTCCTTGATGCGGTCGCTCGGATAAAGGATGGCCTTTTCGCCGGGCCGCAGCCCCTCTCGGATCTCCACCGAGAGGCTGTTTCTCTGGCCGATAACAATAGGGTGCAATCGCGCCCGTGCTTCCTGCACGACGAATACGGCCCATTCGTCACCGTGCCGGAACAAGGCGCCGAGCGGCAGTTTGAGGACCTCGCCTTCGAAAAGGATGACCTGCACATCGACGCGATAGCCATGGCCGAGTGCGTGCCAATGTTCCGGCGGATCGGCAAAATCCAGGACCACATCGACGCGCTGCTCTTCGATTCCGAGTGCGGAAACCTTGGTCTGACCGTAGGGCTCTATGCGCCGCACAGTCGCCCTTAAATCCTCGCCGCCCCAGCCGGTAATGATGGCCTTCTGCCCCGGCTTAATCTTGACCGCGTCCTCCGAAAGCAGGTTGACGACAATCTCCAGGTCTGCGGGATCGCCGATTTCGAGCAAAGGGGTGCCGCCCTCGACGACGCCTTCGCTGCGGCGCATGACCCGCAGAACCACGCCGTTCACCGGAGCGGTCACCGGCACGCATTCGCAGGGCCCGCTCCGACTCCGGATTTCCTGGCGCGACAGCAGTCGCGACTGTGCCTGCGCGAGTTCGTGCTGCCTGACGTTCAAGGCGGCCTCGGCTGTGGCAAGATTGGCTTCCGCGACGTTGTGGGTCCGCTCTGCGTCTTCCAGAGTGCGCTGGGAGATCGCTCTCCGCTCTAACAGCAGGCGATTGCGTGCGAGTTCCCCGTGGGCGAAGGTCAGGTCAGCCTTCGCCTTGTTGAGCTCGGCGGCGGCAAGATTGTGCGCGGCACGCGCCGCCTCCACCGCCGCTTGCTGCTCCGCTTCGGTTCTAACGTCCAGAAAGGCCGGCGGCGCTGGTTCGATTTGTGCTAGCTGGGTTTTCCCAGCCTCGACGACATCGCCCGCCTCGACGGTGATACGCTGCACTTGGCCTCGCAAGGGTGCATGAAGTGTGTAAACGTCGCGGACCCGCGTTTCACCTTCCTCGTCGATTGTGACGCGCAGCATGCCGGTTCCAGCGGTGGCGAGGTCCACCTGAACGGGCTGCGGCCGCAAGGCGTAAGCGATGCCGGCCGCGAGCAGGGCCACCAAGCCGCCCCAGATAACCAACCTGCGTTTCGCGACGCTCACCGGTTACTCCCTTGTCTTCAGCACAGCGATTAGATCCAGCTTGTCCAGCCGCCGGCGCACGATCACAGCGCAGGCCAGCGTCGCCGCGAGAGCGATCAGTGCGGCCTTGCCGTAGGTCGCATCCCGCAGCACCAGCGGCACCCGGTACAATTCCGTCTCAAAGGCGCTTGTCATATACCACGCAAGGCCAAAGCCGATGACCGCGCCGAGCGGAATGGCGACCCATGTGAGGAGGCCGACTTCGCCAAGCAGAATGTAGGAGATTTCCCATCGGCTGAAACCGAGGACGCGCAGGGTCGCGAGTTCGTGCGCCCTTTCGGAGAGCGCTACTCGGATTGAATTGTAGGTGACGCCGACGGAGAGCGTCGTCGAAAAGGCGACGAAGAAGCCGATGAAGATCAAGATCGTTTCGCCCATGGTCTTGTAGAAAGTATCGATGGCGGCGTGGCGGAACAGGACGGCGGCAATATGGGGCGTATCCTTGAGCCTTGTGAGTAGGGTCGTGCGGCTTAATGCATCGACGCGGATGTGGAGGCCGCTTATGACGCGTCCGTCACCCGCGATCCTGTTGAGCTCGGCCATGTCCATATAGGCTGGCTTGCCGATATAGGTTTCGAATATCTGTAACACCGGCAGGCTCACCCGCCGCTGGCGCCCTTCCAGGAGTTCGATGACGATGGTGTCGCCCGCCTTGACCTCAAGCAATTCGGCCAGTTTGGCAGAGAGCATCAGCCCGCCGGGCGGCGCCTCCAAGCGTCCGCGTTCGACGTCAAAGACGGGGCTCAGGATGGCTCCAGTCGGCACGCCAATAATGCCCTGCCGCTCGATGAGATGTCCGTGATTGATGCGCGCCGAGACAAAGCGATAGGGTTCCGCCGCCAGGACGCCGGGCATCTGGCCGAAATCCCTGACCGCGTCCATCGGTTGCATGTCGTTAAACGCGACGGTTGCGTCCTGATGCTGTGCGCGCTCGAAGACGGTTTCGGCAAGGGAATCGATGGCGTCGACCCATTGGAGTGCCATGATGAGCACGGCGACCGACATGGCCAGGCCGAGACTGGCGAGGAACGCCCGCACCGGCCATCGGATGACGCGCCGCAAGATCATGCGCGACGGTTCGTCCAGAGCGCCGGCGAGTGCCGTCCGCGCGGCGAAGGTGCGCCGATAGATCGGCGGAGAAGGGGGCTGCATGGCCTCCGCGGGCGGGAGCCGGACGGCACGCCGCACCGCCGCCAGGCTGCCGGCCAGTGCCGCTGCCAGACTGATCGCCCCGGCAATCACGAAGCTCGCGGGGCCGGGGCGATAGAGCAGGAACGGGAAGCGGTAAAACTTCGTGTAAAGTTCCGTATTCCAATGGCCCAACCAAGCGCCGATCAGTGAGCCCATGAGGATGCCGATCGTGCCGATGACAAGAACCATCTTGGCGTAGTGCCAGCCGATCGCCCAATTGCCGTAGCCGAAGGCCTTCAGGAGCCCGATCTCGCGGCGCGCGGTCTGGATCAATCGAGCCATCACCATGTTGGTCAGGAAGGCGGCGACTGCAAGGAAGATGGCCGGCATGATCCGTGACATGTTTTTCTGTTGCGCGATCTCGCTTTCCAGAAACCAATTTGAGGTCTGATCCGGACGGCCATAGGCCCCGACGCCGCCAAAGGGGGCAAGCAGGCCATCGAGCTTTCGGATGACATCCTTTTCGTCCGCATTGGGCAAGAGACTCAGCGTCACGCTGTTGAAGGAGGCCTTGAGGTCGAAGGCTGCCGCCAGAGCATCCCGGCCCATCCACAGCACTCCGAAACGCTCGTCATCGGGCATGAGGCCACCAGGGGCGATGGCATAGACGTATTCCGGACTAAGCGCGGTGCCGACGACCTGCAGGTTGCGCTTGCGTCCCATCAGTATGGCATTGAAGCTGTCGCCGGGCTTCAATCGGTGAGCCTCGGCGAAGGGTTCGCTGACCACCACTTCGTCGGGTTGGGCGGGGTCAGCCATGCGCCCCGACCGGACCACCAACGCATTCAGAAGCTGCAGCCCTCGGTCGGGTAGCGAAATTAACTGGGCGACGACGGGTTCTGAATAGCCGGCTATGTCGAGAATGGCGCTGTCGACGATGCGTGTTTCGGCAAGCCGCACACCGGGAATTTCCGCGATATCGCGTCCAAGATATTCCGGCGCGCGGCTCGCCTGGGCAAACACATCGGCAAAACGCGTTCGTTCGTAGTAGGCGGCGGTGGTCTCTTCGAGCGCTTCGATGGTCGTCAGTGCCATGATGAGTAATGCGGTGCCGGAAGCGATTACGCATGCGACCGCCAGCACCTGGGCCTTCAGCCGCCAAAGTTCGCGAAGAAGCTTTCGGTCCAGACTCCTCATCACGGTTACCAGACGAGTTCGGAGGGCGCGCGCTGAGCGGAATTCCGCCGCGTTTCGACGATGCGCCCGTCGGCGAAGTAGAGCACGCGATTGGCGATTTCAGCAATGACTGCGTTATGGGTGATGAGCGCCGTAGTCGTGCCAAGTTCCCGGTGGATCCGCAGGATCGCGTCGAGGACAAGGATTCCAGTCCTGCTATCGAGCGCGCCCGTCGGCTCGTCGCAAAGAAGAAGGTCGGGGCGCTTCGCGATCGCGCGGGCAATGGCGACCCGTTGCTGCTCGCCGCCGGAAAGCTGCGCCGGGAAGTGGTCCAGCCTGTCGCCGAGACCAACCATCGCCAGCGCCTCGGCCGGCGACATGGGATCCCTGGCGATCTCTGTCACGAGGGAAACGTTTTCGCGCGCGGTCAGGCTGGGGATGAGATTGTAGAACTGGAAGACGAAGCCGACGTGGTGGCGCCGGTAAAGGTTGAGAGAGTGTTCGCTGTCCATATCGAGTTCACAATCGCGAAACAGCACTCTGCCTCTGGTCGGCCTGTCGAGGCCGCCGAGGATATTCAGCAAGGTCGATTTGCCACTTCCCGATGGACCGAGCAGGACCACCAGTTCGCCTTCACCGAAGTCGACGTCGACACCCCGCAGCGCGTGTACCTCTATCGTGCCCAAACGATAGGTCTTGGTCAGGTCGCGCCCGCGCAGTGCCATTGCCGATGCTTCCTCTTCCACCGGTCGCTCCTCGGTTTGCGAGGCGTCGCCTGCGCCCCATTCCAGGGGCCGGACTCCTGCTGTTCAATCGCCGAGATGTCATTCCGAGAGATAGTGCTCGATCTCCGGGATAGGAAACTTTACCAGATCCTTTGCCACTTCGGCGGTCACGGTGGCGCGAGCAGTAGGGCTAAGGCACTTACGCAGGATGCCGAGTGCGCGCGATGGCGCGATGACAACGAGATTGGTGACGCTATTGTCACGCATCAAGCCGTCGAGCTTCTCGGCAATATGAGAGAGAAACGCCTCCTCGGCCTGATCGTGCCAGTCTGTCTCCTGCGTAGCGCTTCGAGCGTCCCCAAGTGATTGATAAACGCGGCCCTGACGGTCCGCTCCGAGATCGCGCGTCGGCGGTTGATATTCGGAGGCGACGTCAACCGGAATGAGACTGGGCCGTTCCGCGCTACCGTCGTTGCGCAGAATGAGGGCTTTGGCTCCGTCGCACACGAGTACCCAGCCTTTATGTGGAATTCTGGTTGTTGACACCATGTCCTCCTTCTGCTGCCGAAGCCGGCGGTGTTCCGAGGTTGATCTTTCTGAGCGCTCAACGTGCCATCAGTACGGGTAGCCTCGCCTCCTCGAGCATCGATCTCGTGACGCCGCCGAAAACGAACTCGCGGAGCCGGGAATGGCCGTAAGCTCCCATCACGATAAGATCGGCAGCGACATCGACGGCATGTTGCTGCACAACCTCAGTCACCGATCGACCCGCGCTCGGCAAGGTGTCGACTGTCACGTTGATGCCATGACGGGCGAGATAAGCTGCGATGTCTGCGCCGGGTTCTTCGCCGCTCGCCCTGAGCGCCGCGTTTGGATCCACCATGGTAACGTGAACGGAATCGGCATTCACCATGAGTTCGAGTGCTTGCTGCGCGGCATGCGCGGATGATGGACGCGAGTCCCAAGCCAGCAGGACCGTTTTCGGCTGCAGTGTGGGGGCGCTGTCAGGCGGCGCGATCAGCAGCGGGCGGCCGGCCTGGAAAAGACAGCCATCAACGACCTGCTGCTTCAGATCGCGGTCCTGAAATACACTGGGGCCAATCAGTACGAGATCGGCGTAGAGCGCACGCTCGCCAATGTCGAAATTCGCCCCGGCCACCTCCACGTAGAAACTGTCGACGTCAAACGAGAGCTCGCTTCGCGCCAGCTTTTCGCGAACCCGCTTTGCGCACTCGTTAAGCTTCTGCAGATTTCGTTCGCGCTGCTCCAGCCATCCCTGCGAAAGGGTTGTGTATCTTCCGGTTGGTTGCGGCGCCACGGCTACAACAAGAGCACTCAAATGGGCACCGACTTGACAGCAGAGATCGGTCGCCACGAGGAGATCGCCATCGATCGCCGCAGCGCTCATCACACTGAGAATTGTCTTAAAGGGCATTTTCTCTCCTCCCTTGGGGTCATTTGAATCGAGACTGCTCCGCCGACTGGCGCATAAGTGAACGGTGCCACTCAGCAACTATCTGCCCATGCTTCGAACGGCCCGTTCGTTTACCGGACAATTTTATTAAACCAGTCCAACGGAACATCCGCATTGATCCGCATCAAAGTGGAGGGATGGCCGGTCAAGTGATTTTCATCGCGCCTAGCTTGGTTGAACCGACATATCGCATTGTTCCCCCCGCTCAATCACTTGCAGCCAATCGGATCGCGCGTATTGGCCACAATTGCGGCATTAGGTAGCAAAGACCACCAAGGTCGGCTTAGCTATCTGAATTAGAAAAGAAATTTGAGTTAGCCCTCTTGGCGTGCCTGACGTAGATTGCGCTGGTTGTAGCGTCGTGTGGGAGTGGTCATCGTGCTTTGTCAGGAACGCCTCAAGAGCGGGCACCACATTTTGAGCGACAGCGGGTGTTGTTGAAGACCGCTGTCGCTCAATAGGGATGAAATGCCTTCACATGGAGAGCCATACTAGAACTTGATCAGGTTCTGGAAAACGAGGGCGTTGCGCGCCTGTATCAGGCGACCACCTTCGGCGATCCTTCCAACTTCAATTGGTGCGAAGCCGAGGTTCTCGGTGATCGAGGCAACGGCCGCGCTCGCATCGGCATGATCGCTGGAAATGAAGACCACGCGACGTCCGCCAGCGGGCACGGGCGCGGTCAGGCCCTGCATCGGAAGCTGGTTAAACGCCTTAACCAGCCTTGCACCAGGAACGCGGTCTGCGTTCACTTCCGATGACAGACGGCCCCTGAGTTCGCGTTCCTGGACCTCTGGCGGAAGAAATGCCGAATTCGTCACGTCGACGACGATCTTTCCGGACCAGTCCGAGCGAAGCTTGCCTACGTCCTTGAAGGTCAGGAACTGGACCGCGAGGAAGATGATGTCGGCGTCCAGCGCCTCTTCGACGCTCGACGGCCTGACGCGGTCGCCGAGGCCTTTGATCGAGGAGGCTACGGCCGACGGTCCTCGCGTGTTTGCGACAGCGACGGGGATCGAGTTCTTCGCGAAGAACCCTGCGAGCGTGATGCCGACACTGCCAGTTCCGATGATGCTGTATTTCATGACCTTCTCCCTCACGATGCCGCTGCGAGCGATGCGGCGGTCTTGTTTGCAGCCGCCGAGACGACTGCGCCGAATTCCTCGACTGCCCTCTCGCCATAGTCACCCGCGCGGGCACGTCCGGCGAGGACTAAATCGACGTCGACAATGCCAATCCATCCGAGGACCTGACGGAGGTACCCGCTGGCCAGGTTGTACTGCTCGACTGGAGAACCGGGAGAGAAATCTCCGCCGGTTGCKAGGATGATGTTCGCCTTCTTGCCGTTCAAAAGGCCCTTGTTGTCGGCGGACACCGTCACGCCCACGCGGACAATATGGTCGATGTAGGCCTTGAGAACGGCGGGAATGGAAAAGTTGAACATCGGCGTGCCGATGAGAACCTGGTCCGCCGACTTCAGCTCGGCGACAAGATCGTCCGACACCTTGATGGCCGCGGCCGCCTCCGGAGAATGCGTTTCGGCGGGCGTGAACGCACCCATGATCCACGGAAGGTCGACGAATGGGAGGTTAGTCGTCATCAGATCGCGGACGATAACGTCGCCGCCTGGATTCTCGGCTTTCCAGCGGTCGATGAAGACTGCGGTTAGCTTCCGGGAGGTGGAATAGTCATATCGAGGACTGGCCTCAATCACGAGGAGAGTGGGCATGTTGAACCTTTGCTGTGGAAGTTTTGACACGACTGCGGTCGCTGGAGGTCGATGCTCCGGCCTGAACAGACGAACCGCCTTGTCGATCCATCGACTCGATGATGCTTTTGTGTGTTCTCGCTCAGCCATGAACCGGCCTTTCCGAATGAGATTTGGTGACTTGTCGAGTTCTATTTAGTCAGATTGCGTTATCTATGTAATTGACGTAACTTTGCTTCTATCGATCTACTCTTTGGATGGCACCATGCTCGACAGCGTTACGATCAACCAACTCCGAACGTTTGTGGCGGTATGTGATGCGGGAAGCTTTTCAGGTGCCGCGAAAAGCCTGTTGCGCGCCCAATCGGCAGTCAGCCACGCGATCGCCGCCCTGGAGATGGCCTTGTCAGTTGAACTCTTCGAGCGCGGCACGAGGCGGGCGGAGCTCACTCCGGCCGGCCGAAGCCTTCTTCCCGACGCAAGGGCGGTAATCGCGCGCACGGAGGAGATGAAGACCCGTGCCCGCTCGATTTCCACGTCAGGCGCTGAACAGCTCTCGATCGCCGTGGACGTCTATTATCCGCGCAGGCACCTCATCGCCTGCCTGCGGCAGTTCGGCCTAGATGCGCCGACAGCCGTCGTGAATTTGCGCATGACGACGATGCAGGGTGGAGAGGCACTGGTTCTGGATGGGGAGTGCGTGTTCTCTATCACCGCTGCCGACGTGCCCGAACTGAAGCCGAGTGCGCTTGAGAGGCACTGGCTGTGCGACACGCGGATGGTCACCGTCTGCGCTCCCTCCCATCCGCTCGCCAACCTCGGGCGGGCCGCGGCGCGCGACGAGTTCAGCCGACATATCCAGATCGTCGTCACCGACAACCAGCCCGATGCTGAGAAGTCAACCGTGGCGGTCGCGGGGGAGCGTCGGTGGCTTGTGAACGAACTCGGCGCGAAGCACGACTTGCTCAAAGCAGGACTGGGCTGGGGACATATGCCTGAGGACCTCGTCTCCGGTGATCTTGCCAACGGAGTCCTCGTGGAACTCACGCGGCATGCATGGCACCTTCGGCCGCTGACATTTATGATCTCGCGGCGTAGAGGTCTTGACCCATCAGAGTGCGAAGCTCACCTGATCGCGATGCTCGCTAGCGGGCCCCGGTCAAAAAGCGCTTCCATCGCAGATAAGTCGGCAATGTGAGGGGAATTGCCGAGCCCTGTTCAAATCACTCATCCCGGACTGCGTAGGGGTTGAGACCAAGACTTGCGCAAGAAGCTGAATGCCCACTATGGCCCCCCTTGCGGCCTTGGGCATCGCTCTTATCGCCAGTAAACGGCCGTCGATCGCTCCTTGAGAATTAACCATTTAGAACTCTTGCGATCGACTTTTCCAGGAAGTGCAGGTAACGACTTAGGTCATGTTCAGGATGATACACATACAGCTCTGATCTCCACGCGGCCATTTTCGG
Organism: Pararhizobium sp. P1_E7; assembly: GCF_056405855.1. NCBI lineage: Bacteria > Pseudomonadati > Pseudomonadota > Alphaproteobacteria > Hyphomicrobiales > Rhizobiaceae > Pararhizobium > Pararhizobium sp. P1_E7. The sequence continues at coordinate 8,918 of NZ_JBFUBH010000046.1, read as the reverse complement.
CCGCCGATCCGCTGTGCCTGCCGTCGACTTCTGGAGCCTGAACATGACCCTCAACGCCATCCCTACCGCTGTCCATCGCCCGCACGCTGCGGTGTTGGCCTTCAGTGCCTTGGGCGCGGACTTGGAAATACGCCCGACCTTCCTCCGGATCGCGGAGGGGTTGAGCCATGGCGAACCCCGAGGACACGACCAAGGGCCAGCACTTCCTGCTGTCGCCAGAGTGCCGAACGCTGACGGTGCTCGATCTCGCCAAGATGCGGGATACGACTGCCTACAACTGTTTTAAGCGCCTTCGCTGGCACGAGACGGCGGGCGAGCCTTACTGCCCCAAGTGCGGAACGTTGCGCTGCCACACGATGAGCCGCAACCGCTTCAAATGCACCGAGAAGACCTGCAAGACCGTGTTCAGCGTCACCTCAGGCACGGTGTTTCATGCACGTAAGCTGAGCTTCAAAAAGATGCTAATCGCCATCTGGTTCTCTGCGAACTCGGTGAAGGGCAAGGCGGCGCTCCAGCTCTCGCGTGAAATCGGCGTTCAGTACAAGACGGCTTGGGTGCTCCTCATGAAGCTGTGCGAGGCCATCGCGTGGCGCAGGGAGGAGATGGTGCTCAATAGCGAGGTCGAGATTGACGGCAAGTACGCTGGCGGCCACATCCGTCCTGAGAATAAGGCCGAGGATCGCATTGACCGCCGCCTCAAGAAATACCAGAACATGAAGCGTTTGTGCGCTCTTGCGATCCGCCAACGCGGACTGGGAGGCCAGACGTTTACCCGGATCATCCGAGACGAAGACAGCAACGCAGCCTGGGCTGCCGTCCGTGATCACGTGTCGCGGGAAGCAACGGTCTTCGCGGACGAGCACGGCAGCTATAATGACCTGGCTGGCCTCAACAAGCTGCAACGCGTCAACCACTCAAAGGCCTATCAGACCGACGATGGCACGAACACAAACCAGGTCGAGAGTTTCTTCTCGCGGGTCCAACGAGCCTATGTCGGCATCCACCATCGGTTTTCGTTGAAATACTTCGACTGGTACGTGGCCGAGCTCGCGTGGCGCGAGGATTGCCGACACGTGAGCAATCGCAGTCATACGTTCCAGGTGCTGGGCCACGCACTGTCTCGCCCGACGTCACGCTATCTGTGCGGGTACTGGCAGGGCAACAAGCCGCCGGACCTGATCTGGGAAGGCTAGGCGGCGACCTCCCACAAAACCTTACGACCGTCGAACTGTCCGGACTGCCGAACGCGTCCCGCAGTCGTCAGTTGGGTAAGGACCGCCGAAAGGCGGTGTGCGATGTCTGAGAGATTGGCTGGCTCGCTCGCGATGCCGATCTTGGCTGCAAACTTCGCTGCGCAGTCGGTCACCGAAATCGGTTCTCCTGCCTCGCGCAGGACCTCCAAGACGGCTTGGCGCTTGTTTACGCCGTTCATGGCCGCTTTCACCTCGGACGACGACGGCTTGGCCTTTCGAGAGCGGTTACCCTGTTCAGGTCTCGTCAGCGCCGATGCCTGGTAGTCGGGCTCGTAGCTTAGGATGACACGGTCGAGTGCGCCGATCAGTTCCTGGATGTCGACCCGCTCTCTTTCACGCTGCTGCAACCTTTCGGTCAGGGCGGCCCGCTTCTGCTTCAACTCATACGCTACAGTCATTCGAGGCCCCGTTTTCCAATAGAACGAGGGTAGTCTGGTAGCCGTTTCAGGTCTGGTGGTTTTTGCTACCTAATGTCGCACAATTGAGCACCGTTCGCCGGTCGTCGGTTCGGCCGGCACAGCAAATTTGATGCAAAGCAATGCGCCCTAGCAAAAACCGTGAGAGCTTTGAAAGGCCGAAGTCGAGATGACACCGGAAGAGCAGATGCCTGGATTTTAAGAACCGGGCTCGAACGATGAAGGCCCTGACAATGTCAGCGCAGAACAAACTCCGCTTGATTCAAGCAGTCATCCTAAAATGGCTGCTCTGATTATCATTATTCTTATGATCGCGTCGGTTTTCAGCGTTCTTTTGATCAAGGCTTATGCTCTGACGGTGCCACTTGGAGCTGAAACAAGTGGCGTTAAGAATGATTCGTAGCTGCACTGTATAGTTGAGACATAACCGCGGCGACTACCCATACGAGAGTGTGGTGCCGCACCGCATTCGCGCGTATCCGACACTGATAACGAGCCCATCACGGACGTCGACACTTCTGCTGCCAATCCGCTCAACGAAGTGGAAAGCGAGCCAAATGCGGTTACTTCGAGAGCACGATAATACCTATCTCCAACGGATTGTGTCGTTTTTATTGGCACGGATAGGAAGCCGGCCGCAAAGGACTACGGCTGCATCCCGGCCTCAGCCAATGCATCCTTCGGCGATTCCGGAATTTCCGTCATCGTTGCTTCGGTCAGCAAAAGCACGCTGGCAACCGAAACGGCATTTTCCAGCGCGATGCGGATGACTTTGGTGGGATCGATAATGCCAGCGGCGACCAGATCGACATACATCTTTCGACCAGCGTCATAACCAAAATTGCCTTCGCTCTCCAGCATCTTTGCGACCACCACCCCGCCATCGGTCGACGAGTTTTCCGCGATCTGTCGCGCCGGTAGTTCGAGCGACCGTTTGAGGATCTGAACGCCCGTGCGCTCATCCCCTTCGCATGCTTTTTCCTCCGCCTCCACGGCTCCAACGCACCGCAAGAGGGCCAGCCCGCCGCCGGGCAGGATGCCCTCGGCGACAGCCGCCTTGGTTGCGCTAATGGCATCGTCGAGCGCTTCCTTCTTCGATTTGAGTTCTGCTTCCGTGGCGGCACCCACCTTGATGACGGCGACGCCTCCGGAAAGCTTCGCTAGGCGCTCCTCGAGCTTTTCACGGTCATAGGTGCTTGTGGTCGTCGAGATTTCCCGACGTATCTGATCCGCCCGGGCGCCGATCGCCTTCTTGTCGCCGCGGCCGCCTATGATCGTTGTGGTATCTTTCGTCACAACGATCCTTTCGGCGCGGCCGAGTTGTTCAGGTGTAACCGTTTCAAGCTTTATTCCCAGTTCCTCAGAGACGACCTGGCCACCCGAAAGAATGGCAATGTCCTGAAGGAGGGCTTTTCGTCGGTCTCCAAATCCAGGTGCCTTTACTGCGCAATTTCGCAATGTTCCACGCATCTGGTTGACGATGAGTGTCGCCAAAGCTTCGGTTTCGACGTCTTCCGCGATGATCAACAGTGGCGTTCCCGCTTTCGCGACGGCCTCCAGCAGCTCCACGCAATCCTTGAGGGACGTAATCTTCCGGTCAAACAAAAGGATAACTGCATCCTCGAGTACGACTTCCATTCGTTCGGCATCAGTCACGAAGTAAGGCGAAATGTAGCCACGATCGAACTGCATGCCCTCGACCACATCGAGGATCGTCTCGGTTGATTTGGATTCCTCGACGCTGATCACACCATCGTCGCCGACCTTCTCCATAGCCTCTCCAACCAGCGCGCCGATCTGCGTGTCGTTGTGGGCCGAAATTGTCGCTACCTGCTCCTTTTCGCGCTTTTCCGAGACGGGGCGCGAGTTCTTTCTTAACTCGGCCACTGCACATTTGAGGGCGCGATCAAGCCCTCGCTTGATGTCGATCGCGCTCGCTCCGGCAGCGACGTTGCGCAAGCCGTCGGCGAATATCGCATGGGCAAGGATGGTCGATGTGGTCGTACCATCACCAACGATCTCGCCGGTCTTTTCCGCCGCCTGACGCAGCATCCGGGCACCCAGGTTTTCTTCCGGATCCTTTAAGTCGAACTCCTTGGCGATTGTCACCCCGTCGTTGCAGACGATCGGTGTTCCCCATTTCCTCTCGATCAGAACGGCTTTCGATCGAGGTCCAAGCGTCACGCGAACTGCATCTGCAAGTAGCGTCGCACCCTTTAAGATCTTCTCTCGAGCGGCAGAATGAAAAAGAACCTGTTTGTAAGGCATGGCTTTACCCTCCGTGCAATGACATTCGTAGCACAGGTTGAAATGGACGCTTTGACGCACATCAAATTCAACGGCGTCACGGCTACTGCGATTGCAGGGCTGACAGATGGCGACCGACCTTTGATGCCGGTCACCGCCGATCGGGATTCTACCCTTGTGCATTTATGACCGCGCTGCGTGCTTTGAGGCAAATCTGATTGGCTTTGCCGTAATCGTGAAGCCGAGAAATGACCCCGTTGCCTGACGACCGCCAGGGAGCTGATGTCAATCGTCGCCGAGGAGCTCCGTGATGGAACCACCCGACTGGAGCCGGCGAACGGCTTCGGCAAACAACGGTGCACTCCGAACAATCTCGACAGAAGAGCGCAAGAGATCCTCCTCAAGCCGGAAGGGTGCGATGGTGCCCGTCACGATCGTGCAATCGAGTGCGGGATGAGCTAGCACGGCTGCGGCACCCTTGCCGAAGAGCCCGTGCGTCGCCATAGCATAGACCGCCTTAGCGCCCCGCTGCCGGMAGGCTTCCGCCGCTCAGAGCATGGTGCCGCCCGTGCCGATCATGTCGTCGATAATGAATACCGTTGCATCTTCAACGTGTCCCGCGAAGAGATCGCCGGACACAATCAGGTTGCTGCGGCGTTTTTCCATGAAGCCGAACCGTGATGCGTTGCCGGACAAGCGCCCACAGGCTTCCTTCAGGAGTTGTGCGCGCTGAATGCCGCCGTCGTCGGGGGGGGGGAGAAGATCGTGACCGGTCCGCCTGACACCTTGCTGACGATGACCTCGGCGGAGGCATGGCTCTCAGATGTATCGTCCGGCATCTAAAAGCATTCTCGAAGGCCGCAAGGTTGTGCACATCGAGCGTTATCACCAGATCGGTGCCCACGGCCTCGAAGAGTTGTGCCAGATAGCGCGTCGTCACCGGATCGCGCGCCTTGGTTTGCCGGCCCTTGCGCGCATAGGCCAGATAGAGAACGACGGCAATTACCTGCGACGCTCCGTTTTCCCGGCACGCGGCAACGAGGAAGAGCAGCTTGCAAAGCTTGTCATTGGCCGACCCCTCCCAATTACCGTTCAACGCATGGATGACGAAGACGTCCTCGCCACGCACGTTGACAAGGGGGCGTGCCTCGCGTGCTGGCCGTCCTCGTAGTCGCGCTCCTCATGTTCGTCGAGCTGAACGCCGACGGCCTCCGCTATCGCAGCTCCGAGAACTCTTGTTCCGTTCAGTGCAAAGATACGCATTTAGATTTATAGGCCAAGATTATCCTGCGCTCCTTGATTGCGATCAAACTATGGGCCCGAGCGATGCTTCAAGATAGGCGTCCGTTTGCCAATCTCCATTCACCAGCTTTCGTGTGTCTAGGGATGCGGCCTGACGCGCGCGGGACCGACAGGGTGGTCTGTTCGGCGCAACATTGGCGTTTTGGTTACCCTGCCATCAGCGATCGCAAGCACGCCGTCGTAGAATTCTTCCCCTTTCGCAGACCTCGGAGGCGTGGCGTCGTGCATGACGGTGATCACCGTCGCGCCGGGGCAGTTGTCCCGAATGGCCTGGTGAAACCCGACTGTCGCCTCGCTGTCGAGGGCGCTCGTCGGTTCGTCGAGGAACATTAGACCAGGCCGCAGCAGCAGGATTCGCGCCAGCATGAGGGCTTGCTTCTGGCCACCGGAAAGTAGCTGGTCCCAGCTTTGGTTGTCCCTGCCTTCCTCGACAAGGTCGCCAGCAAAGGGAGYTAGACCGGCGTTAGCGAGCGCTGCTGCCACTTCCGCGTCCGAATGGGCTTCAATCGCATCGGGCAGACAGACCAACTCCCTCAACGACACTGCCGGCAGATGTACATCCTGCGCGGCATAGAATGTCCGCACGTTTCTTGGTAACATGATCCGACCGCGGCCGTGCGGCCAGAGACCGTTAATTGCTTTAAGCAAGGACGACTTGCCGCTGCCGGAGTCGCCGACGAGAAGCGTCCATTCGCCAGGTTTAAATTGGAGGTTCTCCATCCGGATGAAGGGTTCGTCATCGCCGGGATGCATCAGTTCGAGATGCTAGATCGATAGGCCCCTCTGTGCATCCTGCCTGTCATAATGCAGGTCGGAAAGCCCGGTACGGGCATGGAATTCGCGCGGCCGCTGTACGTCCTCGATTGCCTGCGCAAGATCGGTTATCCGACGTGCATTTGCCCTTAGCCTCGCAATGTCGGGCATCACGTGTATGAACCAGGAACAATCGTTGATAAGCACGTTGGCCAGTTCGGCGCCGGTGACGTAGGCCTGCAGACTGAGCTTGTTCTCGAGATAGGGAAGCAGTCCGGGTACGTAAGCGACAATGCGCGAGCCAAAGAAATTATAGACGAGTTCGAAACCCATATAGATCGCTGACAGGATGTTGAGGCTCGCCCAGGTGCGGTCGATGTTGCGATAGCGCCGCTCGTGGACGCCCCTTTGTGCTCTCTCCCCATCGGCGGCCGCAACGTGGAAGCTGTGGTGAAGAAGCGTCGTCAGCTCTCGACGGTAGCTGCCCTCGGCCGATTGCATTCTGACATCCAGCTTTTGCTGCATCGCTCCGAGTTTCGCTGCCACCAATGTGCTGATGGGGACGTAGGCGACGACGGCAGCAATCGTCAGGCAGGCGCTGGCGTAACTACCCAGGAACTCCAGCCCCCTGACCTCGGTCGAGGTCTCAATAATCTTGCCGCCAACAAAGAACAGCGACAGAACCACGCCGGCGACGCCCATGGCAAGCCCGATGGCACCGCCGGTCATGCCCTTGATCGATTCCTGGAGACGCTGGTCGATGTTGTCCGGGATCGCAGCCTTTGTCGGAACGGCCTCCGTCGCACCCTGCTGCAGGTGAAAATGCGTGTGATTGGCATCGAGCAACGCATCGTTGAAGCGACTGTCGAGCCACGCGCGCCATTTGCGATGCAGGCTCGTCGAGACGAAGTGGCGGACTGCTGTGAACCCGATTTCCTTGACCACGACGATCTTGGCCAAGGTTGCGGCGCTGGCCAGAATGGTCTGGAGCGTAGTGGGTTTTTCAGGGTGGTGAAGAAAGGCGATCGCGCTCACCAGTTCCCCCGACGCCTCGGCAAACCAGACGCTGGCCATCGCTGACAATGCCGTCAGCACGACGATGATCGCTGCAAGGCTCCACGCCTCGCGCCGTCGGTCTGAAAGCCAATAGGAGAACATCAGCCCCCAAAAGCTGCGCATCGAAGAAACGGGGCCAGACTGCGGCTGCATTCCCAACTGCGGCTTCACCGGTGCTAGGCCTCCTCCTACCCCTTGACTGTTCCTCGTCATCAAATTCCGAGCAATCTGTTATAGCGATAGCCTGGAAAAAGGTCCTAGGCCTGATGCCCTCGGCGCCGGAATCCCACCAAGCTAAGTTGTTTTCGTATGCACTAGGCTTGATACGGCTCTGATTGACCTCGGGTTGTGCGCGACAAACTCTGATCACCCGCGACGCCGAGGAGAACGTCTTCTCGCTCTTCAAAACCACTCACCATCAAATCCCAAATGATTTCGGTCTTCAACTGTGACCTAGCCCATGCTCTTCAGCGAGCACCGAACCTGACAACACCAACAGGATGGCACCAGTCAGAATGGCGTTCCAAAGCGACGGCTCGAGTTCAGTGAAGCGAAGAATCCAGGGGGATGCGATCAACCAGGCGCCGATGGCGACTTCCAGCCATTCTTCCCATGAACGAAACGAAAAAGATACCGCGACACCCAAGAGAACTACGACGAGCCCGCTGGCCACGAAACTCCATGTCACGGGGCCATCGGGGACTGTAGTTGGAAAGAAATATCGAAGGACCCAAGGGGACATCATCAGCCAGACCCCCAGAAGCGTTGCGGATGTATCCTGCCAGTGTAGGCGTTGCATAACGATCTCCTTTGGCCAGTTCGGTAGTTTAGTTTTGCAGTTGTGAGCACAACATGAGCCCCGATTCGGATCATTATGATCGGATGTGCTGGGTTCAAATGTTAGAATATTAAAAACCACCGTACTGTCATTGACGCGCATCAACAAAGCATTGGAGACGGCGCATATCTTCCCGACCAGACCCGCCATGGGCCGCCGCGGGTGTCTTCGGCCCCTCAGGCGGCCATTTCGGCATCGTGACTTGCACGCGGCCGCCCGCAAAATCGTACCGGACCAAGGGAACGCCGCTGTTCGGCTGAGCAACCCGGCAGCGAACCAGAGCGCAGAGGACCTCCCGAAGGGAGAGGCCGTGCTGACTGAAATAGCGCGCAGCCAGCCGAATGACCGGATCGTCTCACCGTCTCGACCGTGCAGGAACGCATAGAAATGTGTTGCTTGTCATCGTCTTTGTCGCTTCCCAGTGTACGCCCGGCGCCCCCCTCGATGTGTGCTCGCTCGGAAATACCATGCCTTTGCCAGTTCCGTCGCGAGGATGTATCCGATGACGATTGAGACGACTGCCCCCACCTCCAATGCCGAGAGGGGCATAAAGCCCAATAACGTACTTGGGGAGCCGAGATATGGGATCGCAAAGGTCGCTGCCGCCACGGCAACGGTTAAGAATAGCAACAATCGGCTCGGGCGGCTTTTGAAAGCGGGCCGGTGGCTGCGCAAGAGGAGCAAGACTGCCAACTCGGTGAGAACCGAGATGACGAACCACGATGTCTGGAAAATTCCTTCGTTGGCGTGAAACACGAGGAGCAGGACAGCGAAGGTCAGCAAATCGAATACCGAACTGATCAGTCCGAAGACGATCATGAACTTTTGGATCTCCTTTATGCTCCAACGCTGTGGCGTCAGCACCCGATCGGAATCGACGTTGTCGCTGGAAATCGCAATTGACGGTATGTCGGAAAGGAAGTTGTTGAGCAGAATTTGCTTCGCGGCAAGCGGCAGGAACGGCAACAACGGTGCCGCCAGCGCCATGCTTATCATATTTCCGAAATTCGCGCTGGTGGTGATCGCGATGTATTTCAACGTATTGGCAAAGGT
>NZ_JBFUBH010000045.1:0-22838 GCF_056405855.1 Pararhizobium sp. P1_E7 | reverse complement strand
TGTGACAACCACCTAATATGCCGGTTAGCGGGCCCCATTGTGGTATCGGCAGAATTAGGCCGTTTCTCGGGCATTCAATTGTTCGTTAAAATCTTACTGGCGTGACATTCTCAGTCCAGATATGGTGCAATGATCGCTTTTTCATMGTAGCAAATAAGTAACAGCATGAGCAACTTTTACTTGGAAAATAATGTACTCAGCACCGAGCAAACCAGTGGCGCGGTTTAAGTTGACTAAAACGCTCAGAGTTACTGGAGGGGGAAATATGAAACTTGGAGCTGCGCGGAATCTGACATTTATTTGGAGTCTTCTATTTACCGGTGGCGTGATGGCTGCTGACACTTATTCACCGATGACACCGGAGGTTCAGCAAGTCGAAACCGAAGAAGGGTGGACATTCGCATTTGCCCCCTATTTCTGGGCGGCGGGACTTTCCGGCGACGTCGCGCAATTTGGACTGCCGGCGGTCGAAATCGATTCGAGTTTCAGCGATATCCTTGACCATCTCGACTTCGGGGCCATGGCGATCGGCGAGGCCCGCTACGACCGTTACAGCATCTTCGGCGACGTCATGTATTCCAAGATATCGGGCTCTGCCGGCACGCCCAGAGGGATCGTGGCCTCCAGCGTCGAGGTCACATCGGAGACGTTTGCAGGCTTGCTCGGCGTCGGCTACTCGATCATCGATGACAAGTCCGCTCGACTTGACGTCGTCGGCGGCGCAAGGGTGTGGTCTGTCGACACCGATCTCTCCTTCAGCGGCGGCATTCTGGATGGTGTATCTCGAAGCGATGGCGCGACATGGGTCGATGCGATGGGCGGCTTTCGTGGAAACTACGCAATCACGCCCGAGATCTATCTGACCGGATGGGGGCTGATCGGCGCCGGCCAAGCAGACCTCGATTGGGACGTCGCCGCCGCGATAGGTTACCATTTCAGCGACACCATTTCGGCGGTCGTCGGCTACCGGGCCTTGGGTGTGGACTACAGTAAGGACGGCTTCGTGTTCGACGTGGTGCAGCAAGGCCCGATTCTCGGAATGGTGATACGCTTTTAACCCGATCAACGCTCAGCGAGGCCTCGGATGCACAGCGTGATTGGGCGAGCCGTTTTGACGCCTTAACTGCGCCCAATGCCAGATCCAGACGAGCAAAAGAGCAAAGGTCCTGTGCACACGGATTTCGGTGCCTGCAATGCCAATTTTAAAGGATCATCCCATACGCTCTCACCTGTCTACTGGCCGAGACCATGACAGCCGGCCTACTGTCTATCGTGAGCTTGCATTGGAGCGTTCCATGCCCTCATTCAACCTCAATTCGGTGCGCGGCTCCCGCTCGTAGAACATCGACTGAGACTTTCCCGTCCGAATCTTCCAGAATTTCGCGTACTCTATCAGGAGAACTCAGAGCCTCGCCGTTGATAGCCGTCAGATAATCGCCCGTTCTCAGTCCGACCGAATGCGCAATGCTGCCTGGTCCAACCTCAAGAAGGACCGGCCCCGTCGGCGCGCACGCTGGTGAGTTCGTCGTGGAGGGGAACCCTATAGTGACCGACTCGAAGAGACCAGTACTCGTGCTGTCACGCCGCTTTGTACAATGAGAACGTCTTCCGGAATGCCCAGAGCCTTCCGGATGTTCGGGTCGTCCAGGGCGTCACTCGTTGTGATCCCGCTGACCGCCGTGCGGATGCTAACGACCGCCGGCCTCACCTGGGCCAGCATCGAAGGAAGGTCCGTTTCGATCCCCGCTGCTTCTGCGTGCTGGCCCGCCGCGCCGAGTATGCCGTGCTTATCAGAAGCCCTGAGATTTTCAGCATTTTCGTGCTCCAAGCAGAAATTTCGAGATTTCAACCGCTTTCGCATCTCTGTGCATTGACGCGCGTCAATTCTGGCCTCTTTCGCAATACCTCGAACTGATGTTGGTTCACCCGTTGGATACGCTTCTCGAAAGGTTCGCTGCCTCGACGCAGATTTGGTGGGGGCTCGCAGATCAGATATTGCAGGTTGGCCCGATCATTCGCCGGCCATAGAAAGTGTGGGTCGATACGCTTGAATATCGTTGCCGAAGGCGGTGTCTGCTTCGCTCGAGCGCCACCAAGAAGACGTCTCAGGCCGGGTCTCCGCAGCCTAGCGGGACTGGCGCTTTATATACGCGACGAGATCGATAATCTCGAAGTGCGAAAGCGACAGGTCTAGCATGCGAGAATCATGTGGTGCCGCTAAGAAAGCCGCAAGGGAGGCCTCGTCAAATCGTTGCGATCGACTGATGTCTGCGAACGTTGGAACGGCGTCGGAGGCCTGCTTCTGCGTGTTCGTGACAACGTGACACGCAGCGCACCAGCGCCTGGCAATCCGTTCCCCGTTTACGGGGTCGGCCGCAGCACCGATATCGGCACTCCCGACAAACATTGATGCACCCATTGCCAGCCATTTTCCGTACGTACATCTCATCGACGAACCCCTCCAGACCGATTGTCCACGGCAGCTACGGCCGCTCGCGTCGTCATTCTATGGTTAATCGCCGAATTCGGATTTGTCCTGGATCAAAAACACACGCTGGATAGTCGCAGTTGATCTGCACCAATCGAGGGTGACCTAGTAGCTTCATTCCTATCTGGGCTATTGATAGACAGAGGAATTTGAGACCCAACGTATCCGGCAAGCGTGCTTTGATAGCCTCGCCATTAAGCTAATTTCGACCTAACGCCTCAGTCGCCAAGCTTCCCCGATTAGCGAAGATTGCCAGGTGTTCGCCACGCCCTCCCAACGGCTCGTGTCCGACCTCCTGCCAAGTGCCCTGTTGTCCAGCCTGGATGACCACGGTTTCAGAGGTCAGCAGCGCTGTGTTAAACCGCTTCGTAGCCTGCTCAATCTTGGCAGCCACATTGACCGTGTCGCCAAGTACTGTGAACTGAAGTCGTTGGTCGTCCCCGACAAGCCCGCAATACACCTCACCCATGTGAATGCCTATCCCCACGCGGACTGGTGGATTAAACTCGCGCTTGATGTTCCATTGATCAACAAGTGCGAGAATCACGTGGGCACACGCCAAAGCGCGGATGCAATCGTCACCACGGGGCTCTGGGATTCCGAATACCACTAGAGCACCGTCGTCCACGAACCTATCCACCAAACCGTCGGGCGCTTCCACAGCACGCGTTACACGCCTGCGGAAGGAGGATATGAAAATGGATAGTCTCGTTCATCTTCTCGGCAAGAGCCGTGAATCCCCGTATATCGACAAACAGGATGGTGGCTTGCTGGAGGCGGCCTTGCCGCCAAGCGCCACCACCATTCTCCCCCAACAAAGGAGCGATCTCGGCTGGCAGGAAACGAGCAAGGTTCGCTCGCCGGGCTGTCTCGCCGACCGCGCGCATGAGAAGGCGCCGGGACCGCGCCATTGCAAGTGCCGTTACGACGCCGATCAGCGTCAGCATCACGGCCCGCATCAGAAAAGGCGGCAGTGAGAAGAGGCGACCGATGCGTGTCTCCTGATCAGAAGCAGGAACAGTGGTCCCAAAATCTGTCATGAACAGGTGAAAGCCGAGCGCAAAAGCGACACCAAAAGCAGCGATCATCATTACTGCTGTGGCCCATATTTGAACGAGAGGCCGATGCCGAAGGGCGCCCACCGCAAGAACAAGGGGCGCCGCCCAGATGGTTGGCATTGCGGCGACCCAATTGCCGCCGAGCTGAGTGCCTTCCGGACCAAAATAAAGGCTACCAGCGAGAATTGTTGCGTCAGGCAGCAAGGACGAGTGCCATCCGCGGCTTGAACCAGCGATGGACAACCAGGAGGAATGATATGATACCCAGACCAAAAAAGATGCCAATGGTGATCAGGGCGTAAGACGAACTTGGTTCGCTGATATTCCTCTGTGAGGTTGGCCGTCCCCCCACCAGACGAGGAAGCCACTCGCAAGCAGGATAAGACCCAGGACGGTCCGAACCCATCCGATCGCATATTCTRCTTCTATCTCCGATTCCTGGACCAACTTATCGACAGAGGCACTCATCAGGACCGAGCGACCTGCATTGGATTGGCAAGCATTCAATCGAATAGTCCACCTCAACAGATCGCCTCCCCGCACGCGGTCCTAAGGCGCGAACCCGACCGATGTCTGCGGCGGTTTACCTGGCTGGCATGGCGAAGGGTCCGTTTCGAGCCCGGCCCCTTCTGTATGCTGACCCGCCGCGCCCAATATGCCGCGATAAACGGACGTTTTGACACCTTCATCATTTTCGCGCTCCAACAGCACTCGCGAGATTTCAACCGCCTTTGCATCGCTGTGCATTGACGCGTATCAATTCCGGCCTCTTCCGCAGGACTGACGGCACTCGAGCAATGCAGAAACAAATCTTGCATGCCGAGGAAGTCGGCGCGAGTGTGCCCGGGCGGCTGAACGCACCGCGAGAAGACGGGTACCTTAGGCAGGATCCGGGTAGCCGCAAAGGCATGCCGAGAAGTCCATTTGAAGTTCTGCATTGATACGTATCAAGGACGGCGCAAATCCGAAGACTATCTTGGTGATCGCTTCAATCAACAGCGCCGGTTTTCGGAGGTGTGTTCATGCCCGCAATTAGGTACTCCCCCACATCAACCTTTGTCTGGCCCCGGATCGACAGCCCTGTCCTGCCATTTTCCCCAGGAGATCTTCAGACCGATGCACTGAAGACATTGCTTCGCTATCAGATCGAGGCGCTGCGGTTCTGGAAGAGCCGCTGTGAACAGGATCTCCGACTCCTGGAGAATATATGGTCACCTGACCATATGAGCGACACCTTCGATCTGTGGTGCAGTTTCTGGCAACGGGCTTTGCTCGATTATTCGACGGAAGCGGGCCGCCTTGCAGATATCGGCTCCAGCCTTGCAAGTATAACGGCCAAACGTGTTCATGACGAAGGAAAGCTGCTCGCGCAGGACCTGGCCGCGCGAACAGTCATGTAGAGGCGCTGGGTTCCCGCTAAACAACGCTAGCGGAGATCAGATCGCGACCACGAAACGGTAGACCGACAAAGCGGCGCGTCAAATGGAGCCAGACAGGTCGTTTACAACCAAAAGAAGACAAGGAGACCGTCACTGTCGCCGACGGGTGCCAGCGTTCCGTTTCGCGATCATCATTTCCGTCAAATGGGTAAGTCTCTATCTCCCCAAGCTTAGAATATAGGCCGAGACGTCCTGAACATCGGCTCCAGAGAGTACTATGTTCGGCATGGTTGGATGGTCCTGTGCCGTGAGCCAAACGTTAAGCGCCGCTGCGGTCATTCCCGGTGTCGCAGCAACCGCCTCGAAGCTCGGCGCTCTCGCAATGGGCGACTGAGCTTGACCGGCGAGAACGGCGTGACAGGCAGCGCACACTTGAAGCGCGAGCTGCCGCCCCTGCTGGATGTCTTGTGCCTGTACCGACGGAACCGTTGCAATGGTGCCGGCAATCACTAAGATGATCGTTATTCGCATTGCGGTCTCCCCCTCTAACTCATCGCATCGATTGACAGATCAACCGCTGTCGCTTCGCATGAAATGGCAGCGAGCGTAATATGGGTACGATGATCCGAGCGGCATAGCCACCTATCCGCCGGCGGGCGCGCAGTTCGGGGCGAGCATGTTGTAGAAGATGCTGTTCCTCCACCCGCTGATGTCCACGATGCATATTATCAGCGCCAAGATCGGACGCTTCACTGGGCATGGACTTGCCGCTAACATGCGCCGGATCTTTCTCTCCTGGGCCGTGACAGGTCCCGTGGCGCTGCTGTTCATCGCCAACACCATCAATATCGGCGCCGATCTCGTCGCCATGGGCGCAGCGGCGGAACTGGTGCTTGGATGGGCGAGCCACCTCTTTACGCTGCTGTTCGCCGTGGCGTCCCTGACCCTTCAAGTGCTGGTACCCTATCACCACCAAGTTCGGGATCTGAAGTGGCTGACTTTGGTGCCCTTCGCCTGTGTCGGCGTGGTCCTTACTGTGGAGATCAACTGGGGCGAGGTCGTCCTCCAGGTTCGCGTCATTGCGGCACCGGCTTACAATTGAAGCGGGCCGCGCTCGAAACCGCGGAACAGATCAAGCATCTGACAGCTTGCTGCCGTTACGGCTGAACAGCGGCGTCAGCCGACGATGATGGTCGGTGACGGCATCAACGATGCGCCGGCACTGGCTGCGGCTGATATTGTCATCGCTCTAGGTGCCCGCGGGGCGACCGCCTCTGTGCAAGGATGACAAGGCCGACCCAGACGTGCGCGCTCGCGCGCATGTCGAACTCCGAACGATTTTGTCACACCACGATGTATGCCAGTCTCCCTGCCTTCGTGCTATTTCCTGTATATCAGGACGGGGATGGTCGAATGCGTAAGAACCTTGGCCGCGACGCTGCCGATGATCAAGGCGCCGACACCGCCACGCCCGTGCGAAGCCATTATGATGAGATCGGCGCCGATATCCTCCGCTTTCCTGATGATCTCGAGGTAAACCTCGTGCGCGCTGGTCTGATCGGTCACGCAGCGAACGCCGGCCGCTTCGGCCCTGGTCCGAGCGGCGCGAAGCGTCTCGGCAGCATGCACCTCGGAAAGCGCCTCATATTGCGCGCGGGTATTGCTGAGTTGCTCCGAATCCAGAGAAACGAGGTGAAAGGGTTCCGTCACGATAAAGATGGTGATACTCGCGCCCACTTCCTTTGCGAATGTGATGGCGGCATCCACGGCCAGCGTCGCGAGCAGTGAGCCATCGGTGGGTATGAGGATGTTGCGGAACATGAAAGCCTCCCAATTGAAGTCGGAATCAAGATAACCGCATCGCCCTGAGCCACATTGACCCAGATCAATTAATTTAGCTTTGCCTCATTTACTCGGTGAGCAAGCAAAAAGAAAACGAATGACCAGCTCGGGTCATGGGCGCGGATTCGACCTACAGCGAGCGAACGTCCGAAAAAGATCGGCGAACGAACCCGTTCCCGCGGGAGGGGCGGGCTTTGAGGCGTGTGCCTCGTTGACGGCATCGGTGAGGCTTTGATCGATTAGAGGTGACGGGCGGCCGAAGACCTCCGAGCATTAAGGAGAGCATGAGGATTTGTGGGGCGGTGACGAAATCGTCGTGATGGGTCTATGGATTGGCCGATGATTTCTGACGAGACCTGAGCATTTGCTCGCAGTTCTCACCAATATTCGGACTGTTGAGGAGGTGGTCGCGGCGTTCCGGGATGAAGAGTATTGCCGGAGATTGCTGGAAAGCATGGTGTGGCCGGATGGCAGAATTTGCCCTGCCTGTGGTTACAAACGCTCGATCGCGTTTGCCGGCCGCGATACGGGCAAGCGGCGTGCGCGTCTCTATCAATGCTCCAACGGCGGTTGCCGGTTTCAGTTCACAGTGACGACACACACACCTCTGCATTCCACAAAAGCTGCCCTTGCGTGTCTCGTTGAAAGCGATGTGGGCAGGTTCCATTTTCAAATGCAACAGAGACAATATTGGCCATGATTTCAGGATGATGGAATGGCCCGCTCTCTTGTGCAGTTGAGTATGGACGAACGTCGTGTCATTGCGCGGATGCATGAGCAGAAGATCAGTCAGCCAGAGGTCGCCCGGACGCTGCGCCGAGATCGCTTGACAATCTGCCGCGAGCTGAGACGGAATTTCTGGCATGACCGCGAGGTTCCGATCGCGGAGGGCTACTGGCATGTCACGGCCCAGCGGATGGCTGAAGACCGCCGTCGAAGGTGGCGCCTGAAGATCATCAGCGGATCGACAGCAAGATTGAGCCATGAGACGATCTATCAGTATGTCTGTTCTGCGGAAGGTCGGGACCAACAACTGGCACGTCATTTGCCGGAGCGACGGCGAAAGCGCCGCCCCCGGTATGCACGAAAGCCGAGCAGCCTCGTCTTTCCAATCGAATGCGCCATTCGTAACCGGCCCGAATCGGTCAACTCCCGCAGCGAATTCGGTCACTGGGAGGCGGATCTTATGATCTTCAGGAAAGAACATGCATCGGCCAATGTCGCCACCGTCGAGCGGAAGAGCCGCTACACCGTTCTGTTTCGCAATAATGACAGGCGGTCCAAGCCGATCATGGACCAACTGATAACCCACCTTGCGCCCCTGCCCGCGCACGCGCGGCAAAGTCTGACGTTCAATCGCGGTCTCTGGGCGCGGCGGTTTGCGCCGCCGCCACAGAGATCACCGTGATGAAAGCGGGCATCACGAGCATTCGGTTCGCCAATTTTTCGCGTTKGCGTTCACCGCATGCTTCCTTCCATTTCCCACAACGCCCCGTTCTCACCAAATGTTTTCGGAAACGTGCTTGCGGTTGATCAAGGTCAACGCAACTCTTGCATCGGCTCGGTATCGTGCTTGAATACAGATATAAGCATCGAGCGAAAACATGATCGCCGTAGGCCAAACCATTCAAAGATGCGCGAGAGAATTGCTGGCCGTTTTGGTCGCAATTATGTTCGTCGTCGCGCCGATGGCCAACGCTACTTCCGTTATATGCGATAACGACGTCGCTCAAGTTGCACATACCGAAACTTCAAAAGGCGACGTAGATCGAAAGGGTGATCTCCACTCTGTCGAGCACAAGGCCTGCTGCAATAGCGTATGCAGCCTGTGCAACGTCATTCTCCCGGCTTCGAACGCTGTTGTTTTTCACCTGTATTCTGGCGCTCAGCGATATCTTGATCCTCAGCAGTCGATCACGGGTCTCAGCTCTCGACCTGCTCTCGGCCCTCCCCGATCCATTCTTTGAACACTTCCGCTCACGGCGGAATGATGCCCGGTGGCCTGCGATACCCGCAGGGCGACCATTTCGGTGGAAATTGCTGACACCGCCGTACGCGTCTCCTTGCGAAGTCCTGGGCTAGCCAGGGGAACTTCCTGAACAAGAGACGAACCATCACGGAGTTAAATCCAATGGACGATCAAAAGGACCATAAAGGTCACGACCACCACCACCATCATCATCACGGGCACGATGCTCAGGCCACGTTTGCAGCCGAAAAGAGCGCGGTCACCGATCAGGCCGAGGGCGTGATATACACCTGCCCTATGCACCCGCAGGTGAGGCAGATTGGACCGGGGAACTGCCCGATCTGCGGGATGGCGCTCGAACCGGAAGTGATTACAGCCAAGACCGGGCCGAGCCCCGAGTTGCTCGACATGAGACGCAGGTTCTGGATCGGGCTGGTTCTGACGGTGCCAGTGCTTGCGTTGGAAATGGGTGGTCACCTCACCAACCTCCATATGTTGCTCGGTGCGCAAACATCGAACTGGCTGCAGTTTGTCTTCGCAACGCCTGTAGTCTTGTGGGCAGGCGCTCCGTTCTTCAAACGGGCGTGGCGGTCAATCGTCACGCGGCACCTCAACATGTTCACCTTGATAGCGATGGGCACAGGCGTCGCGTGGGTCTACAGCGTCGTAGCGACAGTGGCACCTGGCCTTTTCCCTGCAACGTTCCAGTCCGGCGGAGGATCGGTGGCGGTCTATTTCGAGGCCGCCGCCGTCATCACGGTGCTTGTTCTGCTCGGACAGGTCCTGGAATTGCAAGCCCGCGAACAGACCGGAGGCGCAATCCGCGCATTGTTGGACCTTGCACCGAAGACGGCCCGCCGCATCCGCAGCGATGGAACCGACGAGGACATCGCGCTCGAAGCCGTTGCAGTTGGTGACCGGCTCCGCGTTCGGCCTGGCGAGAAGGTGCCGGTCGATGGCACGCTCGTCGAAGGTCGCAGCTCGATTGATGAATCGATGATCACAGGAGAGTCGATGCCCATCACCAAGGAGGTCGGTGCCAACCTCATAGGCGGCACGATGAACCAGACGGGCGGTTTCGTCATGCAGGCCGGAAAAGTGGGACGCGATACCATGCTATCGCAGATCGTGCGCATGGTCGCGGACGCCCAACGCTCACGCGCCCCTATCCAGCGACTGGCGGACGAAGTCTCGGGCTGGTTTGTCCCCGTCGTCATTATAATAGCTGTCATCGCATTCGCTACGTGGATGGCGTTTGGACCGGAGCCACGTTTCGCCCATGGGCTTGTTGCCGCAGTCGCGGTGCTCATCATCGCCTGCCCGTGCGCCCTTGGTCTCGCCACTCCGATGTCGATCATGGTTGGCGTAGGACGGGGCGCACAGCTTGGCTTGTTGATCAAGAACGCCGAAGCGTTGGAACGCTTCGAGAAAATCGACACGCTGGTGGTCGACAAGACGGGAACTCTGACTGAAGGCAAGCCCAAGGTCACATCAATTGCGACGACAGAGGGGATGACCGAATCCGACTTGTTGCAGGTTGCCGCGACCTTGGAACGGGCGAGCGAGCATCCACTCGCGGCCGCAATCGTCGATGCCGCCAACGAACGCGGTGTGGTCCTCGGCACTGCGGAAAACTTCAATAGCCCCGTAGGCAAAGGGGTTACCGGGGAGGTCGAGGGCCGCAAGATCATCATCGGAAGCCACCGCATAATGGCTGAGGAAAACGTAGACGTTTCGTCCCTCACCGACACGGCGGAAGCTCTTCGTGGTGAGGGGGCGACGGTGATCTTTACCGCCATCGACGGCCGCGTCGCCGGTCTTTTCGCCATCTCCGATCCCATCAAGGCGACGACACCCGCCGCTGTCCAAGCGTTGTTGAAGGAAAGTGTCCGACTAGTCATGCTCACCGGAGACAACAAGACGACCGCCAATGCTGTCGCACGGAAGCTGGGGATCACGGAAGTCGAGGCGGAAATCCTGCCGGAACACAAGAGCGAGATCGTCGCACGCCTGCGCAAGGAAGGTCGGATCGTCGCAATGGCCGGAGACGGCGTAAACGATGCGCCAGCCCTTGCCGCCGCCGATGTCGGCATTGCTATGGGAACGGGTACGGACGTGGCCATTGAAAGCGCCGGGGTAACCCTGCTCAAGGGCGATCTTCAGGGCATCGTCCGGGCACGGCAGCTGAGCCATGCCACGATGAAGAACATCCGGCAGAACCTGTTCTTCGCGTTCATCTACAATGCAGCGGGCGTGCCGGTTGCCGCAGGCGTCCTGTATCCGGCTTTCGGGCTTCTGCTGTCCCCGATCATCGCCGCTGCGGCCATGGCGCTGTCCTCCGTCAGCGTGATCGGGAATGCACTGAGATTGAGAGGTGTGCGGATATGAAGTGGGAACGCAAATGGACATTGCTCGTGGCATCCCTCGGTGTGATCGTGGCGTTCTTCGTGCTGCGGGAACACTGGGCGCACGCTCTGGGTCTGGCCCCCTACCTGCTGCTTTTGGCGTGTCCCCTGATGCACCTTTTCCACGGGCACGGTGGCCATCGCCATGATCAACATGAACATCGGGCGGGAAAGGACGATCTAAGGTGACCTACACCCATTCGGCGCAAACGGATATCGAGGTTGCGGCGTCTGCTGAGAGGCTCTTCGATTACTTGGACGACCCGGCCCGTCTCGGGGCGCACATGCAGAAGCCGTCGATGATGATGCTCGGAGGGCGGATGACTTACGGCTTCGA
The DNA here is from genome assembly GCF_056405855.1 of Pararhizobium sp. P1_E7. NCBI lineage: Bacteria > Pseudomonadati > Pseudomonadota > Alphaproteobacteria > Hyphomicrobiales > Rhizobiaceae > Pararhizobium > Pararhizobium sp. P1_E7. The sequence goes on along the minus strand of NZ_JBFUBH010000045.1, from coordinate 11,360 downwards.
TGAGGCACAAGGCCGTGCCGTGGGCTCGGTCATCAGGATGGAGGGAAGAATCCTCGGCRGAGGTCTGTCGGTGGAAGAAGTCGTTGTCGAGCGGCAACCTCCACATCGGAAGGTATGGGAGACACGGGGACGGCCAAACCTCCTTGTCATCGGGGCTTACCGGATGGGCTTCGAGATTAGGCCCTTGGGCAACTCCTCCCGTCTACTTGTGTTCATCGACTACGATTATCCGAGTTCGGCGGCAGGAAGGATCGTCGGCGCGATGTTCGGGCCGATCTATGCACGTTGGTGCATCAACCGGATGGTAAAGGACGTGATCAGTGCGTTTCACGCGGACATCCACTGAAGGCGTGTACGAATAAGAAGAGAGCCCTAACGACAGGCAGAAAGACCAGGGAGGGTGCCGGTCACCGAAACCCTCCCTGGCTGTGTTCTAGGCCGCCATTTTCCGGTAGCTGTCAGCGCACTTGCGGCAGGCATCGACGCAGCTTTGCATGTCACCGATACGCTCGCAGTCGTTGGCGCACTGACTGCAGATTTCGGCGCACCCACCACGGACGTGCTTGTGCTGTTCGGAACCGATGAGCATGAAATGCAGTGGCTCGGTGTGCTTGCCACCCATTTCCAGGCAGTGGTTCATCGCAGTCGACAGGCATTCCCGATAGCAGGCGAGGCAGTTGTCGAAGCAGGTCTTCATCGGTGATTGATGATGATGCATGGTCTTCGTCCTTTCGCAGGAATTGAGAGGTTACTTGGCGCGTTCGTTGACCCAGGTGTTTAAGGCCCGGCAGATCAACGCGCGAGCACCCACGAAATGTCCCACGGCGCAACATGGACACGAAAGTTGCGCGCGCGTTCCAGTTCAATGCAGGTGGGTGATCGCCCGAAATACCGCGAGAGTTTCGTCATCGCACAATACGATTGCTGTATCACACGCGACAGGTTGCGAATCGGCTTGGCCCGAATCATCCTGCGTCGCGGAGGCTTCGGCTTTGTCATTGTCTTCTCTGTTTCAAAGGTTGGGCGAAGACTGCCTAATCATCGAAAGGGAAATCGATCGGTGCAAGGCCATCGCCTATTTGCCGCGTTAGCGGCTTCACTTTAGCCTCTTTCTAAAGAACGGCTTTCCAGCTAAACGAAGTTGGCATCGGCAATTCAGGGGGGTAACCGCTAACCCTCCAATATTGTTCACAGAAAATCTGCGAACRTATCTTCCAGCCCAAACAGCGTTAGTTCTCTGTTCTGAGTGGTCGAGCCCGACTGTGGTAATCTTCTTCATGGAGCGGTCCTTCTTCTTTGTGGCGTTTCAACACGACCACGTTAGGCACTTGATGCCGTTTGAGAAGGGCCGTTCCACCTCATCAGCTTCGGGCCGATCGGGCCGATATACGCCAGAACCACTAAAAGATAAGGCAGAAGCGTCGTGGCCACCTACGGCCATAGCAACGCGCGCATGAGACTTGGGGGCCGGTCGGTCAACACCAACGTGTTTTACCCGTCTTCGAGACTGCGGCGTAATCTCCATGACCGCGCAATATTGATTTGAAACATCAATGAGGAGGTCGTAGACTTCAAATATCAGAGCCTGAGTAACATAAGCGATGGTTGAATCGTGATTACTGCCGCTCAGTTGCGGGCCGCCAGGGCCCTTCTCGGTATCGACCAGCGTCAGTTGGCCGAACTGGCCGGGATTTCGGTGCCTACCATCCAGCGCATGGAAGCAAGCGCGCATGTGGTTCGCGGCAATGTGGACTCGCTCATGCGGCTGCTCGGAGCCTTGCATACCGCTGGCATAGAGGTGATCAACGAGGGAGCGGTCAGCGAAGGTGGTGGACGCGGGGTACGGCTGAAGGCAAACGCCAACGTCGGGCCATTGCAGAGGAAACCCTCCAAACCACCGGGAACAGTGCGCAGACCGAGGCCCCACCCATGACGCCGGCGGTTGTCATGCTGTTATGTGCGACGGCTTTTCTGGGAACGGCGATCCTGGCGATCCTCGCTGCGAGGTCCGACCGGGCGACACAGATGATCTACGGCACAAGCCTCGTTATTTCGAGTATCGCCTTTGCGACCGCGCTCATCCAACTTGTTGCGGCTGTCTCTCCCACCTCGGCATCAACGCTCACCCTCCCCCTCGGTTTGCCTTGGCTGGGAGCCCATTTCCGGCTCGACGCGCTTGCCGCCTTCTTCCTCGTGGTCGTCGATCTCGGGGGCGCCCTCGCCAGTCTCTACGGCCTCGGCTACGGCCGTCACGAACATGCGCCACAACGGGTGCTGCCGTTTTTCCCGGCCTTTCTCGCTGGCATGAACCTCGTGGTACTGGCGGACGACGCCTTTACCTTCCTGCTCTCCTGGGAATTCATGTCGTTGGCCTCGTGGGCACTGGTGATGGCGCACCACCGGGACGCCGGCAACCGGAAGGCAGGTTACCTCTATATCATCATGGCGAGCTTCGGCACTCTGGCCCTGCTCCTCGCTTTCGGTCTGCTCGCCGGTCCCGAAGGCAGTTACGATTTCGCCGTCATGCGCGCTGTCGAGCACACGCCGTCTACAGCCGGTATTGTGCTCTTTCTCCTGTTGCTCGGCGCCGGCTCCAAGGCAGGGCTGGTGCCGTTGCATGTCTGGTTGCCGCTGGCACATCCGGCCGCGCCGAGCCATGTTTCGGCCCTGATGAGCGGCGTCATGACCAAGGTCGCAGTCTACGGCTTCATCCGCGTCATCTTCGACCTGCTCGGCACACCGACGGCGTGGTCAAGTGTTGTCGTGCTGCTCTTCGGTGGCGGGACCGCGGTGCTCGGTATCCTGCACGCGCTGATGGAGAAGGATCTCAAGCGCCTTCTTGCCTACAGCACCATCGAGAATATCGGTGTTATCTTCGTCAGCCTCGGGCTTGCGCTCGCCTTTGCGGCGAATGGCATGGGATTGGCGGCGGCATTGGCGCTTACCGCTGCCTTGTTCCACGTTCTCAACCACTCGTTCTTCAAGAGCCTGCTCTTCTTCGGCGCCGGCGCCGTGCTGGTGGCGACGGGCGAACGGGACATGGAGAAGCTGGGCGGCCTCATCCATCGCATGCCGTTCACCAGTTTTGCGTTTCTTGTCGGTTGTATGGCAATCTCGGCGCTGCCGCCGTTCAACGGTTTTGTTTCGGAATGGCTGGCCTTTCAGGCCGTTCTTCAAAGCCCCGAGCTGCCGCAATGGGGGCTGAAGATCATCATACCGGCTATCGGTGGCTTGCTGGCGTTGTCGGCGACACTTGCAGCCGCCTGTTTCGTCAAAACATTCGGCGTGACCTTCCTTGGACGTCCAAGGACGCTCGTCGCCGGGCAAGCACGGGAGGTCGATTGCCTTTCGCTTGCCGCCATGTTCGCGCTGGCTGCATTGTGCCTACTCGCCGGCATTCTGCCAGGGATCGTCATGGACGGTCTCGCACCTGTGACGCTCTCCCTGTTCGGCGCCAGCATGCCGGTGCAGATGGGGGGGCCATGGCTTTCGATCGTACCGATCACTGAGACCCGCAGTTCCTATAATGGCCTGCTCGTTTTCCTGTTCACCGCATTCTCGGCGTCGCTTACGGCCTATCTCGTCCACCGCTTCGCCTCGCGGGCTCTGCGGCGGGCACCCGCCTGGGATTGCGGCTTTCCCGAGACCGATCCTGTAACACAATATACCGCCGGCAGCTTCGCCCAGCCCATCAGGCGGGTCTTCGGCACGCTCGCCTTCCGGGCGCGCGAACAGGTCGACATGCCGGCACCGGGCGATCTGCGGCCAGCGCGTTTTACCGTCGTATCGCGTGATCTGATCTGGGACGGGCTCTATGTGCCGATCGCAGGCGTCATCGGGTTCCTTGCCGAGAAGCTCAACCACCTGCAATTTCTCACCATCAGGCGCTATCTGAGCCTGGTCTTCCTGGCGCTTGTCGTCCTGCTCCTGGTGCTGGCGCTATGGTCCTAATCTCCGCCCTCCTCGTCCAGGCAGTCCAGATGGCGGCGGTCGTGTTGCTGGCACCGCTGCTGACCGGCTTCATCCGCAGGATCAAGGCTCGGTTGCTGCGCCGGCGGGGACCGTCCGTTCTCCAGCCCTACCGCGACCTATTGCGGCTTCTGCGCAAGGAAGTGGTGCTGGCAGAGAATGCGTCCTGGCTGTTTCGCGTGACCCCTTATTTGATTTTCGCCGTCACCTGGGTTGCGGCGGCTATCATTCCCACCTTCGCGACAGGGCTCATGTTCAGCTGGACCGCAGACCTGATCGCCATCATTGCCCTGCTCGGCAGCGCACGTTTCTTTCTGGCCCTTGCCGGCATGGATGTGGGCACCAGCTTCGGCGGCCTCGGATCGAGCCGCGAGATGATGATCGCGACGCTTGCCGAGCCGGCGATGCTGCTCATCATCTTTACGCTTGCCCTCGTCGCGGGTTCGACCCAGCTTTCCACCATCGCCGCCTTCATGACCTCGCCGCAGGTGGGCTTGCGTGTTTCGCTCGGGATCGCGCTGATCGCCCTGATCATGGTGGCGATTGCCGAGAATGCCCGCATCCCGGTCGACAACCCGGCGACGCACCTTGAGCTCACCATGGTGCATGAGGCCATGGTGCTAGAATATTCCGGGCGCCATCTCGCCATGATCGAACTGGCCGCCTCCCTCAAGCTGCTGCTCTACATCTCGCTGATCGCCTGCATGTTCGTCCCCTGGAAAGTTGCGGACGCAGAGGCCGGTTCCGTCGCCTATCTGATCGGCCTGCTCGCCTATCTCGCCAAGCTTGCCGCCGGCGGCACGCTACTTGCCGTGTTCGAAACCGCCACGGCCAAGATGAGGATCTTCCGCGTGCCCGAGTTCCTCGGTGCGGCACTCATGCTTGGCCTGCTCGCCACCCTCCTGCTGTTCGTCTCGAGGAGCCTGTGATGAGCGGTCTTGTTTTCGATATTGCTCACATGCTTGCCGGTGGCCTGGTCCTGGTCAGCATGATGATGCTGTATCAGGATCGCCTTTATGCGCTGCTCAACGTCTTTGCACTGCATTCTCTGGTGCTCACGCTGTCGGTAGCCTGGCAGGCTTTCGTCCAGGACGCCCCGCATCTCTATGTGACGGCGGCGATTGCACTCGTCTTCAAGGCCGTCATCATCCCCGTGGCGCTCCACCGCATGATCCGACAACTCGGCATCCACCGCGAGATCGAGACCGTCGTCGGCATCGGCCCGACGATGCTGGCCGGTATCGGACTTGTCGCGCTGGCGATGGTGGTCATGCTGCGCGTCACGCCTGAAGCCAATCCTTTGGCGCGCGAAGATCTTGCCTTCGCGCTGTCGGTTCTGCTTCTCGGGCTCCTGGTAATGGTCACGCGCCGCAACGCCGTCAGCCAGGTCGTCGGGTTCATGTCGCTGGAGAACGGGCTGGTACTTGCCGCAACCGGCGCCAAGGGCATGCCGCTGGTCGTCGAAATCAGTGTCGCCTTCTCGATCCTGATCGCCTTCATCGTGATCGGCGTTTTCCTGTTCCGCATCCGCGAACGGTTCGACACGGTCGACGTCCGCGCGCTCGACGATTTCAAGGGGAGAAGGCGGAAATGAACTCTTTTTTCCCCCTCTTGGCTTTCGATGCGGTCACCGCCGTTCTTGTGATCCCGGTCGCCGCCGCTGCCCTGCTGGCGCTCCTGCCCGGCTATCGGCTGACGGCGCGGCTGAACGTCGTCGCAAGCCTGCTGACCCTCTTTGCCGCTCTTTCCCTGTTCGCAACCGCACGGCCGACACCGGGTCTGTATCTTCTCGTCGACGACCTCAATATCGCCTTCATCGTGCTCAACACCTTCGTCGGCTTTACCACCAGCGTGTTCAGCGCCAGCTATATCGCGCATGAACTGGAAACCGGCCGGCTGACGTCCGCAAACCTTCGCTTCTACCACGCCATGTATCAGATCATGATGTTCGGCATGAACCTCGCATTTGTGTCGAACAATATCGGCCTGATGTGGGTCGCCGTCGAGCTTGCGACGCTGACGACCGTTCTGATGGTCGGCATCTACCGCACGCACGAGGCGCTCGAAGCCGCGTGGAAATATTTCATTCTCGGAAGCGTCGGCATCGCGTTTGCGCTGTTCGGCACCATCCTCGTCTATATGGCAGCGCAGCCTGTCGTCGGTGAAGGTTATGACGCCATGGTCTGGACTCTCCTGATTACGCACGCTGCCGCCTTCGACCCGGCTCTCCTCAATGTCGCCTTCGTGTTTCTGCTGCTCGGCTATGGCACCAAGGTCGGACTTGCGCCCTTGCATGCCTGGCTGCCCGACGCGCACGCCGAGGGGCCGACGCCGATCTCGGCGGTGCTCTCAGGCCTCCTGCTGAATGTCGCGCTCTACGCCATCCTGCGCTTCAAGATCCTGCTCGCCGCCAGTCCCGAGGCGATCGCCCCCGGGCCGTTGATGATGACGATGGGGCTCATATCGCTCGTCTTCGCCGCGTTCATGCTCTATCGCCGCCGCGACATCAAACGCCTGTTCGCCTATTCCTCCATCGAGCATATGGGCATCATCGTCTTTGCCTTCGGCATGGGCGGGCCGATCGCCAATTTTGCCGGGCTGCTGCACATGGTCATGCATTCACTCACCAAATCGGCGATCTTCTTTGCCGTCGGCCACATCGCCCAGATCAAGGGAACGCAAAGGCTTTCCAGCATCCGCGGCCTCACAGAAACGCATCCGGGGCTCGGTTGGGGCCTGGTGATCGGCGTCGTTGCCATTGCCGGCCTGCCGCCGCTGGGGATTTTCATGAGCGAGTTCCTGGTCGTGAGCTCCACCTTTGCCCGTCAGCCCCTGCTTGCCCTTCCGCTCGTCTTCGGCCTTCTGAGCGCCTTCGGCGCTTTGTTACTGCGGCTCACCGGGATTGCCTTCGGACAGCCGCGCGGCAGCACCACGCCGGCCGAGGCTTCCTACATACCGATGTATTCCCATCTGGCGCTCGTGTTGGGCGCTGGCATTTACCTGCCGCCACCGCTGGTCACCTGGTTCCAGCACATAGCCAACCTTCTTCGATGATAGGGAGAGCCGTTCGATGCCTGCCCTGACCGACCTCATTCTGGAAGGCCGTCCGCTTCGACACCACCGCCCCTGGCCCCGCGCGATCGTCGACCCATCGGTCTGGGCATCGGCAACCGCGACCCTTGCAGAGGGACGTTGGACTTTGCTCGGGCTTTGGGGCGAGACCGATACTGTCCACATGGCGCTGCTTGACGAGCCAACCGGCACGATCGGCGTCATTACTCTGGAAGGACGGGAAGACGGCTATCCCTCTGTCGCGCAATACCATCCGCCGGCCCTCCGTCCGGAACGCGCCATCCACGATTTGGTCGGGCTGGTCCCGCAGGGCTTGCCCGATCCGCGCCCATGGCTCGATCACGGCCGCTGGGGCCTGCGGTTTCCCCTGGGCGACCGCCTGCCCCCTCCACCCGAAACCGCTCCTTATGCGTTCCTGCGCTCAGAGGGTGACAGCCTGCACCAGATCCCGGTCGGGCCGGTGCATGCCGGCATCATCGAACCGGGGCATTTCCGCTTTACGGCCAACGGCGAGACGATCGTCCGTCTCGAAGAGCGGCTCGGATATGTCCATAAGGGGATCGAGGCGCTCATGGCAGGAGCAAGCCTGGACCGCGCTGTGCAACTTGCTGGACGAACGTCCGGCGACAGCACGGTCGCCTATGCCTACGCCTTTTCGCAGGCTGCCGAGGCCGCCCTCCAGCTTGAGGCGCCGCCGCGCGCCGTCTGGCTGCGCGCGCTGATGTCCGAACTCGAACGGCTCGCCAACCATCTCGGCGATATTGGCGCCATCTGCAACGATGCTGCGTTTTCCCTTATGCACGCCCATTGCGGCGTGCTGCGCGAGCGCGTGCTGCGTGCTGCCGACGCCGCGTTTGGCCATCGCCTGATGCGCGACCGCATCAGGCCCGGCGGCGTCATCGCCGATCTTGACCACGAGGGAGCAACGGCTCTGCAGGCTGTGGCCAGCGAGATCGGACAGACGTTCCCGGCATTGGTCGAACTCTATGACAACACCGCCTCGCTTCAGGACAGGACGGTTGGCACCGGCATCCTCAATCCGGAACTTGCCCGCCAGTACGGTGCTGGCGGCTATGTCGGGCGGGCATCCGGGCGCGGTTTCGATGCCCGGCGTGCGCTTGGCTACTCTCCCTATGACAGCCTCCTCTTTGAGGTCCCAGTGCTGAATGAGGGTGACGTCAATGCCCGGGTCTGGATCCGTGTCCGCGAAGTCGAACAGAGCCTGTCACTGATCGGGCAGATCCTGGATCAACTGCCGGCTGGCCCGGTATGCATCGACATTCCGGATGTGGGTGAGACACGGGAAGGCATGGCGCTCGTCGAAGGCTTTCGCGGCGATGTGCTCGTCTGGCTTCGTCTTGCCGAAAACGGTAGAATCGACCGCTGCCATCTGCGCGACCCGTCCTCATTCCAATGGCCGCTTCTGGAAGCGGCGATCGAGGGCAATATCGTCGCCGACTTCCCGCTCTGCAACAAATCGTTCAACTGTTCCTATTCCGGCCACGATCTCTGAAGGCAGGTCACCATGCGCAAGCTCCTCTTCGAAAGCCTGATCCGGGTGCCTCTGACCGAACGGGCGCCTTCGCGCTCGGATGCGGCGATGGCAGAGCTTGCGTCGGCCGTCGACAAGGCCGCCCGCCGCTATCTCGGCCGCAGCCTATCGATCCGCGCCGTCGACGCCGGCTCCTGCAATGGCTGCGAACTGGAAATACACGCACTCAGCAATGCCTTCTACGATATCGAGCGCTTCGGGATCCGTTTTGTCGCCTCGCCGCGGCACGCCGATCTGCTCTTGGTGACCGGGCCGGTGACAAAGAACATGCGAGAGGCCTTGCAGCGGGCATATGACGCCACACCCGGCCCAAAATGGGTTGTCGCGCTCGGTGGCTGCGCGCGTGATGGCGGCTATTTTGCGGGCAGCTACGCTGTCGTCGGCGGGGTTTCGGCGGTCATACCGGTCGATCTCCATATTCCCGGCTGCCCGCCATCACCGACGGACATCCTCAAAGGTTTGCTCGCACTGCTCGAACATGTGACTTTAGGAACCCACGTTTCGTGACGGCAATCTTCAATGGCTGGACTTATTGCAATAGGTGCTCGGATCGCCGCCGTGACAATGACGGTGCTTGCGGCTGTGCGGCACCGGATCAATCCACTAACTGCACCACGTCGGTCGCGCAGGAGCAGGCTCAATACCTTTGAGGAAGATCTGACTACGCGCCAGGGTATAGACGCGGTCGGCAAAGTTTTCCGTGGAGATCCACGGTGGTTTTTCCGCAAGCGGTTCGAGCCGGATATCGGCGTCGATGCGCAAGCGGAAATTCTGGACGATGGCAGCCCGACGGGGAGATTTATGGCCCTGCAAATCCGCTCGGGACCAGCCTGGTTCAAGACGGATGGCGGCGACCATGTCTACGAGGGTGAAAACAGGCACCTGGATTATTGGACGAAGCATTCAATGCCCGTCTGCATCGTCATCGTGAACCCCGAAACCGGCCTTATGCTGTGGCAACGGGTTGAAGAGCAGCTTTGCCGGGAAACCGAAGCGAGATGGTCGATCGTCATTCCTGCAAATAATGTGCTGGATGCCTCCGCCAAGCTTTTTTTCGATGAAACCATTTCCTTGGATTCGGAGTCGTTGATCCGCTCCACGTTTGCACTCGACCGGGCGCTTATGGAGGACATGCAGGATCAGACGACGTTGTTTGTGTGGGACGAATGGCTGAACGAGAACCTGTCGTTTCGCAATCTCCGCATCTACATCGGTGATGACGGGCGGGAGGAGCCAGATGTAAAGATCGACTACCATCTTCGCGCGGATAGTCTTCACGAGATCATGACGAGGCTTTTCCCCTGGGCGATCTACTCTTATGCGGAACCAATTTCGGAATATTCCGGGGTAGTCGCAGTGCATATTCTGGGGGTCGAGCTCAGACCCGCAGCTTACGCGTACCTTGAGGCCGAGAGTTTCTTTGAGGTGGGCTATCCGGAGGATGACGAACCATTCCCTCCGGAACCCGAGGACTTCATAACGGAGGAAGAGGAACAGGAATTCTGGCGCAGCCGTAGGATGGGCATTCCTGTTTCACGTCACGACGAAGATTAATCCGCTTGCAGGGGCCGGTTCCCTGCTTAGGCAGATGATGCCAATGATCACTGGCCACACTAGACTGCGTAGTCCAATTCAAATCGGTCCTCTGCGATCAATCTATGAGCGAATGCAGATTGTGGTTCATCGTGCTCGACCACGCGTCCTCGCAGACTATTCGAACCAGGCGGTCCTGTTTTCTTGAGAATTCGACATCCGCAATGCGAATTCCCGTGAGCCCCATTCGAAATCGCGGTAAAATGTGGCTGTAGGAACGGAGGGCCCGAAGATGAGATCCTCTCATATAAATACGAGAACCCGCTACTGGAAAAATGTTCGCGCAGACGCACTGCTCACGCTATGCGTCACCACACCTATTGCGATGCTGGTCTTCATCATGTTGGGAATGTAGAGGGAGACTGAAGCGATCGCCGTACAGCACCTGGATGATGCCTCTCGGCATGGGAGGTTGTCCGCGGGTGTTCGTTGCGCTGGCGCGCGGCGGCAGTTCAGGCTTTCTTCAGGAATTCTGTCCGCAGCACCAGATTCTTCACCTTCTCTGCCCGGCACTCGATCTCTTCCTCATTGCCGGTGAGGGTGATGTTCTTGATCAACGTTCCCCGCTTAAGGGTGATTGATGTGCCCTTCACCTTAAGGTCCTTGATGAGCGTGACCGAGTCTCCGTCACTGAGCGGCGTGCCGTTGCTGTCTTTGACTTTCATCGTCTTGTTTCCTGCTTCTGTGCATCCAGCCTACTAAAGAGCCGTTGGGTCACGCGGGCAACGATAATCGTCGGCGTCATTCATGCCAAGTGTCGATCAACATTTATTGTTTGATAGTGATCTTTTTTGCATCAATAATAATGCTATTAATTCCATTCCTCATATGTAAACACGGACACCTCGTTGATCACCGCCGCCCAACTTCGTGCCGCCCGCGCACTCCTCGATATCGACCAGAAAACCATGGCCGAGATGGCTGGGGTCTCCCTGCCAACGATCCAACGAATGGAAGCCAGTCGGGGCAACGTGCGAGGCATCGTCGATAGCCTGATGAAAGTCATCGAAGCGCTCAACCGCGCCGGCATCGAACTGCTTGGCGAACATATGCATGRCAACGGCTGCGGACGGGGCGTCCGGTTCCGGCATGCGGAGACCCCTTGGACGGGCTGAACTAGATCAAACGGTCCATGAGCACCCCGCATTCAACTCCATCATCCATCATATTGTCC
>NZ_JBFUBH010000044.1:0-22881 GCF_056405855.1 Pararhizobium sp. P1_E7 | reverse complement strand
GGGTTAAGGGGCCGGCGGCGTGAACCTCCGGCCGGTCGGCTTAGCCGAAGACCTTGATGGCCGCGRCCGCCACCAGTTCGCCCTGGTGGCGGGCGCCAGCGAGGTCGATTTCAGTGGGCTGGCGCGATCCGTCGCCGCCCGCCACCGTGGTCGCACCATAGGGCGCGCCGCCGACGATTTCATCCACGTTCATCTGGCCCTGATGGCTGTAGGGGAGGCCGACGATCATCATGCCGAAATGCAGGAGATTGGTGATGATCGAGAACAGCGTGGTTTCCTGGCCGCCATGTTGGGTGGCGCTGGACGAAAAGGCTGCACCTATCTTGCCGTTCAAGGCGCCTTTGACCCATAGACCGCCTGCCTGATCGAGGAAGGCAGCCATCTGGGAAGACATGCGGCCGAAACGGGTGCCGGTGCCAACGACGATGGCGTCATAGTCGGCGAGTTCCGCAACGGTGGCGATGGGTGCCTTCTGGTCAAGCTTGAAATGGTTGTTGCGGGCAATCTCTTCCGGAACAGTCTCGGGGACCCGCTTGACATCGACCTGAGCGCCGGCCTTGCGGGCGCCCTCCGCAATGGCATAGGCCATCGTCTCGATATGTCCGTAGGTCGAATAATAGAGGACCAGTACCTTCGCCATTTCCATTCTCCATTGGTTTGATGCAGTCGCCCTTGCGGCTTGGAAATAGGCTCGCACCAAACGGCTTGGGGCAATAGTCGAATAAAATGATTGGTTACGGTCGAGAAAATCGAACGATGTCGCGTGGGCTGCACAATCCCGATCATTCGATTTCTTCGACCATAACCCTCGAATCTTTGCCGCTTTTGCCGGAATTTTAGACGTGTAGCCTTCTGCAGGAACCAAGCAAGAGCGCTTATGAAGGGAGGCGGCCATGGATCTGCGCAGACTTCGCTATTTCGTCGCCGTGGCCGAGGAGCTTCATTTCGGCCGGGCCGCTGAGCGGGTGCATGTCGTGCAATCGGCCGTCAGCCAGCAATTGAAACTTCTGGAGGACGAACTCGGCTTCACGCTGATCCGGCGCTCGCGCCAGGATGTCAGCCTCACCTTGCTCGGCGAGGTCTTTTTGCCCGAGGCGCGCGAAATCCTGCAGCGCACGGACGAAGCCGTCCGCCGGCTGAAGGCGTCAGCCAGCGGCATTGTCGGGCGTCTTTCTATCGGCTTCGTCGACAATGTGCTTTGGACCCTGCTGTCGCCGATCATCCGGGATTTTCGCGAGCGCTGGCCGCATGTCGATCTCAAGCTGATCCCGATGGACCGGGACGCGCAGATTGAGGCCATCGCCGCCGGAACGGTCGATATCGGCATCATCCCGGCCCCCTCCCATCTTGCGGCGTCGGTCAGGACCGAGGTGCTGATTTCGGCGCCGCTGATGGTCGCCCTTCCATCCGCGAACGTGCTGGCGCTGAAGGCCATGGTCGAGATGGCGGAACTCGCCGCCGAGCCCTTCGTGACCTTTCCCCTCCAGATGAACAGCCGCATCCTGGACCTGCTCAAGACGGCCTGTGCGGGCGCGGGTTTTGCCCCGCGCGTCGCACAGGAAGGCGGGCAACTACACACGCTTCTCTCGCTCGTCAGCGCGGGGCTCGGTGTCACGCTGGTGCCGAAATGGGTGGCGCAGCTTCCCCAACCGGGGGTCATCTTTCGCGACCTTGCGGATTTTTCTACGCCCTACGAACTGCTCCTCGCCTGGAAGGACGACGAGCCGAACCCGTCTGCCGTMACCTTTCGCGAGGTGGCGCATGATGTCGTGCAGGAGATCTTGAGAGGTGTGCCGCACGGCGGCAGGCCCTGATCTCAAATCCAGATCACGAGGTCACTAATCCTCGTTGGACGGAGATCGAAAATTTTAGAACACTTCTAGCAACAGAAATCGAGATGGGAGGTTCCCGATGATAGACGGCCTTAACGTGATAGATGCGGTCATCCACGCCTATAACATGGATGAGAAAAACTTCGCCAATCGCTTCGCCAAACCTTTGTGCGATCTTGTCTATGACTCGGTCATAGCCGCCGCACTTCCCGGTTATGCGCCGACGCGCAAACAGTTCTACCGGGACTGGAGTATCGAGGAGACGGTCGACCAGGTTTTTGTCGAAAGCGATACGGATCTGGCGGTCTACCACGCCTTGCCAATCTACTCGTTCCACGATGGCCTTTGTAGTTTCGAAAAGGCCGTCGAGGCGAAGAAGCGTTGGCCGAACCGGATGATCACCTATTGCGGCGTCGATCCGTTGACGGGCGCCGCTGCGCTCGACGAACTCGAACGCCAGGTCGAAATCCTGAAGCCTGTCGGCCTGAAACTTTATCCCAATAGCTGGGTCGGCCAGGAAATCCAGGGCTGGAAGATGGACGACCCGGAGGTGGCCTTCCCGCTGTTCCAGCGGGCGCAGGAGCTGGGCATCAAAGTGGTGGCGATCCACAAGGCGCTGCCGCTCGGCCCGGTCGCCATCGAGCATTATCGCGTCAGTGACATCGACCGCGCCTGCATGGCCTTTCCGGATCTCAACTTCGAGATCATCCACGGCGGCATGGCTTTTGCGGAAGAAACCGCCTGGCAACTGGCGCGCTTCCCCAATGTCTATGTGAACCTCGAAATCACCTGCGCACTGGCCGCCACCCGGCCGGCCGCCTTCCAGCACATCATGGCCTCGCTCGTCGGCCCCGGCGGACCGAATGCGATCGACCGCATTCTCTGGGGAACCGGCGCGATGGCCTTCCACCCGCAGCCTCTGCTCGAAGCTTTCGTCCACAAGTTCGCCTTCCCCGACGAACTCGTCTCCGGCGCCGGCCTGCCGCAGATCGACCGGGCGGCGAAGAAGAAGATTCTCTTCGACAACTATGCCCGTATGACCGGTCTCGACCTGGAATCGCGGATTGCCGCGACGAAGGACGACGAGTTCGCCAAGCGTCGCCGCGCAGGCGTCGCAGCGCCCTTCTCGACGATGCAGGAGGCGGCCTATGCTTGAGGAGGCAGTAATCCTTACAGCCCTCGAGAGGGTCGTGGACCCCTGTTCGATCGCAACGGGCACACCGATCACGCTCCGGGAAATGGGCATGATCGAGACGATCGATATCGACGGCGGTGCGGTGCGGGTGACGCTCCGGCTGACGAGCCCTGTCTGCTGGCAGGCCGCCAACATCATCGCGATGGTCGAAAAAGCGGTCGGCGCGCTGCCGCAGGTCGGCAGCGTGGTCTGCGTTCTGAACGGCCGGGCGCAGTGGATGCCCGACATGATGCACCCGGACGCGACGGCCCGCCTGCGCCGCCTGCGTCCCTTGCCGGAGGCCCGGCCGTGAACGCCGCCGAAAAAGTTCCGCCGGTCGAAAAGGCCCATCGCAGCCGCTTCGTCGATGTCGATGGAATCCGCACGCACTACCTGGAGGCGGGCGAAGGCCCGGTCGTCGTGCTGCTGCACAGCGGCGAATTCGGCGGCTGCGCGGAACTGAGCTGGGAATACCTGGTTCCGCAGCTTGCGGAACGCTACCGGGTAATCGCGCCGGACTGGCTCGGCTTCGGGCAGACAGCGAAGATCCACGATTTCGGCGGCAAGCGGGCGCGCATGATTGCGCATATGGCGCGCTTCCTCGACGTTCTGGCAATCGATCGGGCATCGTTCATCGGCAATTCCATGGGAGCGACGTTCCTTTTGCAGATCGCATCCGATCGGTATCCGGGCTTTGGCATCGACAAGCTCGTCGCGATCAGCGGCGGCGGCTGGATGCCGGAGAACGAGGCGCGCAAGCGGCTCACCCACTACGATGGCAGCGTGGATGGCATGACAGGCATCCTCCAGTCGCTGTTCGAAGGCAGCGTCTGGCACAACGACGAGGATTATGTGCGCCGGCGCCATGCCCTGAGCATCGCTCCGGGCGCCTGGGAGGCCGTGGCGGCAGCCCGCTTCCGGTCGCCTCATGCACCGGAACGCAAGGAATTTGGCCAGGCCGACGCGACCAACTACGAGGCGATCGGCGTCCCGACGCTGCTGATCGCAGGCGCCAAAGACAAGCTGCGTCTGCCCGGTTATGCCACGGACGTGGCAAAGCGGATTGCCGGCAGCAAGGTCGCCGTCATCCCGGATTGCGGTCACTGCGCCAACATCGAGCGGCCGGAAATCGTGGGCAATCTTCTCCTCGATTTCCTGGCGGATAAGACCGGACAGCCCGTCGCGGCCTGACCACCCAGACGCCTTTCAGAAAGACCGATCCCGCCGCGAAAGCGGCGGCAACGAATGCCTGCGCCCGAAAACGGGGCAGGGACCCATCACCGGAAACAACCAATCAGGGAGCATGACATGCCCAATCGTCTCAAAGGAAAAGTGACAATCGTCACCGGTGCCGCCAGCGGCATCGGCCAGGGAACGGCGCTGCTGTTTGCCAGGGAGGGCGCAACCGTCATCGGCGTCGACGTTAATCAGGAAGCGCTGGCCGGCACCGTCGCCACCGCAAGGGCCGATGGTTTCGAGATCGACGCCGTCTCCTATGACCTGACCAGCGAAGCCGGCGCGGCCGCCCTCATGGACTACGTCGCTGAAAAACACGGCGGTATCGACGCGCTGGTAACGGCGGCAGGCTTCGTCGAGTTCGCTTCCGTGCCCGACATGACGCTGGCGCAATGGCACAAGACGCTGAAGGGCGAACTCGACATCGTGTTCCTGCCCGTGCGCGCCGCCTGGCCGCACATGATTAAGCGCGGCGGCGGCAGCATCGTCAACTTCGCCTCGATCTCCGCCTGGGGTGCGACCCGCAACATGGGCGCAATCGCCCATTCCACCGGCAAGGGGGGCGTTCTCTCGATGACACGCCAGATGGCCTATGAGGGCGCGCCGCACAAGATCCGCGCCAACACAGTCTCGCCCGGCATCATCCACACGCCCGCCGCGCAGTTCGCCTTCGACAACCTTCCGGGGTTCGAAGACTCCATGAAGGCCAACACGATGATCGGCCGCCACGGCAAGCCCGAGGATGTCGCCTGGGCCATCGTCTACCTCGTATCGGACGAGGCGAGCTGGGTGACCGGAACGGACATCAAGGTGGATGGCGGCCTCACGGCCTGGTGAGGCCTCGATCTCGACGGAGAGTGTCATGACGAACAGCCATGTCTTTGAGCCCCCGGCCGTCGCGGCCGTCCCGGTCGTCGGCGGGGGCACCTTTCCGGTCCGGCGCATCTATTGCGTCGGCCGGAACTACGAGGCCCATGCGCGGGAAATGGGTTTTGCTGTTGACCGCGAGGAGCCGTTCTTCTTCCTGAAACCCGCCGACACGGTGGAGCCGGACGGCGCACGCATTCCCTATCCGCGCATGACCGGCAACTATCACTATGAGGTCGAGTTGGTCGTCGCCATCGGCAAGACCGGCGCTAACATTCCCGTCGAGGATGCGGCGTCGCATATCTTCGGCTATGCCGTCGGTCTCGACATGACGCGCCGCGACGTGCAGATCGCCGCCCGCGAAAAAGGCCGGCCATGGGACATGGGAAAGGCCTTCGACCGCTCCGCCCCGATCGGTGAGATCGTTCCAGTCGCAAGGTGGAATGCGGTTGCCGAGGCGACGGTGACGCTCGACGTCAACGGCGAGCGCCGGCAGGAAAGCAGGCTTTCCAAGCTGATCTGGTCGGTCGACGAGATCATCCACTGGCTGTCGCGCTACATGGACCTCGTTCCCGGCGACCTCATCTATACCGGCACGCCCGAAGGAGTCGGTGCCGTGGTGAGCGGCGACAGGCTCGAAGCCCGCATCGATGGTCTTCCGCCGCTTCGGGTGTCGATCACATGAGCGCGCCTATCACCCTCCACGGCTACTACCGCTCCTCGGCCTCGTTCCGGGTCCGCATCGCGCTCAACCTCAAGGGGCTGACCTACCGGACCGTGCCCCACCACCTCCGGCGCGGAGAACAGACCCTGCCGGACTATCGCCGGATCAATCCGCAGGGCCTGGTGCCGGCAATGGAGATCGACGGCCGGATTTTGACGCAGTCGCTGGCGATCCTGGAATATCTGGACGAAACGCGGCCCGAACCGCCGCTGTTGCCAAAAGACGCCGCGGGCCGGGCGCGGGTGCGCGCGCTCGCGCAGGTCATCGCGTGCGACGTGCATCCGATCGACAATCTGCGGGTGCTCAACTACCTGCGCGGGCCGCTCGGCCAGCCGGACGATGCCGTGGCCCGCTGGTACAATCACTGGATTGCCGAAGGATTTCAGACGCTGGAGGCCGCGCTTTCGACGAGCGGCGAGACCGGCCGGTTCTGTCACGGCGACACGGTCTCGCTCGCCGATATCTGCCTCGTGCCACAGGTCATCAATGCGAAAACCTACGCCTTGGACCTCTCACCCTTTCCGACATTGAAACGTATCGCGGACGCAGCACTGGCGCTGCCCGCTTTCGAACGCTCTTTGCCAGCCAACCAGGAGGATGCAGAATGATACCCGTCGTGACGAATGCAAACGATACGGCCGACCGATCCGGCCGGCCGAAGGGCTACGAGTGGAAAGCGGTGACGCTCTTGTCGCTCGGTCTTGGCCTCGTCGGTGTCGACCGGTTCATCATCGTGCCGATGATGCCGGTTCTCGCCCGCGATCTCGGCCTTGATTATCAGGATCTCGGCATCATCACCGGCGCGCTGGCGGTGGCATGGGGCCTGTCCTCGCTCTTCACCGGCAATCTCTCCGACCGCTTCGGCTTTAAGAAAATCATCGTGCCGGCGCTGTTCATCTTCTCGCTGATCGCCGGCTTCAGCGGGCTTGCAACAGGCCTCGCCTCGCTCGTGCTGGCGCGCGTACTGATGGGGCTCGCCGAAGGTGCCTTCACGCCCGCCAGCATCATCGCGACGATGGATGCCTCGCCGCCCAAGCGCCACGGGCTGAACGTCGGCATTCAGCAGACCATGCCGGCGCTGCTCGGCCTGGGCCTTGCACCGCTGGCGGTGACGCAGTTGCTCAAGGTCATCGACTGGCCGTGGATCTTCCTGATGGTCGCCGTTCCGGGCCTGATCGTCGCCTACCTGCTGCATCGCGTGCTGGAACAGCCGGCGCCTGCGGAAATCGCGACCCACAGCACGACGCATGATGCCGGCAAGCACCGCTGGTACGAGGTCTTCGCCTACCGCAATGTGCCGCTCGCCATTCTCTGCCAGCTTTTCTGGCTGACCTGCATCATCGTCGTGGCGGCTCTGTTCCCGAGCTATCTGGTGGATTACCTGCATCTCACCATGGACCAGATGGGCTTCATCCTGTCATCCATGGGTTTTGGCGGCGCGCTCGGCGCCCTGACACTGCCTGCGCTGTCCGACCGGGTCGGCCGCAAGCCCGTCATGCTTCTCTCGGCCGTGCTGGCTTTCGGTGCCTTCTGGATTTTCGGCGGAGCGGGCGCCAATGTCACCGTGCTCTTCCTCTGCATGATGGTCGCGATGGGCAGCCTCTATGCCCTGCTCACCCTGACGGTCGGCCCCATCACGGCCGAATCCGTGCCCGCCCGACTGATGGCCACCGGCTCCGGCATGGTTATCGGCATCGGCGAAATCTTTGGCGGTGGCTTTGCGCCCGCCATCGCCGGCACCATTGCAAAACACTACGGCATCGAACACGCCGCAGCGGTTCCCCTTTATGCCTTGGGTCTCGGCATCGTCGTCATCCTGCTGCTCAAGGAAACCGCCCCCGTTCGGCTTCGCGGCAAGACCATCGCAGAACMGCTTGCAACAGGAGGCGCGCATGTCGGCTAACCATCTCACAGTCCCTTCGACGCAGGCCATGCGGCAGGACTTTTATGACCGGATCAGCCAGAGCAACATGACGCCGCTGTGGACGTCGCTGGCCGATCTCGTCACCCCGACCCCGCGCAGCCCTTGCCGCCCGGCGCATTGGAGTTTTCCGACGATCCGCGAGGCGATCCTGGAAGCCGGCGGCCTGATCACGGCGAAGGAGGCCGAGCGGCGCGTCCTCGTCCTGGAAAATCCGGGCCTGCGGGGACAGTCCAAGATCACCACCGACCTCTATGCCGGGGTGCAACTCGTGCTGCCCGGCGAGGTGGCGCCGGCGCATCGCCATACACAAAGCGCGCTACGCTTCGTGCTGGAAGGCAGCGGCGCCCACACCACGGTCAATGGCGAAAAGACCATCATGCACGAGGGCGATTTCATTATCACCCCGCCGATGGCCTGGCACGATCACGGCAACCAGAGTTCGGACCCGATCTTCTGGCTCGACGGGCTCGACATCCCCATCGTGCAGTTCCTCGACGCCTCGTTTGCAGAACATCTCGACCGGGACGAGCAGCCGCTGGACCGCCCGATCGGCGACAGCGATGCCCGCTACGGCGCCAACCTTTTACCCGTCGACCACGGCGCGGGCGGCGGAACGTCCCCCGTCTTCAACTACCCCTATGACCGGACCCGCGACGCACTCGAACGCATGCGCCGCCACGACGCCTGGGACCCGTGCCACGGCCTGAAGATGCGCTACACCAATCCGATCACCGGCAACCACGCCATGGCGACCATCGGCACCTTCATCCAACTTCTGCCGAAGGGGTTCACGACCTCACGCTATCGCTCGACCGACGCCACCGTCTTCGTGCCGATCGAGGGGCGCGGCCGCACCCATATCGGTGACACCGTCATCGAATGGGGCAAGCGCGACATATTCGTCGTGCCCTCCTGGCATCATGTCTGGCATGAGACCGACGAAGACAGTGTGCTGTTCTCCTTCTCCGACCGCCCGGTGCAGCAGGCGCTCTATCTGTTCCGGGAAGAGCGCGGCCATGCGTGAGGATGCGTCCGGCATCGCCGTGCATCATGTCGGGATCACGGTTACGTCCCTCGAAACGTCGCTACGTTTCTGGATCGACATCCTCGGTTTCGACCTGGTCGGACGCGATGTGTTGTTGGATCGTGATTTTGTCCGCGAGGTCACGGGTGTCCATGACGGATCGATCGATCTTGCCATGCTGGCAAAGGGGCCGCACGTCGTCGAATTGCTGGAATACAAGACGGCGCTCGGGCGAAAAACGCTTGCCTTCCAGGCCTGCGACAGCGGTGCTTCGCATCTCGGCCTGCTGGTAAAGGACGTCGATGCCTTGCTTTGCGTGGCGGCGAGCCACGGGTGGGTCGCCTTCGGCCCGCCGCAGATCGTGGCGAAAGGTCCCTGGACAGGCCGGCGCGTCGTCTATCTGAAGGGGCCGGACAATGTGCTGATCGAACTCGTCGAACCAGGTCCGGGAGAGGACTGAGCGGGTGCCGGGGGCAACTCGTCCCCGCACCCGCTTATGCGCCGGTCGGCCGCTCGGGCCGTTGCATTGGACCGGAAACTATTTCCGCGGCGGACTGCTTTTCGAAATAGAAAAGATTGAAAGTCATCGCTGCAGAAATGTCGGCATGCAGCCTGGCTTCATCGCTGACTTATGTCTGGTTTCTCCGTTGTGGTGGTGGCTTCCAACCCATCACCACTTCCGCACTCCACTGCGCCTCCGACAACTCGGCGATCAAGAAATCAGCCACGGCTGAGACCTTCGCGGGACGTGCGCGAACCGTCGGCGTCACGAAGTACAATCCGCCTTCCGGCAACTGCCAATCATCGAGAATCGGTTCAAGCTGCCCATCCGGAAAATATTGGGTCGCGATAAACTCGGGGAGTTCGGTGATCGCCAGCCCCTCAAGCACTGTCGGCAATAAAGCCTCGGCGCTCGTTCCTCGCAGTGGCCCCGTTGGCGTAATCGGGGACTCCTCACCTGTTTTCCGATGCGTGAAGCGCCAAAGGTCATGTTTCGATTTGTTGGTGTAGCTCAAGCAATAATGGTCGACGAGGTCGTGCGGGTGCAGCGGACGGCCATACTTTGCAATGTAGGCCGGCGACGCAACAACAAACCGGCGAACAGGTGCGATTAGTCGCGCAACGAGGGACGAGTCCTCCAGAGCGGCGATGCGCAGCGCAGCGTCGAAGCCGCCACCGATCAGGTCCGTCTGCGCGTCAGTCAGGTGAAGATCGACGGCGATGTCCGGATAACGCCGGAAAAGCTCCGGCAGCATCGGAGCTACCCAGCGTGTGCCGAAGGACAGCGGGGCCGCGAGTTTCACGAGGCCCCGCGGGCGACTGGAGGCCTCGCGCGCGATGTCCTCGGCCTCCTCCGCATCCGCGAAAATCTTGGACGCCCGCTCGGCGAGCGTGTGACCATAGTCGGTCAACGCAAGTCGCCGGGATGTCCTGTTGAACAGGCGCCCCCCAAGACGGTCTTCAAGACGCGTGACGGCTCGCGAGACGGTAGCCACAGATACGCCCATGGTTCGGGCCGCCGAAGCGAATGAGCGCTCCTCGGCCACTTTGGCGAACATGGCCAGTCCCTCGAAGTCGGGCAGCTTTGACATCGACAATCCTGCAACGATGATTTTCAATCATTTCTATTTCGAGAGCGCATCCTCTGCAACTATATTTGCCTTGTCCGCAACGAGATGCGGAGGTCCACGTCAAGGAGACTGTCAATGTTTGCGACCCGTTACCTTCCTTTTGTCGGCCGGCTGATGATCGGTCTTCCTTTCGCCATGAGCGGCTTCAGCAAGCTCGGCGCTTACAGCGCCACAACCGGGATGATCAGCGCCGTCGGCTTGCCTTTCCCGTCTTTGGCTTTCGCCGTGGCTGTCGCGGCCGAACTCGGTGGCGGCCTGCTTCTCATCGCCGGCTATCGCGCCCGCTATGTGGCCGCGGTTCTTGCCCTGTTCTCGCTTGCGACGGCGATGTCGTTTCACAGCAATCTCGCCGATCAGAACCAGATGATCCACTTCCTCAAGAACGTAATGATGGCGGGTGGGCTTCTGCAGATCGTGGGATTCGGCGCCGGAGCGCTCAGCATCGATAATCGGCGCAAGACCAGCGAACTGGGCTCAAGCGGCGCAGTGGCTGCTTGAAGGTCTGCCACAGCGCTCTCGCTCGCAGTCTCGACCTGGCCTACACGCTCTATCCAGGAAACTCTTTTCCCCCGCTATCTCGTATGAAGAAAGCCATGCCTCCAGAATTTAAAGCGGGCCATACCGCGCAGGCAAGCTCTCATTCTCGCCATAGGCGCGGCAGCCTTCGTGAGCGGAGCAGGCAGCACAGCCCAGGCAAGCCCCTCGGGGGTACGTCCCGCAACAGAGCCATCCCTCGTCGAGACGGCGCAAGCCGAACCCGACACCAGACGGAGAGAAACCATGTCCCCCACCATATCGACCTTGTTGCTTCGCAATCTCCACGACGTGTTCGGTGAGATCGACCCCGAGCGTCGACGCAAAGCGATCGAAAAGGTCTTCCATGAAGACGCCGTGTTCTACGAACCCAACGGCACTTACCACGGCCGCGACGCGATCGACCGCATCGCCGGTGTGATCAAGGCGACCCATCCTGACTTCCAATATCAGCCGCTCTCCCCGCCTGAGGAGATGGGCGATGGTGGTCGGGTCCGGTGGGTGTCGGGCAGTCTTGGCAAGCCGCCAGCTTACGCCGGCACCGATTTCGCGATCGTCCGGGACGGTAAGATTAGCGCCGTCTATCTCTTCTTTGACGAGCTCCCAAACTAAACGTCGCAGCGGCGACATTGCTCGCGCCGCCCACGCGATCTATGTATCAAACCCGAAGGCTGTCGCCGACCTGATCGAGCAGGCAGCGGCAACAACACACTGAGCGGCGCATTCCAAATTTTCGTAGAAGACAATGGCTGGGGGATGGTCCGTCCCCCGGCCAAAATGCTTGAGATGATACAGGGGACGGCCGATTTCGCGGCTGGCCGACTGGTGCCGGTATTGCCCCAATACATGCGTCGCAACATCGGCATGAGCGTCGTCTATCCCAACCGGGCGCACCTGCCATTGGCCGTTTCGGCCTTTATCGATTCCGTTGTCGGCGGGATACGTGCCGAATTGGCCAGCGCACGGGAATTGCGGTAATTCGCGTCAGATCCATTTGCGGAAGGACGCGATCCCCAACTCAGCCTGGCCTCCATCGTTCCGCAAATTAGGCAGGGTTTTCGAGTGTCGAACGCAACCATGCACGATCTAGGCTGGCTCGCCGGCCTTGTTCAAGTTCCTGAATGCCCTGAAGATATTCAAACTCGCTGCCAGCCTCGGCGGATCGCTCGAAGCTCGCATCGCCGGCACGAACTGAAATGGCCTCAAAAATGCGTCAGGGCCCTTATGTCGTGGCCAACCACAAGATATCGCGGCTTCCATTGCGGCAAGATTTGGTAAGGGGGCATTGCGCGCCCCCTTGGTTCAGAACTTGCCGTTCTGGTTCTTCCATTCCGATTGCGCAGGAATGGCCTCGATCGTGTCCCAGTGTTCGACGATCTTGCCGCCTTCGACGCGGAAGAGGTCGTAGAAGGACGTGTGCTTGCCGGCGAAGCTGCCTTCGCTCGCGGTCAGCACGAAATTGCCCTTACCGAGAACTCGGTGAACGCTGTCGTATTTCATGGTGACGCCTGCGGCCGTCATGGCTTTCAATGCCGCGCCAAGGCCCGACAGCCCGTCGGCGATCTGCGGATTGTGCTGCGTGTAGGCGTCGCCCTCGATATAGGCGCCGAGCTTGTCCATGCGCCCGTTGACGAGAATGTCGCCGATGAAAGCGGCGACGAGCGCTTTGTTGCTGGCGGTCTTGTCGAGATCGGCCGCTTCGGTCGGGCCGTCCGTCATGCTGTGGCCGCTCGGATTGGGGCCGGCCGTTTCCTGGAGATTGTCCCAATGCTCGACGATCTTGCCGTTCTCGAAGCGGAAGATATCGAAGCCGATCTTCGGCCCGAAGAAATTGTAGTCGGTGTGGGCGAACACGTAGTCGCCGTCCTGGAAGACGCGCACTGTATTCACCTTGRCCGCCCCCTTCGGCAACGCGGAAAGAAGCGCACCGAAGCCCGCCAGGCCATCGCCAGCCGAGAGATTGTGCTGGATGTACTTTTCCGGGTTGATGACGGCAACCGGCTCGGCGGCGCCCGTCTCGATGGCCTTGAGAAGGTCGACGACCTGTTGTTCCTGCGTGGTCATTCTGGTCTCCGTTTGTGCGAAAGCGTTGGCGGCGGTCAGGCCGGCCGTGATGGGCAGAAGCGCCGTGACGGCGAGAAGCAAGCGGCGGGAAGGGTGCATAGTATGTATCCATATTTGTAACAGACATATATGTATCTAGTTTAGTTACATACTCCTGTAAAGGGGTTCATGGATAAAAACGCGCCTTCGCGTTCAGTTTGCGTGATCGGCTTTGGTAACGTCCCGCGCCATGTCCGCTATCGTCGTGCGGGCGAGCTCGGCCTCCATGGCCTTTTCGACATCGGAAAGACGCCGGCGCAGGACGCCGTTGATGTGCCTTCCGACCGGGCATTGCGGGTTCGGTTCCTGGTGCAGCGGGAAAATCGTGCTGTCCTCGTCGACGGCGCGATGCACGTCGAGAAGCGTGATCCGGTTGGCGGGCCTGGCAAGCAATGCCCCGCCACCGGTGCCCATTTGCGATGTCGTCAGCCCCGCCTTGGCAAGCTGGGACAGCAATCGGCGGATCAGCGTCGGGTTGGTGCTGACGCTGGAAGCAACGAGTTCGGACGTCGCAGGCCGCCCCTCCTGCGTGTCAAGAAAGGTCAGGATATGTGCGGCAACGGCAAAACGGGTGTTCATGGGTGTCCTCTATATGTGCTTAATATAGTCACACATGATGACGATGCCAATCCTTCCTCCTTCATTTCAGGGCCAGTCGTGATAATCCGAAGATGTCTGTATCGGTGCACTGCTGGTCTTTTTGATCGCCATGGCCCGGTATCGCGCCGGCGACAGGCCGGTCTTGCGCTTGAAGAAGTGGCTGAAATTGCCCGGATCGCGAAAGCCGAGGCTGTAGGAAATTTCCTGTACGTCGCGGGCGGAGCGTTCGAGCCGCTGTTTGGCCTCCTGCACAAGGCGGTCGTGCACCAGTTCGATCGGCGTGCGCGACAGCGTGCGCTGGCAGATGGCGTGCAGGCGGTCGGTGGTGATGCCGAGTTCGGCCGCGTAGTCGGCTATGCTGCGGTGGCGCCGGAAACCGATTTCGACCGACTGGCGGAACCTCTGCAAGATGGAGCCGGCGCTCGCCCGGCGTTCCTGTTCCGCTGGCGAGCGCTGCAGCCGCCAGACGGTCATCAAGATCAGCCGCATATAGGCCGAGATGACCATGCGCGAGGCGCGGCCTTCCGTCGCCAGCTCAGCGAGGGCCCCCTCGAACAGCGGCGTCATCTCACGCAGGCTGGCGGGTTCCAAGGCATCGTTCACGGAAAAGCCGGCGGAAAACACCCGCAATGCGGCCGACTCGGTATGCTCGCCGATCGCCTCGCCGATGATCTCGGGCGACACGCCGAAGAGATAGCCGCGACTACCGGCCGCCACCGTAACCATCTCCTCCACGCTCGGCGGAAAAAAGGCGATGGCAGGGCCGGCGACCGTTGCCGGGCCTTCGTTGCGCGCCAGGTGGATGTTGCCGCCAGTGAGCAGCAGCGCGTGATGGAACCAGCGTTGCGCCGGCCGGCCGATGCGCAGCACGCGCGACTGGATGGCGGGCTCGATTGCCTCGCCGCGGGCATCGTGATGGATGGCCGGATCGGTAAACATGCGCCACCATGACCTGAAAATTACAATTAATGACCAGAAATACACATTCTTATTTTCGATGCAAGGCGTAGCATTCCCATCAAGAGCCTTTGGGAGGAGGCACACATGGCGGCTTTAACCCATCCTCACAGCAGAACGGCCCTGTCTTTCGACGGGCCGGGCAACGTTTCCCCGGCGCCGGTGCGCCGGGTGTCGATGCTGGTTGGCGGGCGCGATGCCGAGGCCGCCAGTTCAGCGACCTTCGAACGCTACAGCCCGGTCAGCGGCGATCTGGTGACCGTCGCGACCGCTGCGACCGCTGCGGAAGCCGCTGTAGCCGCCGACGCGGCCGCCGCCGCCTTTCCCGAATGGTCGCAGACGAGTCCCGGTTATCGCCGCACGCTGCTGGAGCGCGCCGCCCAATTGCTTCTTGTCCGCGAGGACGATTTCGCGGCGGCGATGATGGCCGAGACCGGCGCGACACGTGCCTGGTGCGCTTTCAACGTCGCTCTTTCGGCAAAGATCTTCTCCGAGACTGCGGCCATGACGACGCAGATCGGTGGGCAGGTCATTCCGACCGACTGTGCGGGCAAGACGTCGATGGCCTATCGCCAGCCGGCCGGCGTCTGCCTTGCGATCGCCCCGTGGAACGCGCCCGTCATCCTCGGCGTGCGCTCGATCGCGATGGCGCTTGCCTGCGGCAATACGGTGGTGCTCAAGTCGTCCGAACTCTGCCCCGCGACCCACAGGCTGATCGGCGACGTGCTCACCGAGGCTGGTTTTCCAGCTGGCGTGTTCAACATCGTCTCGAACGCGCCGGCCGATGCCTCCGCAGTCGTCGAGACGCTGATCGCCCATCCGGCCGTGCGCCGCATCAATTTCACGGGCTCGACCCGTGTGGGGCGGATCATCGCCCAGACCGCAGCAAAACATCTCAAGCGATGCCTCTTGGAACTCGGCGGCAAGGCCGCTTTCATCGTCATGGACGATGCCGATCTCGACCTCGCGGTCAGCGCCGCCGCCTTCGGCGCGTATTTCAATCAGGGCCAGATCTGCATGTCGACCGAGCGCATCATCGTCATGGACGGGATTGCGGACGCCTTCGTCGAAAAATTTCTCGTCAAGGCCCGGACCTTGCGCGCCGGCGATCCGGCACGCGGCGACCTGCCACTCGGAGCCATGGTGACGGCGGAATCTGCGCGCCGCGTTCGTGGCCTGATCGACGACGCCGTCGCCAAGGGAGCGGCCTTGCTGACAGGCGGCGACAATCACGATGCCTTCATGGATGCCACGGTCATCGACCATGTCACGCGGGAGATGCGCATCTATCGCGAGGAGAGTTTCGGGCCGGTTGCGGCGATCATCCGCGTCAGCTCGGTCGATGAGGCTGTCACAGTCGCCAACGACTGCGAATACGGGCTCTCGGGCGCGGTCTTCAGCCGCGACATCGGCAGGGCCTTCGACGTCGCCCGGCGGATCGAATCCGGCATCTGCCACATCAATGCGGCGACGGTCTGCGACGAGCCGCAGATACCGTTCGGCGGCGTCAAGGCGAGCGGCTACGGCAAATTCGGCGGACCCGCCGCGCTCGACGAATTCACGGAACTGCGCTGGATCACGATATCCGGCGGCAACGAGGATTATCCGATCTAATCAAGGGAGTGATGGATCGGGGGATTTCACCAAGGGAGGATGGTAATAATGACGAAAGAAAAACAGAATGGCTTGACCCGGCGCGAACTGCTGGCGACCGCAGGCGCTGTCACCGCGGCCATGGCGATGGGCGTCAGACCGGCTTTTGCGGCCGACACTCTGAAGGTGGGCTTCATCAGCCCGCGCACCGGCCCACTCGCCGGCTTCGGCGAAACCGACGGCTACGTACTGGAGGTAGTGCGCAAAGCGCTCGCCAACGGCATCGACATCGCCGGCAAGAATTACGCGGTCGAAATCCTCGACCGGGACACGCAATCCGATCCATCGCGTGCCGGCCAGCTCGCCAAGGATCTCATCAACAACGAGGCGGTCGACCTGATGCTGGCAGTCTCGACGCCTGAGACGATCAATCCCGTCGCCGATGCCTGCGAAGCCGCCGGCGTGCCCTGCCTTTCGACGGTCATGCCGTGGGAAGCGTGGTATTTCGGCCGCGGCGCAAAGCCAGGCGAGCCCTCGCCGTTCAAATGGACCTATCATTTCGGCTTCGGCGTCGGCGAGTTCCACAAGACATACGTGTCGCAATGGAAGCTGATCGAGACCAACCGCAAGGTCGGCGTCATGTACCCGAACGACGCTGACGGCAACGCGATCCGCGCCAATCTGGCGCCGCTGCTCGAAAAGGACGGCTTCACGATCATCGATCCCGGCGCCTATGAGACCGGCACGACGGACTTTTCCAGCCAGATCGCCCTCTTCAAGCAGGAAGGCGTCGAAATCGTCAACACCTTCCCGATCCCGCCGGATTTCGCCACCTTCTGGCGTCAGGCGGCCCAGCAGGG
Source organism: Pararhizobium sp. P1_E7 (assembly GCF_056405855.1). Classification (NCBI taxonomy): domain Bacteria; kingdom Pseudomonadati; phylum Pseudomonadota; class Alphaproteobacteria; order Hyphomicrobiales; family Rhizobiaceae; genus Pararhizobium; species Pararhizobium sp. P1_E7. The sequence continues at coordinate 5,822 of NZ_JBFUBH010000044.1, read as the reverse complement.
ATTGCACCGGCAGGTCAAGATCGTCCAGGTCGCCAAGACGGGTCTGTTCCCCTCGGGCGTAGAGGCGCTCGGCGATCTCGGCGTCAACCTCGCAAGCGCCGCCTACTGGCACAAGGCGTTTCCGTACAAGTCCTCGGTCGCTGGCGTCAGCGGTGCCGAGCTGGCCGATGGCTATGAGGCCGCTTCGGGCAAACAATGGACGCAGCAGCTTGGCGCGACGCTGTCGCTGCTCGACGCCGGTTTCGACGCGCTGAAGAAGGCCTCGGACCCGAAGAGCAAGGAGGCCGTCGCAAAGTCGCTTTCCACGCTGAACACGGTGACCATCGCCGGCAAGGTCGATTTCACCTCCGGCCCGGTTGCCAACGTCTCTCCCGGCCCGATCATCGGCACGCAATGGGTGAAAGCGCCGGAAGGTTCGAAATTCCCGCTCGATTACGTGGTGACGGAAAACGCGACCGATCCGAACGTGCCGGTCGCGGCGAAGCTCCTGTCGTACAACGGATGAGTGTGATGACGGTGGACAACGGAAACGGCGTCGCCCAGTTTTCGGGAAGCGGCATCACCAAGCGGTTCGGCGCGCTTGCCGTCCTGGAAAATGTCGACTTCTCGATGGGCATGGGCGAGGCGGTGGGCATCGTTGGCCCGAACGGCGCCGGCAAGACCACGCTCCTGGCGACGCTTTCGGGCGCTTACCAGCCGAGTGCCGGCACGGTGGCCTTTGGCGGGCACGACGTGACGCGGCTTCCGGCTGCGGCCCGTTGCCGGCTCGGCCTGGTGCGCACGCACCAGGTTCCGAAACCGTTTTCTGGCATGACCACCTTCGAGAATGTCTACGTTGCGGCGGCGCATGGCGACGTGCGTAGCCGCGACGAGGCCTATGAACGCGCGGTCGATTCACTGAGCCTGTGCGGCATGCTCGCAGTCGCCAACCGGCGCGCCGAGACGCTCGGCCTTCTGGACCGCAAGCGGCTGGAGCTTGCCCGGGCGCTGGCGACCGGACCGAAAGTCATGTTGCTCGACGAGATCGGCGGCGGGTTGACGGATTCGGAAGCTCAGGAACTGGTGGCGACGATCCAGGAACTGCGCCGGCGCGGCATCGGCATCGTCTGGATCGAGCATATCGTCCATGTGCTGCTTCAGGTGGTGGAACGGCTGATCTGCATGGATGCCGGGCGCATCATCGCCGATGGCGAGCCGCAGGCGGTGATGTCCGATCCGCAAGTGGTCCGCGCCTATCTCGGAGGAAGCACGCAATGACGATGCTTTCGATCCAGAACCTGACGGCGCGGCACGGCCTGCTCGAGGCGGTGCGCGGCCTCTCCTTCAGCGTGGCGAAGGGCGAGACGCTGGCGCTGATCGGCGCCAACGGTGCGGGCAAGACGACGCTTATGCGCACGCTTGCCGGCGCCCACCCTGTCCATGGCGGCTCCATCACCATTGCCGACGAGGACGTGACCCGGCTTGCTGCGCATCAGCGGGTGCGGCGCGGCATCGCGCTGGTGCCGGAAGGGCGCAAGATGTTCGCCGCGATGACGGTCGCCGAAAACCTCAAGCTCGGGGCGATGGCCGACCGCAAGGGCGAATGGTCGATCGACCGCGTCATCGACGTCTTTCCCAATCTCAAGAAGCGCCTCGACCACAAGACCGGGCACCTCTCCGGCGGCGAGCAGCAGGCGACCGCCATCGGCCGCGCGCTGATGAGCAACCCGGAAATCCTGCTTCTCGACGAGGTCTCGCTCGGCCTCTCGCCGCTGATCGTCGATCGCGTCTATGCCTCGCTCGACGGGCTGATGACGTCGGGCACCACCATCGTCCTCGTCGAGCAGGATCTGTCCCGCGCCATGGCCGTCGCCGACCGCATCATCTGCATGCTGGAGGGCAAGGCGGTGTTGGAAGGTCGCTCAAAGGACCTGACGCGCGATCAGGTGACCGAGGCCTATTTCGGCCTGCATCGAACGAAGAATGAAAAGGTGCCGGCATGACCAACCAGATCGTCCAGGGTATCCTGCTCGGGGGATATTACGCGCTGATCGCGTGTGGCCTGTCCTTCATGTTCTCGGTCATGCGCATCATCAATCTCGCGCATGGCAGCCTGGCGGTGGCCGCCGCCTATCTCATTTTCGTGCTTTCAGAGCGGGCGCAACTGCCGCTCTGGGCCTGTTTTCTTGTCGCCGTGGCGGTCATGGCGGCCGCCGGCTGGCTGATCCAGCGCCTGATCCTCGATCGCAGTGCGCGCGGTGGGCAATTGCTGCCGATCCTCTCGACCTTCGGGCTGTCGATGGTCATCGAAAACGCGCTGTTCGAACAGTTCGGCGCCGATACCCGGTCGCTCGCCAATGCGATCGGCGATCTCTCCTGGGATAGCTGGGAACTTGCCGGCGGGCTTTATGTCGGCAAGCTGCCGGTGCTGATCTTCGTCACTGCCGTGCTGCTGCTCGCCGGCCTGCAACTGATGCTGAGCTACACCCGCATCGGCCGCGCGATCCGCGCCACAGCGGAGGATCCCGATACAGCCGGACTGGTCGGCATTGATGCGCGGCGGGTGAATGCGGCTGCCGCGGCGATCACCCTCGTCACGGTGACGATCGCCGGCATGGTCCTTGGCATGCGCGCCACCTTCGAGCCCTATTCCGGCGCCCCGCAATTGCTTTTCGCCTTCGAGGCGTCGGTCATCGGCGGCGCTGGCTCGCTCTGGGGCACGCTGGTGGGCGGCATCGTGCTCGGCCTTGCCCAGACCTTCGGGGCATCGCTCCATCCGCTCGGCTTCCTGATCGCGGGGCATGCCGTTTTCCTGATCATCCTGTTTGCGCGGCTGATGTTTCCGGATCTGGCCTCCATGCCAGCCCGGCTGATCGGCCGGGGAGGTGCCGCATGAGCTCTGTCGTCTCGCCCCCGATCGTCCATCGCTGGACCCGCTCGTCCCGGAGCGCGGCCGCAGCCTCGGGGATCGTGCTGCTCGGCCTCGCCGTCCTGCCGGGCGTTCTCGGCGCCGGCGCCATCGACCGGCTGACCGCGCTGTTCGTCTACGTCATCATGGCGGCGATGTGGAATGCGCTGGCCGGCTACGGCGGTCTGGTCTCGGTCGGCCAGCAGGTATTCTTCGGCCTCGGAGCTTATGTCACGGTGCGCCTCGCCGAGGCGGGGATCGACCCCTTCGTGGCGATGGGCTTGGCAAGTCTTCTCGTTGCCGCAGTGTCCTACCCGTTGTCGCTCGTCATGTTGCGGCTGAAGGGCGGCGAGTTCGCCATCGGCATGTGGGTGGTCTCCGCGCTGACCCATCTGATGGTCAATCTCGACGGGCTGATCCAGGGGGAGACCGGCCGCTCGCTGATCTCGCTCAATGCCTATGCGGCCGACGCCCGACGCGACATCATCTACTGGCTGGCGCTTGTGGCCATGGCCGGCCTGCTCTGCGGGCTGTTCGCTCTCCTGCGCAGTCGCACCGGCGCTTCGATCCAGGCCATCCGCGACAACGAGGAGGCCGCCGGCTCGCTCGGCATCGACGTAAACCGCACCAAGCGGCTGATCTTCGTGCTGGCCGCCTTCGGCATCGGTGTCGCCGGTGCGCTGTGGCTCGCCAGCGCCACCACCTTCCAGCCGAAAACCTATTTCTCGGTGCAATGGACGGCCTACATGATCTTCATGGTTCTCGTCGGCGGCATCGGTCGTTTCGAGGGCGCGATCCTCGGCGCCGTGATCTTCTTCCTAATCGAGACATGGTTCGGCGCCCTCGGCGTCTGGTATCTGATCGGCCTCGGCGCCATCGCTCTTCTGTTCTCGCTCTTCATGCCGCTTGGCCTGTGGGGCGCGATCGAAACCCGTTTCGGGATTTCGCTCATGCCGGTCGGCTACCGGCTGGAAATCCCGCACCTGTCCAGAAAGGATTAAGCATGCTCAACGGCAAGACCATCGTCATCACCGGCGTCTCTTCCGGCATCGGCGCCCGCACGGCGGAGCTGGCGATCGCGCAAGGGGCTGACGTCATCGGCATCGACATCAGCGATCCGCCGGCCAGCCACGGCGCCTTCCTCAAGGGCGACATCTCCACGCCCGAGGGCATCGAGGCGATTGCCGGGCGGTTGCCGCAACGCATCGACGCGCTGTTGAACGTTGCCGGTGTTTCCGGCACCGGGGGTGCTGCGATCACGCTGGCGATCAATTTTTACGGCCTGCGGCTCCTGAGCGAAACCCTTGCGCCGCGCATCCGCGAGGGTGGCGCGGTCGTCAACGTTGCCTCCGTTGCCGGCTATGGGTGGCGCGCCAATCTGGCGCGTGCGAAAGCGCTGGTCGGCGTATCCGGCTTTCCGGACATCGCGAAAGTCCTTGCCGACAACGACGTGCCGAACGAGATCGGCTATCCGCTTTCGAAGGAACTACTGATCCTCTGGACCCAGATGGCCGCACACCAGCGCTTGTTCAAAGAGCGTGCGATCCGTGTCAATGCAGTCAGCCCCGGCCCGGTCGAAACGCCGATCCTCACCCAGTTTCGCTCCGTGCTCGGCGATGCCAAGGTCGATGCCGACATCAGCCGAACCGGCCGGGCGGGCACCGCCTCCGACATCGCACCCGTGATCCTGTTTGCCGCCTCGGATGCGGCGCGCTGGATCAACGGTGCAAATCTCGCCGCCGATGGCGGTCTCGAAGCGTCGATCAACGCTGACGTACTCGGTTTCTAGGAGACTCTCATGACGACAGACATTCAGCAGATCATTGGCGGCAAGTTCGTCGGCGCAGCATCCGGCAAGACGTTCGACAGGATGGACCCGTTTACCGGCCAGGTAGCGACACGCTCGCCCGCTTCGGGTCTCGACGACGTGGCCTCAGCGGTTGCAGCCGCGCAGGCGGCCTTTCCGGCCTGGTCGAAGACCGGCCCCGGAGAACGCCGCGCCTTCCTGAACAAGGCCGCGGACGTGCTGGCCGCCAAGGCCGGCGAATTCGCGGAACTGATGATCGCCGAGACCGGCGGCACCGCCCCCTGGGCCGGCTTCAACACCATGCTGGCGGCAAACATGCTGCGCGAGGCCGCCAGCATGACGACTCAGATCCAAGGTGAGATCATTCCCTCCGACAAGCCGGGAACACTGTCGATGGGCCTGCGCCAGGCGGCCGGCGTCTGCCTCGGCATCGCGCCGTGGAATGCGCCCGTCATCCTCGGCGTGCGCGCCATCGCCATGGCGCTCGCCTGCGGCAATACCGTTATCCTCAAGGCCTCCGAGGCCTGCCCCGGCATGCATGTCACCATCGGCAAGGTCTTCGTCGAAGCCGGCTTCCCGGATGGGGTCGTCAATGTGATCACCAATGCGCCGGAAGATGCGGCAGCCGTGGTCGAAGCGTTGATAGCCGCGCCGGAAGTCCGGCGCGTCAATTTTACGGGTTCGACCAAGGTCGGCCGGATCATCGGCGAACTTTCCGGCCGGAACCTCAAGCCCGCTTTGCTCGAACTGGGCGGAAAGGCGCCGATGATCGTCCTCGACGACGCCGATATCGATGCTGCCGTCAACGGCGCTGTCTTCGGCGCCTTCGCCAATATGGGCCAGATTTGCATGTCGACCGAACGGCTGATTGTGCATGAGAGGGTGGCGGACGAATTCGTCTCAAAGCTTGCCGCGCGTGCCGGAAAGCTTCCCGCAGGCGATCCGCGTGGCCATGTGGTGCTCGGTTCCCTCGTCAGCCCCGAGGCGGCGCAGAAGATGGACGGCCTCATCGCCGATGCCAGAGACAAGGGCGCGAAACTGGTCGCAGGCGGCACCAGAACGGGCAGCGTCGTCGAGGCCACCGTGCTCGACGACGTCAGGCCAGGCATGCGTGTCTATGACGAGGAG
>NZ_JBFUBH010000043.1:0-23359 GCF_056405855.1 Pararhizobium sp. P1_E7 | reverse complement strand
AAATTTCAGAGCGAGTTCGTCGGTCGCCAGCAGCGCCGCCGCCCTCGTTGGTGAGCGGTTTATAGTCCCCACCAACAAACGAAGTCAACACACCAATTCCAAAAAAATGAAGTTTCTCATAAGTGTCTGATTACATTAGTGTATTTCAAATTCTACCCAAACACACCACAAAATCCACCAAAACACCCGGGATTCATCAACCAAAATCTTGTCCATTTGGTCAAAATTGAGAACCGGCGTGAGGGAGGCGAAAGGCGCCCTAAAGCGTCTTCACGCTATGGCTCACCTTGAACTTGCGTTTCTCCAGTTCGGGGAAGAAATCGGCAGACGAAAAATATTCCTCCGGCGCCCAGACACCGGGGCGTTTTTCGTTCTTCAAAACCAGCTGGGCTGCGATCGACGCGCTCATCGATGTCCCCGCATCCACATAAGGCGCGTACATTTCATCCGGTGTAACGATGACCTCATAGCGCACTTCGACCGGCTTGCCGTCCTTGATGCCTCGGCCAATGGCAAAGTGGATCTCGGAACTTTCCTGCTGTGGCAACCGGTGCTGATTGCGGGCAATGTTGCGCTGGATAACGGCGTTGAGCACATCAAGCGGCTTGACCGATGCGCCGCCGATCTCGACCGGATCATTGAAATCGCCAAAGCCTGCCTTCACCAGACCGACCCAGGCTTCGTGTTCGCGGTGTGGCAGATRCAGTTTCCAGGTGAATTCCTGAATACCCTTGTCGCGAATGCCGTCGGCAAGCGGCACCGTCAGCTGTTCGGAATGCGGCGAATACATGAATTCGCAGCGCCCCCAGGGCTGCGGCAGGTCGATCACCTCCCGGCCCGTCATCGGCGCGCATTCGACATGCTTGCCGCCAAAGAACTGCGTGCTCGGATGGGCATATTCGGCAAGAACCGTCGAGACGCTGTAGGGCGGCATCAGGATCGGGTTTTCGTCGCCCGTCAGTTCCGCGGCCCAATAGAGGTTGATCTTCTCGATCGTATCGAGTTCGTCGGCAACCGCACGGCAGATGACGTTGGACATGCCGGGATCGGCGCCGACACCGACAACGGCGGTGACGCCCGCGGCCTTGAAGCGCTCATGTTCGGCAATCTGCTTGACGGTGAACGTGCCGAGGCCGCCGAGATCCATATAGGCGACCTTCGCCGATAGCGCCGCCTCGAAAATGGTCATCTGGAAACCCAAAAGGGTCGGAACGCAGTTGATGCAGAGATCGGCCCCCTCGATCGCTTCCGCCAGCCGCGCCGGATCGGTGACGTCGAGATCAAACAGGTTGAGCCGCGCATCGCCGAGATCGGCGGCCAGGCTTTCCATGCGCTCACGCGACGTATCGCAGATGCGGATCGATGCGATGTCGACTATGGCGCGATCGGAGACGAGATCGCGGACAATACCGGCGCCCATCAGGCCGGCGCCACCGAGAATGGAGATTTTCATGATCTTGACGTCCTTTTCGAAACTTTGCCCGGGCGGGCATCATGTTGCGCAGAGCAGCATTCCCTCATCCGGCGCTTTGCGTCCGCTTCTGCCCGATCGGGAGAAGTGGAAATTTTCAGACGTGCTTGCGCCCGCCCTCCTCGTAGAACCAGCTGTCGGGATAGGGATACCACCACTCGTGGATGACCGGCTTGTGGTCGATGATCACCATCTTCGAGCGGCGGAAGGCGTCGAGCCCCTGGCGGCCGAGTTCGCGGCCCATGCCCGATGCCTTCCAGCCGCCGAACGGCAGCGCATCATTGTCGATCATCGGGTTGTTGACCCAGACCATGCCGGAATCCAGCCGCTCAGCCGCCTCCATCGCCTCTTCCAGGCTGGTGGTGAACACCGAGGCGCCGAGACCGAAGGGACTGTCATTGGCAAGCCGCACAGCTTCATCGAAATCAGCGACACGGGCGACGGCCGCGACCGGGCCGAAACATTCCTCCTGCATGATCGCCATGTCCGGCGTGCAGCCGGTGAGGATCGTCGGCTCGTAAAACCAGCCCACCGGCTCGCTCTCAGGGATTTTGCCGCCGAGAACAACAGTTGCTCCCTTGGCTTTGGCATCCGCGACAAGCCGGATCACTTTTTTGCGCGCGTCTTCGCTGACGAGCGGGCCAATCTCGGCTCTGGTCAGGCCATTGCCAATGCGCAGACGGCACGCCTCAGCGGTAAATTTCTCGATGAAAGCATCATGAACGCTATCGACCACGAAGAACCGTTCGGCCGACGTGCAGACCTGGCCGGAAAGGTGGAACGCGGCGGTGACGGCACCGGCGGCGGCGACATCGAGCGGCGCGTGCGCGGTGATGATCATCGGATCGCTGCCCCCGGCCTCGATCACCGCCGGTTTCATCTGGCCCGCAGCCGCCGACGCCACGGCCCGGCCGGCGGCAACCGAACCGGTGAAGGCGACGGCATGGGTCAGCTGCGAGGCGATCAGATATTGCGCGACCCCGGCGCCACCGGGCACGCAGGCAATCAGGCCTTCTGGCAATGCCTCAAAGATCGTCATGAATTCCAACGTCGATAGTGTCGTCGCCAGTGCCGGCTTGATGATGCAGGCATTGCCGGCAGCCAATGAGGCCGCCACCGTCCAGCACATCAACAGGATCGGGAAGTTGAACGGCATGATGTGGACGCTGGTGCCGAGCGCCTCGTAACGCGCATACTGGAAAGACCCGGCCTGCGTCGTGCCGGCCACCTTGCCCGCCTCGTCGCGGGCCATTTCGGCGAAATAACGGAAGGCCCCGGCGCAATTGGCGACCTCGCCGATCGCTTCCGGATAGGGCTTGCCCATCTCGCGCGACATCAGTTCGGCGCAGACCCGCATGTCGGTCGCTTCGATGCGGCTGGCGATCCGGTGCAGAATGGTGGCGCGGCTTTTGGCGTCGCGGCGTTTCCATTCGGATTGGGCGGTTCTGGCGGCAACAAGCACAGCATCAAGTTCGGCGGCCGTCGTTTCGGCGAACACGCCCTCGTTTCCAAGTGTGGCGGGATTGATCACCGTGTGACGCTCGCCCGCCGCCTTGATGTAGACCGGGTGCCGGTAGAAAACGGGCTCGGCTGGATTGAACATGGTGTTTTCCTATTCGCAGGCTTCGGACTTGTGGTGAAGATGCCCTTCACCCCGACCTTCTCCCCGTCAAAACGGGGAGAAGGTGCCCGACAGGGCGGATGAGGGCAGCTGCGAACCTTACCGGATCATGTAGACCTTCTTGATCGTCTCATGGACAGTGCAAACGCCCTTCCAGTCTTGCGGGAAGAAGGCTGCGGTATCCGGGGTAATCTCGATCACCTCGCCAGACTCGTGCACATAGGTGCAGCGGCCTTCAAGGAAGTGGCAGAATTCGTCGCGGGTCACGTGGCAGTTCCATTTGCCGGGGGTGCAGACCCAGAGCCCGCATTCGGACTCTCCGTTCGGTCCCTTGTGGATCAGCTTGCCGGACGTCCGGCTCTCCCCCTCGATCATCGTCGAGATGACGCCCCAGTCCTTGAGGTCTGTCTGGTCGAGTGGTTTGCGCATCAGTGGCGTGGCGGTTATCCCGGCGGTCATGGCGTGTTTCCTTTCGTCTTTTCTTTGGGAAGCGGCGGCGTTCTCAAGAAACGCGAAGCACCGCTAAAGTCGTCTCAAGTCCGGCCGGTCAGACCAGCATGTAGATGTTGCGCATGGTCGCGATCACGTGGCATTCGCCGGTCCAGCCGCCGGGAAACATCACCACGGTTCCCGCCTCGACCTCGATCACCTCGCCCTCGTCGGACCGATAGACCGCGCGGCCGCTTACGAAATGGCAGAATTCGTCCCGCGGGATCGACAGCCGCCAGCGGCCGGGCGTGCAGACCCAGATGCCGGATTCCGGCTGGTTGTTCGGCCCCTTGTGTACGAGCCGGCCGGTCGATTTCGACTGGCCGTCGACACTGTCGGGTTGCAGCCCCCAGTCGACGAGATCGTCCGTGGTGGAGGCGTTGTAGAGATGCGGTGCGGATGAAGGCTCAGCCATCGAACGTCCCCGTATTCGCCAGTTGATCGAGAATGGCTGCAGCCTTTGCAGGGCCGCTCTGCGATTGCATATGGATGCTGGTCGCTGCCAGCTTCGCCTTCATCTTCGGATCATTGACACAGGCATCGAGCTTGGCGGCCAGCTCCTCATCCGTCCAGTCATAGCGCGGCATCTTGAAACCATGGCCGGTTTCGTCGACCCTGGTCGCATTGTCGTGGCCATCCCAGACATAGGGCATGATGATTGCCGGCTTGCCGAAATAGAGGCACTCGGTGAACGAGTTGTTGCCGCCGTGATGGATGGCCGCATCGATCTGCGGGATGACGGAAGGTTGCGGAAACCAGCTTTCGACAATGATATTGCCCGGCAGGCCGCTATACTGCTCCTTATAGTCTCCGACATTGACCAGCGCGCGATAGGGCAGTTTTCCAATTGTGGCGATCAGCCGTTTGAGAAGATCGGTATCGCCGGCGCCAAGACTGCCGAATGATATATAGAGGAGAGGCTTGTCGTTGTTCTCTGAAAAGGCCGGGACTTCGTAAGGTTTTTCCTTACGCACGCAGCCTTCTAGATATTGGAACTGCTTTGGATCGAGCGGATGTTCACGGTCGAACTTCACCGATTCCGGATAGAGCAGCAAGTTCATGAAGGGCGATGCCTCGAAGAACTGGCCGATCGGATAGGCCTCCTCCCCGGTCGAGGCGAGGAAGGCGTTGAAATCCTCATGGATCGGCTTGATCACCTCATTGAATTTTTCGCGGTAGGCGGCGTGGCCGGCCAGATCGTCCTGGCGGCAGCCGGACAGGTGTGGCGGGATCTTTTCGTCCTCGATCTCGTTTTCCGAGCAGGAGATGATCCTGACCCAGGGCTTGCCGAACTGCTTGATCGCCGGAAAAAGAATGACGTTGTCGACGCAAATGAGGTCGGGTTTGATCTTTGCCAGTACGCCCGGCAGATCCTTCTGCGCCCATTTGGCGCTGTCGACGATCGCCTCCCAGCAATCGCGCACATAATTGCTGATCTGGTCGTAGGGGCTWTTGCGAAAGTTCGGGATATGGCCGTTGATGAAATCCTCCCAGAACTTCGCCATCTGCTCCGGCGGCATCGGCGCCGAGAGGTTCACAGGATAGGCTTCGAAGCCATACCCCTTGTAGACATCGACGAAACCGGGATCGGACAGAAAGACGGCCTTGTGGCCGAGCGCCTCGACGGCCTGCGCGATGCCGACGGAATTGAGCGCCGGGCCGAAGGCCGCTTCCGGAAAGAATGCAATCGTCTTGGACATCAGTTCCCTCTTGTTTTCTTTAGTCCTGAAAAATCCGGCAAGCTGCTGCATCGAACCCGAGCGATACCGCAGCACCCGTTTGTGCAGCCGCTGCCCCCGTCGCTGCCAAGCGAACCTGAAGGGGCGCTGCAGATAGGGTCGTTTTAACGTAGAGTTGGCGGTCGAGACCGTGGTAGGCGACGTCGACGACAGTTCCGGCGATGCCTGTGCCATCTGATTTCAACACGATATTTTCTGGCCGGACCGCCAGCACTGCCTTTTGATCCCGCTTTAGCCCGTTGTGATCGCAGGCGAGCACTTCGCCGCCGGCGCGAAACAGCGCGTCGGCACCGATCTCTCCCTCGATGAAATTCATCACGCCGATAAAGCCGGCAACGAAGCGATTGGCCGGCCGCTCATAGACCTCCTGCGGCGTCCCGCATTGCAGGATGCTGCCGTCCTTCAACACCGCGACACGGTCGGCCATGACCAGCGCCTCTTCCTGATCATGGGTGACGATGATGAAGGTGATGCCGACCTCGTTCTGCAGCCGCTTCAGTTCGAGCTGCATCTTTTCACGCAGCTTTTTGTCCAGCGCGCCGAGCGGTTCATCGAGAAGCAGTACTTTTGGCCGCTTGATCAGCGCGCGGGCCAGCGCAACGCGCTGTTTCTGCCCGCCGGAAAGCTCGGCCGGCTTGCGCCCGGCCAGCGCCTGCAGGTCCGTCGTTTTCAGCATTTCCTCGACTCGCGCCGAAATCTCGGATTTCGCGAGCCGTTCCATTTCGAGGCCGTAAGCCAGGTTCTGCCGAACCGTCATGTGCGGAAACAGGGCGTAGGACTGGAACATCAGGTTGAGTGGCCGTTTTTCCGGCGCCTGTTCGGTGATGTCAGTGCCTGCAAGCCGGATACGGCCTTCGTCCGGCACTTCGAACCCGGCAATCATGCGCAGAAGCGTGGTCTTGCCGCAGCCGGATGGGCCGAGCAGCGCGAAAAATTCGTTCTCTCTTATGTCCAGCGACAGGCCATTGACCGCGACGGTCTTGCCAAAACGCTTGACGACAGTGTCGACCGCCAGAACCGGGGCTTTGAAGTAAGTGTTCATCGGGTCATCTGTTCTTTGTTCAGCCATTGCGAAAGGAGAAGGGCGGCAGCGCTGACGCCCATGACGATGGTGGCGAGCGCATTGATTTCCGGCGTCACGCCAAAGCGGATCATCGAATAGATCTGCATCGGCAGGGTGATTGAGGAGCGGCCGGCGCCCGAGGTGAAGAAGGCGATGATGAATTCATCGACCGACAGGGTGAAGGCGAGCAGCGCACCGGCGATGATGGCCGGCAAGAGAACCGGGAAGGTGATCCGCCAGAAGGTCGTGAATGAAGAAGCGCCAAGATCGCGCGATGCCTCGACGATGGAGAAATCGAAGTTCTTCAGCCGGGCCCGCACCACCGAGCATACGAAGGCGAGATCGAAGATCACATGGCTGATAACGATCGTCGAGAGGCCCATCGTCACGTTCAGCCGCGAAAACAGAGTGAGTAGCGCCACGGCCAAAACGATGTCGGGAATGACCATCGGCGCAAACGCCAGCGCTTCGAGTGCGGTGCTCTTGCGCTTGCGCGTTTCCATGCCGATCGCCAGCATGGTTCCGAGAACGGTGGCGATCAGCGTCGCAAAAATCGCCACGACCAGCGTGTTCCAGGCGGCATGCAGAATATCGCTGTTGTTGGCGAGCGAGACGTACCAGCGCAGCGAAAAGCCCGACCATGTCGTCGGCAGGCCGCTGGCATTGAACGACAACAGCACGAGAACCGCGATCGGCAGATAGAGGAAGCTGAAGACCAGAACGAGAATAGCCCGCCCGGTCAGTTTGGTGCGCAGGGCATCAGCCATTGGCCACCTCCTGCTTTTCACCGCTGAAGCGCGCCGAGGCGCGGGCCTGCAGAAGCAGCAGCCCGATCATGATGGCGATCAGCACCATGCCGAGTGCGGCACCGAAGGGCCAGTCGTTGGCGGTGAGGAACTGGTCATAGACGAGATTGCCGATCATCTGGAACCGGCCACCGCCGAGCAGCGCCGGGGTGACGAAATTGCCGATCGAAAGGACGAAGACGAACACACCCCCGGCCGCGACGCCCGGCATGGTCAAAGGCAGGGTCACGCGGAAGAATGTCCGCACCCGCCCTGCCCCCAGATCGCGTGAGGCCTCGATCAGTTCGCCATTCAGGCGCGACAGGCTGGAATAGATGGCCAGGATCACGAAGGGCAGATAGTTGTAGACGAGGCCGGTAATGACGGCGCCTTCACGATAGAGCAGAGCCAGCGGCTCGCCTTCATAGCCGAACCAGCGCAACAGATTGTTGATCAGGCCTTCGCGATTCAACAGCACGATCCAGGCATAGGTGCGGATCAGGTAATTGCTCCAGAACGGCAGCACGGCAAAAAACAGCAGCAGCGGCTGTGTCCGTTTTGGTGAGAGGCAGATGGCGTAGGCGGCGGGATAGGCGATCAGGATCGCCAGCAAGGTCGCCAGGCCCGCGATGCGCACCGATGTCAGGAAGATTTTCGCGTAGAGCGGATCGATGACTCTTTGAAAATTCTCCGCCGTCAGCGTGTATTCAATGCCGCCGTACAGCCCGCGCGTCAGGAACGCGTAGGCAAGAATGATCAGGCACGGAACGACCATGAACAGGACGAGCCACGCGACGGCAGGCAGAGCCATGAGATTGGAACGAACCGTCTGCGAGGACAAGAAAAAGACTCCGGATTTGAAATGCCCCCTCTCCCCGCAAGCGGGAAGAGGGTTGGGGTGAGGGGCCGTTTTCGCGAACTGAATACGGTGCGTCGCCCCTCATCCGCCCTTTGAGCACCTTCGCCCCGTAAGCGGGGAGAAGGAAGTGCGGATCAGTTCGCCGCCTTGATCTCGCTGACGGCACGCGAATAGTCGCGCTGTGCCTCGCCAAGGTCCTGGAGTTCCTCGTATTTCACCAGCGTTTCCGGCGAGACGCCCATGGTCGGGTATTTCTTGACGAGTTCCGGATCGAGGCTTTCCATGGCCGGCTTGTTGGGCACTTCGTAGAAGATGTTCGACGCGGCCCAGGCATGGTTCTTGGCTTCGAGGATGAAGTCGAGGAACTTCAACGCTGCGTCCTTGTGCTCGGAATTCTTCATCACGACCATCGTGTCGATCCAGAGGTCGGAACCTTCCTTCGGCACGACGAACTTGATCTTGTCATTCTCAGCAATGCCGTAGTTGCACCAGCCGTCCCAGGCCTGCACCAGCGAGGCTTCGCCGGACACGAGCTTGGAGAAGAAGGTTGTGTCGTCATAGGCGAGCAGGTTTTTCTTGGCTTCGATCAGGGCGTCCTTGGCTTCATCGATCTTCGCCGCATCCTTCTCGTTGACCGAATAGCCCTTGTAGAGCAGGCCCGCTGCCATCAGCCAGCGGTCAGTCGAAAGCATGGTGATCTTGCCCTTGAGCGCCGCTGGCGGGTTGAGCAGATAGGACCAGCTGTCCGGCGTTCCCTCGACCAGATCGGAGCGATAGCAAAGGCCCGTTGTGCCCCAAGCGTAAGGAACGGCATAGGTATTGCCCGGATCGAACGCCAGCTTCGTCGCCTGCGGATAGAGGTTTTTCAGGTTCGGCACCTTCTCGGGGCCGAGTGGCTCTAGCAAACCTTGGCCGTTGAGGATGTGGGCGAATGGCGAGGAGACGAACACGACGTCATAGCCCTTGCCCTGGCCCGCCATCAGCTTGCCCATGATTTCTTCGTTGGTGGCATGATTGACCACCTCGATCGTCAGGCCGGTCGCCGCCTTGAAGGTTTCGGCGATGTCAGGCGCCATGTAGCCGGCCCAGTTGGAAATGACGAGATCGGCCGACAGCGCTGTGCCTGCAGAAAGAACCATGGCTGCCGCTGCGAGACCGGCCAGGCGCAATTTCACTGACGTTTTCAAGGGTAGTCTCCCGTTGCTGGCGCAGCCCGGATGCCAAGCAAGCTTGGATCATCGCCGCATGCGCAAATCCATCGTCCCGGACGGTATCGCGGCAATACGCGATGCCCCACCCGAGGGTTCTGTTCCCAAAGCGGCGCGCCGGTTATCCGGTCTATGTCTCGCTTCATCAGGCAGTATTATTTATAAAAAAAATACGTCAATACGAAATCGTAACTGCTGCGAAAATTTAACAAACACCCTTGCAGACCCTTTGCAGAAGATGCAGCATGAGCATTACTCTATGGAATTCAAAGGTGCGGCCGATGGAAACAGAGGCGAAAAAAGTAAACCATCGCCATGTCGAACTAGCGCAAAAAATACTCGACATCGCCACAGAACGCGGCATGAGCCGCGGCGAACGGCTGCCGGAACAGGCGCTTGCCTCCCGCTGCAACGTCTCGCGCACCCCGATCCGCAAGGCGCTGCAGTTCCTGGCCGAAAAATCGATCGTCACGGCAGAGGCCGAAGGCGGCTACCTGCTTGCCATCGACCCCGCCTCGTTCCCCGGCCTGGAGGATACGACGCAGCCGGCCGAGGAAACCGAGCTTTACAACGCCATCCTGCGCGACGTTTCTGCCGGGCGCATCAGCGATTCCCAGACAGTCGCCAGCCTGCAACGCCGCTATGATGCTTCCCGCAACGCGGTGCAAAATGCGCTGACGAGACTGGCCGAGGACAATCTGGCGGAACGCGCCGCGGGGCAGCAATGGCTGGTCAAGCAGTTCGCCATCAGCGGCGATGCCGTTGCCAAGAGTTTCGAATACCGTCTTTCCTGTGAGCCGCTCGCCCTGACCATGCCCGGTTTTCGCCGGGACGCCGCGGCGATCACCTCGCTTCGGCAATCGATGGAAATCCTGCGCTCGATGACGGAGAGCGGATTCGACCAGAAACTGTTCGAGCGGACCGATTTCGATTTCCACATGCTGGTCGCCAGAAGCTGCGGCAACCCGTTCATGTCGGAAGCGCTGTTGAGCCATCACCGCCGCCGCCGCTCCAGCCAGCCGCCGGTGCATGTCAACGCCTTCCGGCTGATGCAATCCAACATGGAGCACATCCAGATGCTGGAACAGATCGAACGCGGCCAGCTTGAGCTTGCGGCCGACCTGATGCGCGTGCATATCCAGCTTTCCCATTCGCAGCGGCCCCGCCTTGCCGGGCGCGGCGTTCCGCCCGTCTTCAAGGTCGTGGGATAGATATTTGGTGCACGCATGAGCCAGCCCAAGGTGATCGCCTTCTTCCCTGAAGCCAGTTACGGCGCAGCACTCAACTGTGTCGGCATCGCCCAGGAACTGCGCCGGCTGGGCGCGCGGCCGGTCTTCATCTGCCATCCCGGCTTTCGCGGCGTCTTCAGCGAATATGGGTTTCCCGAATATCAGCTGCAGCCGGCGGGTGCCGAAAGCCAAACCGACTGGACCGACTTCATCAACCGGCATCAGGACGCCTTCCGGCAAACACCGCTGGAGCAGGTGAAAAGCTATGTCGCCCCGACCTGGGAGGCGATCGTCGACACGGCGATCGCAGCCGAGGAGCCGCTTCGCCAGCTGCTGGCCCAGCTGAAACCCGCAGCCATCGTGCTCGACAACGTCGTGATGTTTCCGGCCATTGCCAATGCCGGCGTCCCATGGGTCCGGGTCGTCTCCTGCGCCGAGACGGAACTGCCCGATCCGCTGGTTCCCCCCTATCTGTCCGGCTGCGGCGGTAAGCCCGAAGCGGATTGGTCGGCGTTTGCACGCGCCTATGCCAAGGCCGTCGCACCAGCCCAGAAGCGCATGAACGCTTTTCTGACGGAGTGCGGCCTCAATCCGCTGCCAGCAAGCGAATTCCTCGAAAACTCGCCCTATCTCAATCTGCTTCTCTCGCCTGACGCCGTGCGTTTCGAGCGCGAAAATCCGCTCGATCCGCAAAAATTCGTCTATCTCGACGGCTGCGTCCGGCAGGAAGCACCCTATACGCTGCCGCATTTCGCTTCGCATCAGGATGCACCGCTGGTGCTGGTGAGTTTCGGCAGCCTCGGCGCCATGGACGTGTCGATGATCAAGCGGATGATTAGCGTCTTCGAAACCCTGCCCTATCGCTTCATCGTCAATGTCGGGCCGTGGCGCGACGAGTACAGCCGCATCCCCGACAACGTCTTCCTCGAAAGCTGGTTTCCGCAGCCTTCCGTCGTCGAGCAGTCGAGCCTGTTTATCCATCACGGCGGCAACAACAGTTTCTGCGAAGCGCTCTATTTCGGCGTGCCGTCGCTGGTCATGCCATTCTGCTGGGATGGCCATGACAATGCCCGCCGCGCTGAAGACGTCGGTGTCGGCAAAAGGATCGACCGCTACCGTTGGACGGACGGCGAACTGGCAGCGGCGATTACCGGCCTGCTCGACAATTCCAGCCTGAACGATACACTGATAGCCAATTCCACGACGATGAAAAAGGCTGCCGGCGTGACGGTGGCCGCCAAGGCGATACTTGATCTGATTTAAGGAAGGACAACAGCAATGCAGGACAGGCTTTATATCGACGGTGTGTGGATAAGGCCTGAGAAAGGCGGGACGCTCGATGTCATTGATCCGGCGACCGAGGAGATCATTCACAAGGCGCCCGCCGGCACCAGCGGCGACATCGACAAGGCCGTCAAGGCCGCCCGTTTTGCCTTCGATTCCGGTCCCTGGCCGCATTTCACGGGGGCCGAGCGCGCCGTCTATCTGCGCGCCATGGCGGCGGAAATCACAAAGAAGCGGGAATTCCTTGCCAAACTCGAAGTCTCCGACAACGGCAAGCCGCTGCCGGAAGCATTGTGGGACATTGACGACGCCGCTGGATGCTTCAACTATTATGCCGGCCTGGCTGAAGAACTCGACCAATATCCGGAAGAAACAATCCCGCTCAATGAACCGCGCTTCTCCTCGCGAGTGGTGCGCGAACCGCTCGGTGTCGTCGGTGCGATCACGCCGTGGAATTACCCGCTGCTGATGGTCTCTTGGAAAGTCGCGCCAGCCCTGGCTGCCGGCTGCACCATGGTGCTGAAGCCTTCGGAGCTGACGCCGCTCACCGCTCTTGAGCTCGGCGTCATTGCGCAGGAAGTCGGCCTTCCCGCCGGCGTTCTCAACATCGTCACCGGGACAGGGTTGCAGGCCGGCGAGCCGCTGACCGAACATCCGCTGGTCGACAAGCTTGCCTTCACCGGCTCGGTCCCGACCGGCCGCAAGGTGATGATGGCCGGCGCACAGGACATCAAGACTGTCAGCCTCGAACTCGGCGGCAAATCCCCTTTCGTCATCTTCGCCGATAGCGATATCGAAAAGGCCGTCGAATGGATCATGTTCGGCATCTTCTGGAACCAGGGGCAGGTGTGTTCGGCAACCTCGCGCGTGCTGGTCGAGGCTGATATCTACGACGCCGTCGTCTCGCGGCTTTGCGAGGAAGCAGCCAAGATCCGGATCGGCAACGGCATGGACGATGGTACGCTGCTCGGGCCGATCGTCTCGAAGGGCCAATACGACAAGATCGTCTCCGCCATCGACCGTGCCCGCATCGACGGTGCCACCGTCGCTTACGGTGGCAGCCGCCCGGCCGGTCTCAACAGCGGATACTTTCTGGAACCGACCGTGCTGACCGAGATGAGCGAGGACAGCTACGTCTGGAAGGAAGAGATTTTCGGCCCGGTGGTCTGCGTCAAGCCGTTCAAGGACGAGGACGATGCCATCCGCATGGCCAACGACAGCCGCTTCGGCCTGGCGGCCGCCGTCATGTCGAAGGACGTGATCCGCGCCGAACGCGTCGCCGAAGCCCTTCGTGCCGGCATCGTCTGGGTCAACTGCTCGCAGCCGACCTTTGTCGAAGCCCCATGGGGCGGCTACAAGCAATCCGGCATCGGCCGGGAACTGGGGCGCTGGGGGCTGTCGAATTACCTGGAAACCAAGCAGATCACCCGCTTCAACAGCGACGAACCGTGGGGCTGGTATATCAAGGGTTAAGGTGCACTATTCATCAATGCCGGCAGGACCGCCGGGGTCCTGCCGGTCGCTGAGCAAATTTGGCGCCTGCCAGCGACACCCGTGAGAACGGCGCTAGTAAGGCGAGATGCACTGACGGCGGTGGCCATAGTACGGTTGGTACGTGTTGTCATAGGCCCGATACGAGCGATATCGCGCATAGCACCAATCGGCATGTGAACCGCCGCTGCGATAATAGTGACGCTCACCGCCATAATATCCAGGTTCATAGTATCTCGGCTGCGCCAGCAGACCACCAATAATCGCTCCGGCAGCCAGGCCGCCTAACGCTAAGCCGAAGTCGTCGTCGTAGTCATGGTAGTAGCCCCGATGACCGTAGTGACCATAGTGACCATTGTGACCATAGTGGCCGTGGTCGCGATAGTGGCGCCTTACCCAATAGCGGCGATTGCCGCCATAGCGGCCGATGCCCCAGGAGCTGCGATACGATTCGACCAGTTGAACATCCGAAACCTGAAGCTTCGGCCGCTCGATGGAGGGGAACGCCTGTGCCGGCATAACGCTTGTAAAGGCGGTGGCCAGCGACAAACCGATGATTGCGAGCATCTTCATGTGAGTCACCATTTTGCCTTTCAGCATACGAAACGCTTCAAGCGATGCTTTTGTGCCAGAGTTGACTCAAAGTAACGAAATTGTGATCGTGCCGCAGGCGACGAGCGTCTTCTCAGGGCTATTTTTCAGGATGCGCGCTTAAATGTCCATTTGACAGTAAATTCGCCGTTCCGCTTCATCTTGGTTTTGGTGCGCACCTTGACCGGTCCGCCCAACGCGCTTTCCGCCTCTTCGAAAGCCTGGCGCGCCTCGGCAATAGCCCGGTGATAGGTGCTATTATCACGCTTGGGGCTATCGGCGATTGCCTTGAGAAGGGCGATCGTATCCAGCTTATTTTCGGCCATGAACGGGCGGCGCTCCTTCAAGCGATATCGAGGCTGCGTATCTACCCAAACAGTGCCGCAAAGCAAATCGTCTTCTACTGCTTTGAAAGCCTAACCCTTACTCCGCAGCCTCTGCCCTCGGTGCCGGCACGTAGTTGAGGATCGGCCCCAGCCAGCGCTCGACCTCTTCGACCGGCATATCCTTGCGTTCGGCATAGTCGTCGACCTGGTCGCGCTCGACCTTGGCGACGCCGAAATAATAGGCGTCGGGATGGCCGATATAGATACCGGAGACGGAGGAGCCGGGCCACATGGCAAAGCTTTCCGTCAGGGTGACGCCGATTTCCTCCTCGGCCTTCAGCAGATCAAATAGCGTTGCCTTTTCGGTATGATCCGGTTGCGCCGGGTAGCCGGGCGCCGGGCGGATACCGGCATAAGGTTCGCCGGCCAGTTCGCTCGGCGCGAAGGCTTCATTTGCCGCGTAGCCCCAGAGTTCCTTGCGGACATATTCGTGCATCCGCTCGGCAAAGGCTTCGGCAAAACGGTCGGCGAGCGCCTTGACCATGATCGAGGAATAGTCGTCATTGGCCCGCTCGAAGCGTTCGGCAATCGCCACTTCCTCGATGCCGGCGGTGACGACGAAGCCGCCAAGATAGTCCCGGCTGCCGCTTTCCACCGGTGCGACGAAATCCGACAACGCGACATTCGGGCGGCCATCGCGCTTGGCCATCTGCTGGCGCAGGGTGAAGAAGGTGGCGCGTTCGGTTGCCCGGGTTTCGTCGGTGAACAGGCGAATGTCGTCGCCAACCACACCGGCCGGCCAGAAGCCGACAACGGCCTTGGGCGCAAACCATTTTTCAGCAATGACCTTGGCGAGCATGCCTTGCGCATCGGCAAACAGCTGGCGAGCGGCTTCGCCCTGGCGTTCGTCGTCGAGGATTTTCGGGTAGACGCCCTTCAGCTCCCAGGTCTGGAAGAAGGGGGTCCAGTCGATATATTCAGCCAGCTCAGCGAGATCCCAGCTCTGGAAAACCTTTGTTCCAAGGAAGGACGGCGTCTTCGGCTGGTAGGCGTCCCAATCGACTTTCTGGGCATTGGCGCGGGCTTTCGCCAGCGGCAGGCGCTGCTTTTCCAGCTCGTTGCGGGCATGCGCGTCCGCGACCTTCTTGTACTCTGCCCGGACGGTGTCGATGTAACCGCCCTTCATCTCCGGCGATAGCAGGCTGGAGACCACGCCGACGGCGCGGCTGGCGTCGGTGACGTAGATCGCCTGGCCGTGGCTGTAGCGCGGGTGGATCTTGACCGCAGTGTGGACACGGCTGGTTGTCGCGCCGCCGATCAAAAGCGGGACATTGAAACCTTCGCGCTCCATTTCGGCCGCCACATGCGCCATCTCGTCGAGCGACGGAGTGATCAGGCCGGACAGGCCGATGATATCGACATTCTTCTCGCGGGCGACCTCGAGGATTTTTGCCGAAGGCACCATGACGCCAAGGTCGATGATTTCATAATCGTTGCAGGCCAGAACGACGCCGACGATATTCTTGCCGATATCGTGCACATCGCCCTTTACCGTCGCCATCAGCACCTTGCCGGCACTCTTGCGTTCACCAAGACCGCCGCCCGCCAGCCGTTCGGCCTCCATGTAAGGCAGGAGAATGGCGACCGCCTGCTTCATGACGCGGGCGGACTTCACCACCTGCGGCAGAAACATCTTGCCTGCGCCGAAGAGATCGCCGACCACGTTCATGCCGGCCATCAGCGGGCCTTCGATAACATGCAGCGGTCGCTCGGCTTGTGTCCGGGCTTCCTCGGTATCGGCCTCGATGAATTCGGTGATACCGTTGACCAGCGCATGTTCAAGCCGCTTTTCGACAGCCCATTCGCGCCATTTCAGGTCCCGCTCCTTGGCTTCCTTGCCGGCGCTACCCTTGAAGCGCTCCGCCAGTTCCAGCAAGCGTTCGGTCGAATCGGCACGGCGGTTGAGGACCACGTCCTCGCAGGCCTCCTTCAGCTCGGGCTCGATCTGGTCGTAAACCGCCAGCTGACCGGCATTGACGATGCCCATGTCCATGCCCGCCTGGATGGCGTGATAGAGGAACACGGCATGCATCGCCTCGCGCACCGGCTCGTTGCCGCGGAACGAGAAGGACAGGTTGGAGACGCCGCCGGAAATATGGACATGCGGCAGCGTGCCGATGATCTCGCGCGTCGCCTCGATGAAATCGGCGCCGTAATTATTGTGTTCCTCGATGCCGGTGGCCACCGCAAAGACGTTCGGGTCGAAGACGATATCTTCCGGCGCGAAGCCCGCCTGCTCGGTCAGGAGCTTGTAGGCACGGGTGCAGATCTCGACCTTGCGTGCCTGCGTGTCCGCCTGGCCCTGCTCGTCGAAGGCCATGATCACGACGGCGGCGCCATAGGCGCGGCAAAGCCTTGCGTGATGCAGAAAGGCTTCCTCGCCTTCCTTCATCGAGATCGAATTGACCAGCGGCTTGCCCTGCACGCATTTCAGGCCAGCCTCGATGATCTCCCATTTGGAGCTATCGATCATCACCGGCACGCGGGCGATATCCGGCTCGGCGGCGATCAGGTTGAGGAACTCGACCATTGCCTGCTTCGAATCGATCAGGCCCTCGTCCATGTTGATGTCGATGATCTGGGCGCCATTGGCCACCTGATCGCGAGCGACATCGAGCGCCGCGGCATAGTCACCGGCGGTAATCAGCTTGCGGAATTTGGCCGAACCCGTGACGTTGGTGCGCTCGCCGACATTGACGAAGGGAATATCCTTGCTCAGCGTGAACGGCTCCAGGCCGGACAGTTTCATCAGCCGCGGCACGTCGGGGATTTCGCGGGGAGCGTGTTTTGCAACAGCTTGCGCGATCGCCCGGATATGGGCCGGCGTCGAACCGCAGCAGCCGCCAACGATATTGACCAGGCCTTCGCGGGCAAAGCCTTCGATCTGGGCGGCCATTTCATCCGGCGTTTCGTCATACTGGCCGAACTCGTTGGGCAGGCCGGCATTCGGATAGGCGCAGACAAACGTATCGGCGACGCTGGAAATTTCAGCCAGATGCGCGCGCATGGCGTTGGCGCCGAGCGCGCAGTTGAGACCGATGGTGAAGGGATCGGCATGGCGCACGGAATGCCAGAAGGCGGTCGGCGTCTGGCCCGACAGCGTGCGGCCGGAGAGATCCGTGATCGTGCCGGAGATCATCACCGGCAGGCGGATGCCCTTCTCGATGAAGACTTCTTCGGTCGCAAAGATCGCCGCCTTGGCATTCAAAGTATCGAAAATGGTTTCGATCAGGACGATATCCGCGCCGCCATCGATCAGACCGCGCAGCTGTTCGGCATAGGCGATGCGCAGGTCGTCAAAACTGACAGCGCGAAAACCGGGATTGTTGACGTCGGGCGAGATCGAGGCGGTGCGGTTTGTCGGGCCGAGGGCGCCGGCAACGAAGCGGCGTTTGCCGTCGACTTGCTGTGCGCGCAGTCCGGCGCGCCGCGCAAGGCGCGCGCCATCGCGGTTCAGCTCATAGACCATCGCTTCCATGCCGTAGTCTGCCTGAGCAATCGAGGTAGAAGAAAACGTGTTGGTCTCAAGGATGTCAGCGCCGGCAATGGCGTAGTGGTAGTGGATTTCCTCGATGGCGCCCGGTTGGGTCAGCGTCAGAAGGTCGTTATTGCCCTGGAGATGACACTCGCAGGCGGCAAAGCGGTCGCCACGGAAATGATCTTCGCCAAGGCCGAGCTGCTGGATTTCCGTTCCCATGGCGCCGTCCATGATCAGGATGCGTTCGCGCGCCGCCGCCTTCAGCGCGGTCATGACTTCGGAGCCATCCGGCTTGGGGGAAACGGCGCCGAAGAGTGCATCGATGGCGGACATGGGAAATCTCCCGTTCTGAAAACGACAATAAATCGAAAATCAGAGATCACATAAAGATATCTTTATGTCAATATATGAGTTTGAAAATGCGGGAAATTCGGCAAAAAGAAACCGGCCCGTTTCTGGTGAGACGGGCCGGTCAACAATGGGTTTTCGGAGAATGTTTCAAAGCCGCTTCAGGCAATCGTCCAGTTCATAGATGGCGCAAAGGATATGATAGAAGCTGCTGGCCGGTGCCGGCTCGTCGATGAAGCTGCCATCGGCCTTCTGCTTGTCGCGCCAAAGGCCCCTGACCGGCGTATCGAGAAAGCTCTGCAAGGCGGTCGCGGCACGAACGGCCGACCGCAGGTAACGTTCGCGCTCTTCGCCCTGCGTCAGCGCCGCGAAACGGATTGCCGCCTTCAGCCACTCCGTCTGAGGCCACAGCCGGGCAACCGGATCGGCAACCGAAAAATCGTCAAGCAGCGTCATGACGGCCACGTCGCGCGGCTGGGCAATGCCGTACTGCTCGCCGATCTCGAACAGCCGCCTGGCTTTGACCAGCGCATCGGCATTGCCGCGCCGCTCGCCCCAGCGCAAGAGCAGCCAGGCCCATTCGAACTGGTGGCCAGGCTCGACGATGCGGCCCTTGTCGCCCGGCATCGGCGCCCAATCGTGATCGAAGAACTCCCGCAGCGCTCCGGTTTCCCGGTCGATGAAATGCTCCATGCAGAGGAAAGCGATCTCATCGGCAAGATTGGTCCAGGCAACGGTGTCGAAACCGTCCACCGCTTCGCTGGCAAGGCATGCCTCGAACAGGTGCATATGCGGGTTGGAGCAGAGCGGCAGGCGCGGTGGATTGTCTTCCTCAAAGCCCATCAAAGGATGTTTGCAATGGGCTTCCAGCCTGCCGCGCAACGCATTGCTGCGATCGATCATCTCCTGCCTGCGACCGGGCAAGACCTGGGCCAGATAGGCAAAGGACAACAGCGCGAAGGCCTGATTGTAGAGGTCGAAGGACGCATCGATGAGATTGCCGTCGGCATCCGCCAGCGCGCCGTAAAAACCGCCCGGCTGCAAATAGACCCGATCGAAATAGGCGATGCCTTCGCTGGCAACCGTGCGCCAATCGCCGGACCAGCCACGGCGTCCGGCCTCCGCAAAACAATAGACCTGACGCGGCTGCACACGCGAACGGCGGTTGGCCCGTGTCGGCAGTGCCGCCATGTCGATGGTTTCAACGAAACCGCCGCTGGCTGGGTCAAAGCCCTTCTCCCGCCACAAAGGCAGGGCCGCTTGCGAAAGCCATTCGTTCAGCGTCGCGGAAAACCCGGCAATATCCATCATTCAATATCCGTTCAGGGTCAGTCGGAAAGCTTGAGCGAGGCGATATCCTTGCCGAGAAGCTGGGCAAGCGCTTCAACGACCAGGATGTGGTCGTCCCGCTGCGGCAAGCCTGAAACGGTCACCGCGCCGATGCAGCCGGTGCCCTTGACGACAATCGGAAAACTGCCGCCATGCGGCGCGAACTCGGCTTCGGGCAAGCCGAATTTCGCCTGGATCGTGGTGTCCTGTTTGGCGAGCGAAAGCCCGATGGCATAGCTGCTTTTCAGGAACCGGAAGACGCAGTTGCGCTTGCGGCGCACCCAGTTGGGATTGTCCGGTGTCGAGCCTTCGAGCGCTGAGTAAAACACCGGCATGGAAAACAACGAAACGTCGATGACGACGCCGAGCTTGCGCTCCACGGCCATTTCGCGCAGCAGCGCCCCGAGCGCCCAGCCTGTTGCCAGACTGAAACTATCGAACTGCAGTTCCCTTTCCTGAAGGGCAATCTGCTCCAGATCCGCGTCGATAATCATTCGGCTTTCCTTTTTGTTTTCAATCTTTCCAGAGCCATGCGGCACCGCGCACGCCGGAACTGTCGCCATGTACCGCCTTGCGGATCGGCGTTTCGAAACTGTCGCCGAAGATATATTTGACGATCAGGTCCGGCAATTCATCGTAGATTTCATCGACATTCGACATGCCGCCGCCGAGCACGAAGACATCCGGATCGACGATATTGGTGAGCAAGGCCAGGCTGCGCGCGAGCCGGTCGACGAAACGCCCGTAGACGGCGGTGGCAACCGGTTCGCCGTTGCGCTTGTCGGCGATGATGTCGCGGCCGCGCCGGTCGATGCCCGTCACCGTGCGATAATCCAGCTCAACGCCGGTGCCGCAGGCATACATGTCGAGACAGCCATGTTTGCCGCACCAACATTTGTGGCCGGGATACTCGTCCCTGGTCATCCAGGGCAGCGGGTAATGGCCGATTTCAGCGGCGATACCCTGATAACCGGCATGGACGTGCTTGCCGATCGCAAGCCCGCCGCCATGGCCGGTTCCGACGATAACGCCGAAAACCGTATGTGCATCCTTGCCGGCGCCATCGACCGCTTCCGAAATCGCCAGGCAATTGGCATCGTTGGCAAGCCGGACTTCCCGGCCAAGGGCTGCCCCAAGGTCGCGTCCAAGCGGCTGGCCGTTGAGAAGCACTGCATTCGAATTGCGCACGATGCCGGTGCGCGGGTTCGGGCTTCCGGGAATACCGATACCGATCGTTCCCGTTTTGCCGGCGGTCTGCTCGGCAGCCGCGACAAGCTCCTGCACCGCGCGGATGCAGGCATCATAGCCGCTCGTCGGCGTGGCGATGCGATGCCTTGCAAGCGTTGCGCCATCGCGGTCGAGCGCGATGACTTCCATTTTCGTGCCGCCCCAATCAATTCCGATGAACATGCTGGATCAAACTCTGTGCGTCTGGTTGTCGAGGGCGCCACCGTCGCGGCCGGGTCTCCTCCCGTTGCGCCGCATCCTGCTTAACATCGGAAAAGCATCCGGCGCCAGCCCCGGCGCCAACTGTCACGCACATCAAAGGCCCTGTTCGAGCAAATGCATTAAAAGCACGCCGGAAAACACTTGGCTTCCGCCCGCTCCTTTTGTAAGGGTTCTTCCGGCTGGTCCCATAGCTCAGCAGGATAGAGCGCAGGATTCCTAATCCTGAGGCCGATGGTTCGAATCCATCTGGGATCACCAATCACCGCAAACATCTTAGAAAATACCTTCCGGCAAGCGGCCGGCAGGAGATGCCGTGTCATCGTCAGGCAGGCAAGGTCTGCAGGGGGCACGTATTGTCCCCCCGCCGTTCGCTATCGGGCGCTAGTACCCGACCCGCACGCCACCCCCATTGGAGGCTCCGAAGTCCGGTACCGGGCCATAGCCCTGATACTGGGCATAGGTGGTGTTGTTCGCGCCGGTGCTTGCGCAACCAGAAAGCGCCAGAAGCGCCATTGCCGCAACGGCCATCAGAGATTTAAGGGACATGGTATTCTCCAGTCGAGAGGATTGGCCAGAAAGCCGGATGACCAAGACAATGTTCGTCCAAATCACCGTCAATGGCAAGTAGGGCCGTCCCTGCCAAAGGCGGGATAACATACGGGATCGTAAACATAATCTGAAAAATAGGGCCGCCGCGCGGGAAATTTCGCGACGATCCGGACAAAGAAAAAGGCCGGGTGAAAACCCGACCTCTCCGACCCGTCTCGACAACAGCTGCCAGTCCATCCGTGGTCAGCCGCTGGAAACGAATTCCATGGGCGTAATATGGCAAGGGAATGTAACCGTTTCAAGACAAAGCAAAAAATAGGAAAAAACGTCGCTATCTGCTCAGGCCGCATCCAGCGCCATCGTCAGGTCGGCGATCAGATCATCAGGATGTTCGATACCGATCGAGAGGCGAATGGTTGATTCCAAGACGCCAATCCGTTGACGGACCTCCAGCGGCACGCCGGAATGGGTCATGCTTGCCGGATGGCTGGCAAGCGATTCGGTACCACCGAGGCTGACGGCGAGCTTGAAGATCTGCAGCGCGTTCAGAAACTTGAAGGATGCCGGCTGGCCGCCGCGGATATCGAAGGAAAAGGTCGATCCCGCCCCCGTGCATTGCGCGGCAAATGTCCTTCCCAGCGGAGACTGCGGGTCGTGATAGGGCAGATAGTGAATGCCCTCGACTTTCGGATGATCGCGCAGGAAGTTGGCGACTTCGAGCGCATTGTTGTTGGCCTTCTCCATGCGGATCGACAAGGTCTCCAAAGACCGGCCGAGCATCCAGCAGGAATGCGGATCAAGCTGCGTGCCGATGGCGCCGCGCAGCGCCTTGACCTGTTTCATCACGGCCTTTGCGCCCAGAGCCGCCCCAGCGATCAGATCGGAATGACCACCGACATACTTGGTCAGCGAATAGAGCGATATGTCGGCGCCGTGCTCGATCGGACGCTGGAAGACCGGGCCAAGCAGGGTATTGTCGCAGGCAACGATCGGCGTATGCCCCTGTTTGCGCCCGATGGCGTCGGCAATCCTGCGGATCATCGCGACATCGACGAGACTATTGGTGGGGTTGGCCGGCGTTTCGATCAGGATCATCGAGACGCGGCCTTTCGCCATGGCCTCCTCAGCCGCCTCCTGCACGGACGCCTCGTTGACACCGTCAGCAAATCCAACGGCAGCGACGCCCATGTTGAGAAAGGTCCTTGCCAGGAGCGTTTCGGTGCCGCCATAGAGCGGCTGAGAATGAAGGATGGCATCGCCCGGGCGCACGAAGGCGAGAAGCGTCGTTGCAATCGCCGACATGCCGGAGGAAAACAGCGCGCAGCTTTCCGTGCGCTCGTAGACGGCGAGACGATCCTCGACGATCTCGCTGTTGGGGTGATTGAAGCGGGAATAGACGAGCCCTGCACCGGTCCCTGCAGGCGGCTCGCGGCGGCCGGAGACGAAATCGAAGAAATCGCGCCCCTCCTCGGCCGACTTGAAGACGAAGGTGGACGTCAAAAACACCGGCGGCTTGACCGCACCTTCGGAGAGCTCCGGGTCATAGCCGTAGTTCAGCATCAATGTCTCAGGATGCAGTTTGTGATTGCCGATATGGGTCTTGGAGGGATGTGGAGCGGTCATGACAGTCTCCGGAATCTGATGCGAATGCCGCAGTCTACATCAATTTTCGCAGCTGCTTCTTGCCAATCTGCAGGCTTTTTCATCCGAAAATTGCGCGGGCGACGATGAATGACGGATAAAACCCGGAATTCTGGAGCCTTGGCTAAACGCTCACCCGATATCCAGGCCCGCTCCCAGTCACTCCACCGCATTACTCTTGAGATTGCCCGGCACATTCATCTGCTTGCGCTCACGCGCCATATCGCTGACGGCGGCGCGCAGGCGCGGGTGCCGGGCCATGAAGATGTTGAAATCGCGCCGGTCGAGTTTCAGGAACTGGCAGAAATCCACCGCGATCACGTCGGCAGTGCGCGGTCCGCCACTGAGC
>NZ_JBFUBH010000042.1:0-24448 GCF_056405855.1 Pararhizobium sp. P1_E7 | reverse complement strand
GCTGAAAGGCGGGGCAGGGGATGATCGCCTCACCGGTGGTACCGGTAGCGACCTTGATGGCGGCTCGGACAACGACTGGATCACCGGTGCTGCAGGCGCCACGATGGTCGGTGGAACCGAGACTGACGTTCTGGATCTGAACCTCTCATCGTTTACGTCAGCGGTGTCGTTCACGCTGGCAGACCAAGCCCTGGCGGCAGTGCAGCTTGGCGCGAATACCAGCGTCCAGGGCTTCGAGACTTTCCKGCTKAKCACTGGTAGCGGCAGCGACRCGCTCGACATGCGCGGCTTCACGCTGGAGRCTTCTGCCTACTTATACMAGAGCWWTTTTGACCTGGRCACAGGGAGCGATACGGTCTTTGTCTCGGGCACGACAAAGGGCCGGGCTAACATCTATGGCGCCGATGTCCTGAATGTCGATTTCTCAGCGTCGTCGGAAGATTTAAACGTCATCAACAATCAGGTTTATACCTCAGGCGGCGGCCTCTTTCTTGAGTTGTYCAATGTTCCCCTGACAACGATGACGGTAACCGGCGGTTCCGGGAACGAYCAGTTGTCCGGCATGGGTGCAGTCGCCACGCTGAAAGGCGGGGCAGGGGATGATCGCCTCACCGGTGGTACCGGTAGCGACCTTGATGGCGGCTCGGACAACGACTGGATCACCGGTGCTGCAGGCGCCACGATGGTCGGTGGAACCGRGACTGACGTTCTGGATCTGAACCTCTCATCGTTTACGTCAGCGGTGTCGTTCACGCTGGCAGACCAAGCCTTGGCGGCAGTGCAGCTTGGCGCGAATACCAGCGTCCAGGGCTTCGAGACTTTCCAGCTGATCACTGGTAGCGGCAGCGACGCGCTCGACATGCGCGGCTTCACGCTGGAGGCTTCTGCCTACTTATACAAGAGCATTTTTGACCTGGGCACAGGGAGCGATACGGTCTTTGTCTCGGGCACGACAAAGGGCCAGGCTAACATCTATGGCGCCGATGTCCTGAATGTCGATTTCTCAGCGTCGTCGGAAGAGGTGACCGTCATTGGTACTCAGGTCTACACGGCAAGCGGCAGCCTTCTTCTGAATATTCCATATAACCGTAACTATCCTAACGACAATCGCCTGACGTCAATCACGGCAACCGGCGGTTCCGGGGACGATACGTTGTCCGGAGTAGATGGAAGCGACGCACTCAAAGGTGGGGCGGGGGATGATAGTTTAAGTGGTGGTGCCGGTGACGATTTATTAGACGGCGGCTCAGGGGAAGATACGCTCGATGGTGGCGCCGGCAATGATACGCTGATCGGCGGTGCGGGCAACGATACCTATGTGCTCGGCGGCGAGAGCGACACCATCAGCGACAGCAGCGGCGTTGACACGATCACCTCGATCATCAGCCGGTCGCTGGCGGGCTACGCGACGATCGAGAACCTGACGCTAATCGGGACCGGCAACATCAACGGAACCGGTAATAGCCTCGTCAACATCATCACCGGCACGGCAGGCAACAACGTGCTCGATGGTGGTCTCGGCAAGGATACGCTGATCGGGGGGGCGGGCAACGATACCTATGTGCTCGGCGGCGAGAGCGATACCGTCAGCGACAGCAGCGGCGTTGACACGATCACCTCGACCATCAGCCGTTCGCTGGCGGGCTATGCGACGATCGAGAACCTGACGCTAATCGGGACCGGCAACATCAACGGAACAGGTAATGGCCTCGTTAACATCATCACCGGCACGGCAGGCAACAACGTGTTCGATGGTGGTGCCGGCAAGGATACGTTGATCGGGGGGGCGGGTAACGATACCTATGTGCTCGGCAGCGAGAGCGACACCATTAGCGATACCAGTGGCGTTGACACGATCACCTCGACCATCAGCCGTTCGCTGACCGGCTATTCAACGATCGAGAACTTGACGCTGCTTGGGACCGGCAACATCAACGGAACAGGCAATGGCCTGGTCAACATCATTACCGGCACGGCAGGCAACAACGTGCTTGATGGTGGTGCCGGCAAGGATACGCTGATCGGGGGGGCGGGTAACGATACCTATGTGCTCGGCGGCGAGAGCGATACCGTCAGCGACAGCAGCGGCGTTGACACGATCACCTCGACCATCAGCCGTTCACTGACCGGCTATTCAACGATCGAGAACCTGACGCTGCTTGGGACCGGTAACATCAGCGGAACAGGCAATGGCCTGGTCAACACGATCGTCGGCAATTCGGGCAACAACGTTCTGAATGGCGGTGCTGGCAATGACATCCTGACAGGTAGAGCGGGGCAGGACACTTTTGTGTTCAACACTGCTCTCAATGTTTCGACGAACGTTGACCGTATCAAAGACTTCGTCGCCAAAGACGACACGATCAACTTGGAAAATGCAATTTTTAAAGCGTTTGCCAAACCCGGGATGCTGTCGCCTACCGCCTTCGAATCTAATTTAACGGGTAAGGCAATGGACGCTCAAGACCGGATAGTCTACGAAACCGATACGGGGAAACTCTTCTATGACGAAGATGGTTCTGGGGCGAAACCGGCAATTTTGTTCGCGATTTTGGAAACTAAGCCGATCATAACCGCTTCAGACTTCATCATTGTCTAGCACGCGATCGGTGGAAAGTGGGAAATTGCCTCGTTCCGGTACTCACGAGAGCGAAAGGCTGCACTAGTGCCTGTAATGGGCGCAGCTTTTTCCGTCGCCCCAGATCGGCTTTACGGGTCTAATAGCGTGTCGCAATCGCCGCTCATGGGTTTGCCCCCGGCCAGTCGTTGGTTGGGTCTGGCTCGCCGGCGGACACTTTCGGCGGCTTTTCGGCGGGATCTGGGTCTTCGGCATAAGCGACGCGGAGGTTCTTCACCACCTCTTCAATCGCGTTGATTGTCTCGATCGTGGCCCAGCCGTGTGTAGTCGCGTCGTCAATTATGCGCTGCAACTCCGGTTCGACTGCCTCTTGGCAGTTCAAATCTCGGTCGGGGTGGCTACCGGAATACCTAGGTGCTTCAACGGTCATGGTACGCTCCATTTCCGCAAGAACATCACAGAGGCCAAGATTATTCCAATGGTCTCAGTTGTGCCCTGGCTAGCCGTTCACCTTACCAAATAACCCTAACGGTGGGCATGTCACATTAGATGTTGGAAATATGGCATGGTGATTGTGTCGAGCAATTCTCGCTCGGTGCATTTGAGCACCAGAACATTTACGCCCTCGTTGGAAACAACGAGGGCTGCTCTGTGGCGAAAAATCCGCCTCGGCGATGATCTCGGAGGCGCGAGCCGCTAAACTCTTCTGGACGAGCACGCCCTGGCCGCGAACGCGGTCACTCGCTACGCCGAGACTTGCTCGCAATGGCCGGATATCGCATCTCTCACCGGCAGCGCGCCTCAAAGCGCCGGCCGTTTCGGTCCCGGTAAATGCAATAGCCTTGACGTTCGTGCGAGCGGCCGATCAAGTTTCCAACGACGCCACCCGCTACCGCGCCTATAGCCGCTCCGCCCCAACTGTTTGAGACGACACCGCCAATGATTGCGCCGGTTCCGGCGCCGATTGCGGTACCACGCTCGGTTTGCGTGCACGACGCAAGCGCTCCAACCATGGCAATAGCGATCAGAAGTTTCTTCATCTTCGTCCCCTCGGTTCGTGTCCGAAGGGTATCTTGTCAGATTCCACAACCAACTTCCATAGAGGCTTCAGTCTCAACCGCGCGCCATCACAACCGGGCTTCCGCGCCCCACGGCTATCGTCATCTTCATAGTAAGTTCGGCTGACCGCTACTGGCCCGCACTCGGTAGCTCATTACGAGCGAGCAGACGTCCGCAATTGGCGCAAAGCGGTCGATCGAGCAGCTTTGTCCTTCTAAGTCGCAACCGTCTCTCAGGAAGGCGAGGGCGGGGCGATCTCATCGACTGGACCGGAATATCGAACGGCAGACGCGCGGTGCCAATCATAGGCATGGTCTCTCCTTTCGGATGCAGACGCCAATCTGAAATCTATGCGCGTTGTCCGTTGCCGAAGGCGAACCGACGTTTACCACTTCCACTAAAGCAAGCGATGTTCGCGACTAGAGATTGCACGTGGCCGGAAATAGCCGCAAAAAGTGCCCGTTAAATCGAGGGGTCTTTTATGGGCGCGACAATTTCAGCAAGCAGCATTTATGGCCTGGACATCAGGGAACTGGATTTCAGCTCGATCTACTATGCGAGCTATTACACCACTGCGAGCACCATATTTCGTGCAAGCTATGGCGGTGGCGATGCGGACGAGTTTCGCGGGTCCGGCTTCAGATATAACTCCTATGGCGAGCCGACCGCCGGCACAGTCACAAGCTATGCGGCATTCCGCGACGGGAACAAGATGTTCTCGGTCGATGGTGTCACGATCGCGGCGACCAACATTGTGAAGGATGCGAACACCTATTCGACGACCGACGATCTTGCCCTCATCGCAAGCGCTCTCAAAGAAAACGATAYCTTCAAGGGCGGCAACGGCGCTGACTATGTGAAGCTCTATGCTGGCAACGACATTTTGGTTGGCAACGGCGGTAACGACACGCTGAACGGAGGCTCAGGCAACGACAAAATTGCCGGCGGTCGTGGTCACGACTATCTCCATGGGGAAGCCGGCATCGACGCTTTCATCTATAAATCGATCTCGGACTCAACTTACGCATCGTCCGGCCGGGACACGATCTACGATTTTACCAGTAGCGATAAGATCGACCTGTCTGCGATCGATGCCTACACAACGAGGGTGGGCAACGACGCTTTTGTTTTTATCGCGACAAGTCAATTCTCAGGTAAGCAAGGCGAAGTGCGGTACGAGAAAAAACTGTCCGACACTTACATCTATGCAGACATCAACGGAGACAAGACGGCAGACTTTGCCATCCATCTCGATGATGCTGTAACGCTGCTGAAGGG
This sequence comes from Pararhizobium sp. P1_E7, assembly GCF_056405855.1. Taxonomy (NCBI): domain Bacteria; kingdom Pseudomonadati; phylum Pseudomonadota; class Alphaproteobacteria; order Hyphomicrobiales; family Rhizobiaceae; genus Pararhizobium; species Pararhizobium sp. P1_E7. Next base: position 19,533 of record NZ_JBFUBH010000042.1, on the reverse strand, counting down.
CTATTTCGTTTTGTAACAGAGCAATGTGGGCCGTCTTGCACGACGGGGTGGCCCACATAATTCGGCCAACAATCGAACAAGCCTGATCCGAATGGCGCTGGCCGCCGCGCATGACCATGAGTATTTTGGGACGGGGTCGTCGGCCATGGGGGTAGGATAGCACCCCATAATGTTTTGCAAATCTCATTTTGTTCCATTGATTTCAGTCGGAAAAGCAATGATGTTTTGCAGGCGGAAAGGCCGGAAACGGTGGGTTTATGACGGATTTTAAGTCGCTTGCGTCTACCAGTTTCGCCACGTCCGCCTGCGTTTCCTTTCAGACACTCGGACATCAAGGTCAATAGGCTGTTTTTCAAAACGCGATCCGAACCGCAAATTTTCCCTGGTTAGGCAGCAATGGCAATTTGCAAAACCCCTCAAACCACAGGGTTACATATAACCGTTTGCGGCTTTACATTTGGATTGTGACGAACGCAGAGGTGATCGACGTGCTGCAAGAAATCCCGTTGACGTGRCAACCAATCCGCAACCGCTCCTACGCCGGCATGCTCGGTCATCTGCGGCTTGCCTATGTGTTGCAGCATGATGGTCAGACAAATTGGAAATGGATGGTGTCCGGTTGCAACGGCACGGCACGATACGATTTCCAATCGGCCGAAACACTGGATGAAGCCAAGGCCGCCGTGCAGGCCAGTGTCGAAGAATGGTTCACGCAAGCGGGCCTGTTCAACAAGGCCACGGCTTAACAAGACGCCGCATAGCCGTATTTCCGCGGGTATGCCGCTACCCGGCGTGGTGTTTCAAAAAAAATCAACTGCCGATAATGATCAGCAAGAACTTGCAGGTTGAATTACAACTGTTGAATATTACCATCGACGCTGCAATCGTTGAAAAGATGAGGCTTCTGATGTCGGATAAAGCGCATGTCATGGACCTTCTACAGGCTGCAAAATTGCTAGCCGATGCTCAGCAGAATGTCATGCTGAGTTATTTGATTTGCATGGCTCTAATCGAGGCCAAACAACCCCATAGGGAAAGCGCCGCCAAGGCAGCGTGAACGGGAAAAATTCAAGCAGCTTGCCGCCGGACGCATGGGGCTGGCTGGCCGAATGCCGTTGAAAAATGACGTTCGGAGGGACTGATCTGCTGCTTCCTGGCGGCAGGCGGAGCAGTTAACCTTACCTGTGAAGGTTAACCAATGGTTTCGATTGATGCGCCAGCACAATGGCGCTCTAATCCGTGTTGCCGAGGGAGGGAAACTCGGCATTTTCAGCACCAAACGATTAGCCCCTCTTCGGCGCCGGGGAGGGGCATTGTGCTCAAATTCATCAGCATGGAAACATCTTGCCGATAGGCTGCGGCGGCCTATTGATCCTCGACGATGGCTTCCGGTCGGTCGCCGCCGTCCGCATGTTCAAAATGCCATTGACCGCTTTGGTCCTGAAAACTGATTTCCTCATCGTCGCCGCCGACCTGTTGTTCTGCTGCCGCCGCCTTTGCCGCCGCCAAAGCGATCTCCCGGCTCGGAAACGACTCGGAAAACACCTCGGCAAGTTTGTAGGCCCATCCGCCGTCATGCTCGACGATTTCATATACCACTCTGGTCATTTCGTACTCCCTGGAGTGCGCCGCGTTCCAATATCTCCATTCCAAATCTCATGGAATCGACGGGACCGGACGGGAATGGCCGATGCGGACAATCGTTCCCGTCGCCGAAACCCGCCTTGCGGATTCCCGCGTATCGTCCTGACACCGCAAGGTAGCACGAAACACCGGTGTTTTTCCAATTTTCCGGTCCAAGCGCTGGAAACTCCCGTTTCAAGCTCTTGCCAGCTTTTCCGTCGCGACAGCGCCGCGCGCTTTTCTTCAAATCGATTCCGATTGAAGGAATTATGCAGTCGTGTACCGACGTAAAAAGGGCGACCTTGCGATCGCCCTTCAAACGCATTTGATTGGTTTCCGTGCCTTACGCCGACAGCTTGGCCGCAATCTTGGCGACATGGGCACCCTGGTAGCGCGCAGCTTCCAATTCGATTTCCGACGGCTGGCGGGAGCCGTCACCGCCGGTGATCGTCGATGCGCCATAGGGCGAACCGCCCTTGATTTCTTCCAGGCCCATCTGCCCCTGGAAAGCATAGGGCAGGCCGACAACGACCATGCCCTGGTGCATCAGGGTGGGGATAAAGCCGAGAATTGTCGATTCCTGGCCGCCATGCTGCGTGGCCGAGGAGGTGAAGACGGAGCCGACCTTGCCGACAAGCGCGCCGCTCATCCACAGCCCACCGGTCTGATCGACAAAATTGCGCATCTGCGATGCAACGGTGCCGAAACGTGTGCCGGCGCCGAAGATGATGGCGTCATAATCGGCCAGTTCATTCGGCGTGGCAATTTCGGCGGCCTGATCCACCTTGAAATGAGAGGCCTTGGCGACTTCCGCAGGCACCAGTTCCGGCACGCGCTTGACGGTGACATCGGCGCCGGCGGACTTGGCGCCTTCGGCCACCGCGTAGGCCATGGTTTCGATATGTCCGTATGCCGAATAATAGAGCACCAATATCTTAGCCATCGTATTCTCCCTTGTGTTGGCAATTCCGCTTGATTGCCGCTGGAAATAGGATTTATCAGTTTGCCCGTCCGTTGTCAGAAGCGATGCGGGCGACAGACTGTTCGAGAATGAAAGACAATCGGATTTTTCGACTGAACGATCCCGTGCCAGATAGGACCTTTCGATGACCAGCGAAAAAATCGTCACCGCCGCCATGCTCGCCATCGGCGACGAGTTGCTCTCCGGCCGAACCAAGGACAAGAATATCGGCCATCTGGCAGATGTCCTGACACTTGCGGGGATCGACCTCAAGGAAGTGCGCATCGTCGCCGACGACGAACCGGCGATCGTTGCGGCCCTCAACGGATTGCGCGGTGCGTATGACTATGTCTTCACTTCGGGCGGCATTGGCCCGACCCATGACGACATCACTGCCGACGCGGTATCGCGCGCCTTCGGGGTCGAATGCATCCACGATCCGGATGCCATGACCCTGCTTGGCGCCATGTACGAGCGGCGCGGTCTGGAGTTCACCGAAGCGCGGCGGCGCATGGCGCGCATGCCGAACGGCGCGCGGCATATTCCAAACGCCGTGTCGACAGCACCCGGGTTCATCATCGGCAACGTTCATGTGATGGCCGGCGTGCCGCAGGTGTTCCAGGCCATGCTGGATGCCCTGCTGCCGCAACTGGAAAGCGGTACGATCGTCAAATCCCGCACCGTGCGCTCTCCTTTCGGGGAAGGCGATATCGGCGGACCGCTCGGCGAGGTGCAGAAGGCGCATCCTTCAACCAGCATCGGATCCTATCCGAAGTTCGACGGCACGTCGTTTTCGACCGATCTCGTCATCCGTGCCCGCGATGAGGCCTTGCTCGATGCGGCGGAGGCGGATGTGAAGGCGATGATCGATAAAATCGCGGCGGCCAAGAAAAACGCGTGAGCCGCGACGGGGTCGGAACCGCTACGGTGCCGCAGGTGCGGCGGCAATGGTGAATTTCTGATCGACGCTTGCGGACTTACCGCTGTTCAGATCGTTGAAATGGAACCGGAGAACATAATCGCCGGCTGCGGCACCACTGACATCCGTTGTCAGCGTCGCAAAGATCTCCTGATTGCGCAGGAAGCCGGTAAAGGTGAAGTCTCCGAAAGCCTCCTGGTTGGCCAGCATTTCGCCCGAAGCGCTGAGAATGTCGAGATCGACCGTAAAGTGCGCCTGCATCTTGCCGGCCACCGCCGCCGGCTTCCAGGTCAGGCCGACGGGTTCGACATAGGAGACGAGGGCTTCACCCGGCTTGAAGACGGCGTCCTGTTTCGCGTCATACATCGCGTAGCCCGCCGCAGGTGCCGCGACGAACACAGCCTTGCCGATGGACAAGGGTAGTGTCGCCGAAAACGTGCTGATTGCCGAGCGCATCACATCATGGGCCCCCAGCGTGTCGCCGGAGGCTGCCAGCGCCTCGGCTTTGGTTGCCGCGTCGGTGAGCGGCCCGGCCAAGGCGGGCCCCGCCAGCCCGGACCAAGCCAGCCCAGACCAGGCCAGCAATGACAGCACCGCGACCGCGCTGGTTACGCCCGTCAGACCGCCTCTTCGAATGCCGGTTCGCATTGTCTCTCTCCTGATCCTGCCCGGTTGCGGATGTTGGGTATTTGCCGGCCGGTGTCAAGGCAGGCCATCGCTGGCAAAAGGCGAGCGATCCAGTCAACTTAGTTAGGAATATCTGTGGTTTCGCAGGCGGCGTTGTGGCATAGGCAGGGCGATACGAACCGAACGAAAGACCGCATCCATGAAGCAGGACGTTGATAATGCCGTCGAGGCTTTGCGCGCGCTGTTCCCGGCAACGCCGCTGCAGCTCAACGATCATCTGAGTGCGCGTTACGGCGCGACGATCTACCTGAAGCGCGAGGACCTTTCGCCGGTGCGCTCCTACAAGATCAGAGGTGCTTTCAACTTCTTCCGCAAGGTGATCGAGGCCGGTGGAACCGGAAAGACGTTTGTGTGCGCCTCAGCCGGCAATCATGCGCAGGGGTTTGCCTTCGTCTGCCGGCATTTCGGCGTGCCGGGCGTGGTCTTCATGCCGGTGACGACACCGCAGCAGAAGATCGACAAGACCCGGATGTTCGGCGGAGAATTCATCAGCATCAAGCTCGTCGGCGACTTCTTCGACCAGTGCTATCAGGCCGCACGCGACCATGTGGAGCGGATTGACGGCGTCATGGTGCCGCCGTTCGATCATGCCGATATCATCGAGGGCCAGGCGACGGTGGCTGCCGAAATGATCGAGCAACTGCCGGAAGGCGTCATTCCGGATCTGGTGATCATGCCGGTGGGCGGCGGCGGGCTTTCCGCCGGCATGACCGGCTATCTGAAAGATCTTGTGCGGCCTGAAGCCTTCATATTCTGCGAGCCGGAGGGCGCGCCGAGCCTGCGCCGCAGCCTGGAGACAGGGGCCGTGGTGACGCTTGATCAAGTCGATAATTTTGTCGATGGTGCGGCCGTCGGGCGCATCGGCGACCTCAACTTCGCGGCGCTCAAGCACTTCTCAATCGATCAGGTCCTGCTTCTGGCGGAAAATGCCATCTGCGTCACGATCACCGACATGCTCAATGTCGAGGGCGTCGTGCTGGAGCCGGCCGGGGCCTTGTCGATCACGGCGCTGGAAACGCTGGGGCGCGAGGCGCTGGAAGGAAAGACCGTCGTTGCTGTCGTTTCCGGCGGCAATTTCGATTTCGAACGCTTGCCTGATGTCAAGGAACGGGCCATGCGGCATGCAGGTCTGAAAAAATACTTCATCCTGCGCATGGCGCAACGCCCGGGCGCGCTCAAGGACTTTCTCGGCCTGCTCGGCGAGGAGGACGATATCGCCCGGTTCGAATACCTGAAGAAATCGGCGCGCAATTTCGGCTCGATTCTGATCGGCATCGAAACCAAACATCCGGAGAACTTTCCACGGCTGAAAGCGGCCTTCGACAGCGCCGGTCTGCGCTATCAGGATATCACAGACAACGAAATATTGGCTAATCTGGTGATCTGATATTATCTTTTTAATTCCGATCGCTGAACGGTGTATTTAAACCAATCTATGATGTTTGCTGCCAGTCGCCCGGTCGTCTTTGGCGACAGCGCATCGCCTGCAACCACATGCGCGCAAGGGTCGCCGGTTTCGCCGGGATCGAGGAGGGTGACCGCGGCGCCCCAGCGCCCGGCGACAGCAGAGGTTTGCCGCGCATCGACGACCTGATCCCGCGGCGATTGAATGAACAGCGCCGGGGTTCCAATCCGTTCAAAAGGTAGCGCCCGAACCTGCGCGACCAGCGATGCCACCGGCAACAGTGCGCTGACCGGATACTCGGTCGTCCAGTAGGCGGCATGAAGGGCGTTCAACGGGACGAAGGAACGGCGGCGGCCAAGGATGAGACGTGCGCTGAGACGGGCAAGCGGTGCCGTCAAAAGGAAAGCGCCACGCCCCCTGATCCTGAAATTGGGGGCCAGAAAAACGGCGCCCTCGACGTGTGCCGCCAATGCAGGTTGCGCAAGAGCCCAGCTGGCGAGCGCAGCACCGGTCGAGGTTGCGATGATCAGCGTCCTGTCGCCGATGAGGGCTGCTATATCCAGCGCCTCGCGCATGTCCTCCTGCCAGTCTGCCACCGAGGCTTTCGCCATTGCGTCGCCGCTTCGGCCATGACCGGCGAGACGCGTGTAATACAGGTTGGCACCCAGCGCCTTTGCCACGAGATCGGGCAGGGGGCGCACTTCGCCCTTGGACGCGGAAAATCCATGGATGTAGACGATGGCAAGCGTTGTGCGGTTCTTTGCGCCGGGGGCGGCCCAGACGATTTCCTTGGCCAATCCCGGCCGGATATCGGGGAAGACCGATTCGCTGGCGGCGAGGCGCGCATCGATATCGTCCAGCGATCCGATAGCCGCAAAACCCGATATCATGATCGCGACAGCGCCCCCGTCATTCCGATTTTCCTTGAACCTGCGAGCGGATCACCAATGGGCGGAACTTAGCCTTTGACAGCCTTGTTTGCCATGAGTAAGTCTTTCGCATGGCTTCTTTTCTGTCAAAACTGTTCGGCTTTTCCAACGGCTCCAGCACCGAGACGGCTGCGTCTTCCGGCAAGACGTCGACCTATGGCGACTGCCTGATCCGAGCCACGCCAATCCGCGAGGGAAACCAGTTCAGGCTGGCCGGGTCGATTGAAAAAGACGTCGATGGGGTCGCTCGCGTCCGCACCTTCATCCGCGCCGACGTTTTCACATCGGAGCAGGATGTGATCGACGCAACGCTGCGCAAGGCGCATCAGATCATCGACCAGCATGGACCTTCGCTGTTTGCCGACGACGTTGCCTCGCGGCAGGTCTAATACCAAGCGATCGATCGGGTCGGCTTACAAGGTCGGCTTGGGTTCTTTTTAGCGATCGGCGCACAGCGCCTCTAAACGTTTCTTTAAATTTGACGCTTATAGGTTCGCGGATTGAAATCCGAGTGAATGTCTGCCGATGACCAATGTAGTCCTCTTTCTCTGCGAAGGCCTTGTCTACGTCGCAGTCATGGTCACGTTGCTGCACCTGCGTTACCGGCTCGGCCTCGGCGTCTTCATCGCAGCCCTTGGCGTTCTGCATTTCATCGAAACCTATCTGGCGGCCGTCTTTTACGTCCAGCTGCCATTCGGCGTGATTTCTCCAGGGTCCGCAGTGCTGTTTGCCGGCAAGCTGATGATGATCCTTCTTCTCTATGTGAAAGAGGACGCCGCGACCGTCCGCCAGCCAATCTACGGCCTGCTGGCCGGCAATTTCCTCACAGTAGCGCTCAGCCTGCTCCTGCAGATGCACCAGACGGTTTCGGCGGTCCCGAACCGGAGCGCTGATCTGGCCTTCATCGACGAGATGGGATGGCTGATGCTTTGGGGAACGCTGCTGCTCTATCTCGATTCGCTGTTGATCATCCTGCTCTATGAACGGATCGGCCGCTTTATGCGTGGCCTGCTTACGCTGCGTTTTCTGATCTGCGGCGTCGTGGTGCTGACCTTCGACCAGGCAGGATTCTACCTCGCCCTGCATGCGCTGAACGGCGCGCCAGCCGAGGTGTTCTGGGGCGGCTGGGTTGCCAAGATGGGAGCAGCTGTCCTCTATTCGACCGTGCTTGGCGCCTACCTGCATTTTTCCAGCCACTCGGTGCTGTCCGCTTCACAGCAACCGATCGGCGATATCTTCAACACGCTGACCTTCCGGGAGCGCTATGAGGACCTCTTGTCGAAGTCTGGCCGGGATATGCTGACCGGTGTGCTCGACCGCAGCCGGTTCGAATTTGAAGCCCCGCGATTGATCCGCAATGCATTGTCGTCCGGCGCCGTCAGCCTGATCATGATCGACGCCGATCACTTCAAGAGCGTCAACGACCGCTTCGGTCATCTCGAAGGCGACCATGTGCTGAAATCGATCGCCGATGCGATACAGTCCAGCCTGCGCCAGTGCGATCACCTCTTTCGCTACGGTGGAGAAGAGTTTGTCGTCCTTTGCGACGGTCTCGATCCTGCCAGCGCCCTGTCGCGCGCAGAAGAGCTTCGCCAGCGGGTATTGACGCGTGTAACGACGCCGGATCGTTCGGCGGTGACCATCAGCATCGGTATTGCGTCGATGCCGGGCGACGGCTTAACGACAAGGGAGCTGCTGTCGAAGGCCGATGCGCGTCTTTACGAAGCCAAGCGACAGGGACGCAACTGCGTCGTTGGCAACGCTTGACGGCTTGAAAATTGCAAATGCTCAAACGCCGACATTCGGCCGGTCGATGATTTCGCGCAGCGAAAAGCTCGAATTGATCTTGACCACGTGGGGCAGGGCCGAAAGCCAATCCCGGTGGATGCGCTCGTAGTCTTCAAGGTCCTTGGCAGCAACGCGCAGGATATAGTCGTATTCTCCCGACATCAGATAGCAGACCAGCACGTTGGGACAGAGCTTCACCGCGGCCTCGAACTCCGTCAAGGTCTTGGCAAACTGGCCTGAAAGCGAGATGTGGACGATGACCATGATGCGATAGTCGAGCGCCTTGTGCGACAGGCGCGCATGATAGCCGCTGATGACGCCGGATTTTTCGAGAATATCGACCCGGCGCGAACATGCGGACGCTGATAGGCCGACTTTCTCGGCCAACTCCGCATTGGCGATCCGGCCGTTCTGCTGCAGAACCCTCAAAATCGCAGCATCAATTGTATCCATCGCAGCCAATCGAATATCCTTCGAATTTTTCTCAAAAGAACGCAATAATCCGCGAAATATTACGATATCCGCACATCACTTTGCAAGGACATGCGGCGATCTTTCTGTTTCCTTACGCTGGTAAAACAACCATGGCGAAAGCCGTATAGGAGAGGAACGCAAAGATGCGTGTCGGTTGCCCGAAGGAAATCAAAAACCATGAATATCGTGTCGGCCTGACGCCCGGATCGGTGAGGGAATATGTGGCGCATGGCCACGAGGTGATCATCGAAACAAAGGCGGGCGCAGGAATTGGCGCGGAAGACGACAGCTATCGGGCGGCGGGCGCGAAAATCGTTGCCACGGCCAAGGATGTGTTTGAAAAAGCCGACATGATCGTCAAGGTCAAGGAGCCGCAGCCTTCCGAATGGGCGCAGCTTCGCGACGGTCAGATCCTCTACACCTATTTGCATCTTGCGCCCGATCCGGAACAGACCAAAGGCCTGCTTGGCTCCGGTGTGACGGCGATCGCCTACGAAACGGTCACCGACGATCGCGGCGGCCTGCCGCTCCTGGCACCGATGTCGGAAGTGGCTGGCCGCCTGGCCATCCAGGCCGGCGCCACATCGCTGCAGAAAGCCAATGGCGGCCGCGGCATCCTGCTCGGCGGCGTGCCTGGCGTTCTGCCCGCAAAGGTCGCGGTGATCGGCGGCGGCGTCGTCGGGCTGCATGCGGCGCGCATGGCAGCCGGCCTTGGCGCCGATGTCAGCATTCTCGATCGTTCCATTCCCCGTCTGCGCCAGCTCGATGACCTGTTTGCCGGCCGCGTTCACACCCGGTTTTCGACCATCGACGCGCTGGAAGAGGAAGTCTTCTCGGCCGATCTCGTCATTGGCGCCGTGCTCATCCCGGGTGCTGCCGCTCCGAAACTGGTGACGCGCGAAATGCTCTCCGGCATGAAGAAGGGTGCGGTCATCGTCGATGTCGCCATCGACCAGGGGGGCTGCTTCGAGACCTCGCATGCAACGACGCATTCCGACCCGACCTATGAAGTCGACGGCATCGTGCATTATTGCGTCGCCAATATGCCCGGCGCCGTTCCGGTGACCTCCGCGCATGCACTCAACAATGCGACGCTGTTCTACGGCCTGCAGCTTGCCGACCGTGGCCTGAAGGCGATTGCCGAGGACCGGCATTTGCGCGCCGGCCTCAATGTCCACAAGGGACGCGTCACCAACAAGGCGGTGGCCGAAGCGCTTGGCTATGAGAACCATGCCCCGGAAGCCGTGTTGATGATCGCCTGAGTATAGTCAGGAGACACGATCAGGACGGGGCCGGAAATTTCCGGCCCCGTTTTTCAAGCACGCTCGATACGGCATTGATAGCAATTGTTGCGGGCCGAGCGGACATGGACATAGGCGATGTCCTCCCGCTGCAGCAGCTCGGTTGCGCGGGAATTGATGTTTTCCACCGGAACGACTGCGCCGCTGCCATAGACGATCCGGTCGTCCTCGCCATAGCCGCGCAGCAGATAATCCTTGCTGGTCGTCAGGATTGGCGGCACCGCGTTGTGATTGTCATAGGCCTCACACTCCTGCGCATGCAGGAAGATGGGGCCGGTTTCCGCATAGGGCTGGAGTTCCGGAAAGGGACGGTAGGCGAGGATCAGGTAGGGATCGCCGAGGCCGATATTGCCAAGGCAATGGCGGCAGGGCATGCCCTGGCCGTCGGAGACATGCAGCTCCGGTGTCAGGCCGTAGGCATCGGGCTCGCGGCGCCGATAGCGCGCGGCAAGATCGCTCGGCATCGGTTTGTAGCGCAGGTTGGTCATCAGTTCCTCCTTGTTTTATGGCGGAGAAACTAACATTCACCCAAAACGGGCAACACCCGATTCTTGCCGGCCTGAGCGTCAGAGGCTCAGGGCAAACGCCAACAGCTCGTCATTGCGCAGGGGCTGGACCAACGCGTCATGGGTTGACACCGGGGAGAAGCCGAAACGCTGGTAAAGCTGCAGTGCGCGGGGGTGATCGAGCGTGTTTGTCGCGACACGCACTGTTTTCGGATTCGAGCTCCAGGCGGCGTAGAGCGTCTGCAACAGGAACCACTTGCCGAGCCCGAGGCCGAGCGCATGTTCGAACATGCCGAAATGAGAGAGCTCGACCGTGTCCTCATCCACTTGCAGCAGTTCGAAAAATCCGGCCGGTGCACCGTTGACATAGAGCACGGTGACGGCATTGCGCTTGTCGTGGAGGACTGCCGCAAGTTCCGCATCGCTCATCCTTAGCCGGTCGACCCAGTTCCAGCGCCGCCCGACCCGCAGATACAGGAACCGATAGAATGACAGCGGGATTTCCGGCACGCGCATGATCGCGGTCTGGATATTGACCGGCACCGGCAGGCTCTGTTTGGGCGCGACCGTCATTTCCAGCTCGGTGACGCGCACTGCCAGCGGCTCCATAACTGTACCCTTTGCCATTCTGATCATTCTTTCCCGGTAACGACGGCCGTGTCTGCCCGGCTGCCCCATTCGGACCAGGACCCATCATAGAGCTTATTGTCCGTATGGCCCAGCGATTGCAGCGCAAGCATGATGATCGCCGCGGTCACGCCGGAACCGCAGGTGGTGGTGACCGGCTTGTCGAGGTCGATACCCGCCGCTTCGATCGTCTCGCGCAGGGCGTCGAGCGACTTGAGTTTTCCGCCGGCCGAAAAGACGCCGGATGGCAGGCTTTTTGCACCGGGCATATGGCCGGATCGCATGCCGGCTCTCGGCTCGGCTTCCTCGCCGGTAAAGCGGGCAGCACCGCGTGCATCGGCGATCTGGCGAGAGCCGGTTGCAACGATCTCGCTCATTTGCGCAAACGAGGTCACGGCTTCGGCGTTGAACTGCGGATGGAACGTTGCAGGCGCGGGCTGCGGGACATCGGTGGTGACGGGGCGGCCCTCGGCCTTCCAGCCATCGAAACCGCCATCCAGTACGAACACCGTTTTTGCCCCCATGGTACGCAATAGCCACCAGACGCGCGGCGCGGTAAAGATGCCGGGACCATCATAGACGACGATCGTATCGCTCTCGCTGATTCCGAGCTTGCCAACCGATAGTGCAAAGGATGCGGGCGAGGGGATGGTGTGCGGCAGGCCGCTGGTCAGATCAGCGATGGCATCCTGATCGTAGAAGACGGCTCCGGGAATGTGGCCGGCCGCGTATTCGGCCTTCGGATCCCGGTTCTGTGCCGGCAGGTACCAGGATGCATCGACAATCTTCACCGAAGGGTCCGTCAGCTTCTGCTCAAGCCAATCAGCCGATACAACGAATGCGCTCTTTTGTTCGGTCATCGATTTACTTTCTGGTCAAAGGGTTGAAGCGGCGTCCGGCGTGCCGAAACGAATACGAAAACGCCGGTTTTCCTTACCCTTCTTTTCGATCTTGGCGATGTGGATGGCGCCGACTTCCTGAGTTTCGGACACATGGGTGCCACCGCAGGGCTGGCTGTCGACTGACGCGCTTTCACCGATGCAGACAAGGCTGACACGGCCAAGGCCCACCGGCGGGCGGACATTCTTCGATTTGACGATATCGGGATTGGCGGCCAGTTCCGCGTCGGTGATCCATTGCAGGTAGACCGGATGATTGTCCTTAACCAGCGCCATCATCGCGGCCGTGACGGCATCCTTGTCGATGGTTTCGCTCATGTCGAAATCGACCCGGCTTTCATCCTCGCCAACCGCAGCGCCTGTAATCGGAAACTGGCAGACGACGGACAGGAGATGGCAGGCCGTGTGCATGCGCATCAACCTGTAGCGCCGCGCCCAGTCGATGTGCAGCACCAGCTTTTCACCGGTGAGCACGGCGGGTTGATCGGCTGCCGGAACGTGGATGATGATGTCCTTGGTGTCGCCATGGCGCGTGGTTGCGATCTCGATGCGGCTGCCGTCGGCGCGCTCGAAAAAGCCGTTGTCGCCGGGCTGGCCGCCCGAGGTCGCATAAAAACAGGTCTGATCGAGCTCGATGCCGCCGTCTTCCCGTATTCCCGTGACGATCGCCTCCGTGGTTGAAAGGTAGAAATCGTCACGAAAAAGGGCAGTCGTTGTCATGAGATGCTTATCCGGCTGGTTCGTATGGCACCGTTATTCCGGAATTCCGCGTCAGCCAGGCCGGAACAGGAAGGCCCTTGGACTTCAGAAATGCCGGATTGAACAGCTTCGACTGATAGCGGTTACCATAGTCGCAGAGGATCGTCACGATGGTATGTCCCGGCCCCAGATCTTTTGCCAGGCGAATGGCGCCGGCAATGTTGATGCCGGAAGAGCCGCCGACGCAGATGCCTTCCTTTTCCACGAGATCGAACACCAGCTGTACAGCTTCGGCATCCGGAATCTGATAGGCAAAATCCGGCTTAAAGCCTTCGAGGTTGGCAGTGATGCGGCCCTGGCCGATGCCTTCGGTGATCGATCCGCCAGATGATTTCAACTCGCCATGGGCATAAAAATTGTAGAGTGCGGCCCCTTCCGGGTCTGCGATACCGATCTTGATATCCGGGCTCTTCGCCTTGAGGCCAAGGGCGACGCCGGCCAGCGTGCCGCCGGAGCCGACCGCGCAGATGAAACCGTCGACCTTGCCGCCGGTATCCCGCCAGATTTCCGGCGCTGTCGTTTCCACATGTGCGTCGCGGTTGGCGACATTGTCGAACTGGTTCGCCCAGATCGCGCCGTTCGGCTCGGTCTTTGCCAATTCAGCTGCGAGCCGGCCGGACAGTTTGACGTAATTGTTGGGGTTCTTGTAGGGAACCGCCGGGACCTCGATGAGTTCGGCGCCCAGAAGCCGCAACGCGTCCTTCTTCTCCTCGCTTTGCGTCTCGGGGATGACGATAACCGTGCGATAGCCGAGCGCCTGGGCGACGAGGGCAAGGCCGATGCCGGTATTGCCGGCGGTGCCTTCGACGATGACGCCGCCCGGCTTCAGCTGGCCGGATTTTTCGGCCTGGCGGATGATCGACAGCGCGGCGCGATCCTTGACCGACTGGCCCGGATTGAGGAACTCCGCCTTGCCGAGAATTGTGCATCCCGTTGCCTCGGATGCACCTTTTAGGCGGATCAGCGGCGTGTTGCCGATGGCATCGAGAACGGAGGGCAGAACGGACATGAGGAACCTCTTGGCTGCGGGAACGATGTCAGGCGGGTGCCTGACTTTGGTAATACGCTAAAAGCGGTCCGTGTGGAGCCGCATCGGTCTTAACGGCATGCGCAGTTTAACATACCGGAATCCTGTCGTCTTTTCGTCCGGGAAGTGTTGCGAAGCAAGAAATAGTGTTTCAACTGCGTGCCATGACGGGCAAAAAATGCCCGCGGCGGCGTTGTGCAGACCCGGGTGATCCATTTCTTGACCCTTGGCGTAGTGAGGCGATAGTTTTCGCGGCTTACTCCGGCAGGACAGGTTTGAAATGAAGGCTGAGGTTCAGCTCGACACGGTGGATGCCTTGATGGCCCGTTACGCTGCCGGCATCCTGCCGGAACCGGCGCGCGTGCTCGTCGAGGCCCATCTGGAAATGCAATCCGTCAACAGGCCACGGGTCGCCGAATACGAATCGCTGGCGGGTGGCATCCTCGAGACGATCGAGCCCGTTGCCATCCGGTCAAGGGACGCCGCCTTGCATGCCATATTCGCAGCAGCATCGCTGGCAGAGCCGGCCGCTGTTGCCAGGCGGCCAGAAAATGCACTCTTTCCCAAGGCTATCCGAGATTTTACCGGACTGGAAGCAGACGAAATCCCCTGGAAAAAAAAGCTACCGGGTTTCAAGGAATACAGCCTTGGACAGATCGACGGTTGCGACGTCAGCTTTTTCTGGCTGCGGCCGGGGCGCGCGATCCCAGCCCATACGCATGAAGGCTACGAGCTGTCGCTTGTCCTGGATGGCGCTTTCAAGGACGCACGCGGCCGCTTCGTCAAGGGTGACATATCGGTGGCGGACGAAAGCATCGACCATCGTCCGGTCGCGGAACCCGAACGCCCCTGCATCGCCTTCACCGTCTTCCAGGCACCGCTCAAGCTGACCGGTTCGTGGAAGCAATTGATCGGCGATCTGATCGGCTGACGTTGCTGCCGAACAATGGCCCGAATGCAGGAACAAACTACATTTCAATGCGTATTGTTTGGTGATCCCAGTTTCCGGGGTCGGCGATTAAGCAGCGAAAGGAAACCCCATGACCGATTTTGTCGCACAGCCCGAGTTGGGTTTGGCTTGGGTCACGGGGGCGAGTTCGGGTATCGGGCGCGCGCTGGCGCTGCGGTTGGTCAAAGATGGCTTCAACGTTGTCGTCACGTCGCGGGATCACGAAAAACTGGTCAAACTTCAGCATGAATCGCCCGGGCCGGGCAAGATCATCGTGCTGGACGGCGATGTCACCGACCCCAGCGATATGGAACGGGTTCTGGCGGCGATCGAATATGAGTACGGATCGATGGTGCTCGCGGTTCTCAATGCGGGGGTCTGCATTCCCGTCCACGGCGAGGATATGCACCTTGAAGATTTCGAAAAGACTTTTGCAGTCAACCTCAACGGAACGGTCAATTGCCTGCTGCCGGCGGTGCGACACATGAAGGCGAGGGGGTACGGCCAGATCGCCATCGTTTCGTCCGTCACCGGATATGGCGGCCTGCCGACAGGTGCAGCCTGCGGGGCCACCAAGGCAGCGCTGATCAACATGGCGGAAAGCCTGAAGTTCGACCTCGACAAGGCCGGCGTGCGCCTGCAGATCGTCAATCCTGGCTTCGTCGACACGGCAGCGACGGCAAAGAACGAATTTCCGATGCCGGCCTTGGTCAGCCCGGAGGTGGCCGCGGACCGCATTGCCCAGGGCCTGAAATCCAGAGGTTTCGAAATCACCTTTCCCAGGCGCTTCACCTGGGCAATGAAACTCCTCAACCTGTTGCCCTATGGCCTGTATTTCTGGCTGATCAACAGGGCGACGGGCTGGGAAACGCGGCCGCTGGTCACCGAGAGCCATGCCGTCGATGTGCGCAAGCGGCATCCTCAGGCCGTGTGAAGCCGCAAACACCCATCGCCCGTCGCGGCCTTACTCATAAACGATCTGACGGACGTCGATGTTTCTGGCGCGGAAACCGGCTTCGCAATAGAACAGGTAGAATTCCCACAGGCGTTTGAAGCGGGTATCGAAACCGAGCGGTTCGACCTTGTCCCAGACGCTCCAGAAGCGCTCGCGCCATTCGGCGAGCGTGCGGGCATAGTCGAGCCCGAAGCCGAAATCGCCGCTGATCTTCAAGCCCACCTTGCGGCCGAGGTCGATCAGATGCTCGCGGGTCGGCAGCATGCCACCCGGAAAAACGTATTTCTGAATGAAATCGGGGTTCGCGCGATATTCCCGATAGGCCTCCGGCTTGATGGTGATGATCTGCAGTCCGGCCTTGCCGCCCGGCTTCAGGCAGCGTTGCAACTGTGAAAAATAGGCGGGCCAGTATTTTTCACCGACGGCCTCGAACATTTCGATGGAGACGATCCGGTCATAAAGCCCGACCTCGTCGCGATAGTCCTGGAACTTGATTTCGACCTTGCCGGACAGGCCAGCGTTCTTCATCCGCGCGTTGGCGAAGGCAAGCTGTTCCCGGCTGATCGTCAGCCCTGTCACCTTGCAGCCGATCTCGCCCGCCGCRTACTCGGCGAAACCACCCCAGCCGCAGCCGATCTCCAGCACATGATGACTGGCATCGATGCCGGCGGCATCCGCCAAGGCCTTGTACTTGGCGCGCTGGGCCGATTGCAGGTCATTGGCACCCGTCGAATAGAGGGCCGAAGAATAGGTCATCGTCGGATCGAGCCATTGCTTGTAAAAGGCATTGCCGAGATCGTAATGGGCGGAAATGTTCTTCTTCGAGCCGGATTTCGTGTTGGCGTTCATCCAGTGGCGGAATTTTTCGACCAGCCGCAACAGGCCGCGCGCGCCGTTGGAGAAATTACGGCCGACATCCGTATTGACCAGGAACAGCTCCAGAAACGCGCCGACATCCGGACTGTCCCAATCACCATCCATATAGCTTTCAGCAACGGCGATGGTGCCGCCGGTCAAAGCCCGCTGCGGCAGGTTCCAGTTGTGCAGCGTGACGCAGGCGACTGGCCCCTGGGCTTTACCCTTGACCACCACGGTGCGCCTGTCTGGCAAAGTCAGCTTCAGACAACCGGCCTGCATGTGTACCAGACCACGCAGAACCATCTGGGCCTTTGCAGGCAGGCCTTTGACGATACGTGACAAATTTTCGGAAGAAAGGCGCTCTCCGTCTTTCGGATCACAATAGCCGGTGCCTGCTGTACTCATTGACAGATCCTCAGCAATCATTGCTTCTGACACAAAATAACCTCATTTCGCCGGGCCGCCAACCTTGGATTCATGAAGCGCAGTGGCTTGTCCTGCGGCGCTCCCGAGGCTCTCGCCGGTTCTGGCGGTTTCGGCCGCCGGATGGAGCGGACGCCTTTGATCCAGAGCGTCGGCGCCTCCCGGTGAATCCCTGCGACGATCTTGAGTGTATGATGCCGAATCCGGGCAACAAGACGCAAAATCTTGCCTGTTTTCAGCGGCACCCGAACGCCTCAGAGGGTTGCGGCAAGCCAGGTCCATCCTCGCCGGTCTCCGTTTTGCGGGGAATACCACTCAACAGAGTCAGCCGACGTTTCATCCTGAGAAGCGGCATCCGCAGTCAGGGCGGCCGGAAGAATTCAGCTTGCGATGGATACTTTGGCGAAGGCGCTGCCATCACCACTGTTATGCGGGACCCTGATCGCTGACGAACCGCAGCGAGGGCAGCCGGATTAGTTGCAAAGCTCGGCGAGAAATTCGTGAAGCGTGAGGCTCCGCATGGGGGGACCCTCGGCGCAAGCGGCGACGCTTGGCGCGAGGGCACACCATTTGCTTCTTTTACAAACTGCCGTTTGAGTTCAACCTGAAATCCTCGGCCCTGCGTCTTGAAATGATCTTGAGCGAGCGGTCAGGCTGTATCTGGTAGGTCTCGCTCCAGTAGTAACCACGCTGATCATGGAACGTGTGGCTGAACGTGCTGCCGGCAGGTGATTTCGTCAACTTGGTGCGCGGCTGGCCACCATAGGTGATGCTGCCGGGGATCGGCTCGACCTCCACCGCTGTGCACGAAGCAAGCAGAACCGCAGCCACTATCAACAAACCTCGTTTCATAACGCGCCCCTCCTCTCACTATAGGTATTTTATACTACGCTAATTAAAGGATATTACTATGAAAAGGATAACCGGTATCCAGCGGCGTCCCACCCTTCGCCGCCGCCACCTATGGCGGCGGGAAACTTTCCCGCCGCCATAGGTGGCGGCAACGAAACCCAAGATAGCCACCAGGTCACCGCGTGGGCGGCGTTCCTTATGCTTTATGTCAGCAGATCCACCCGCCGCCACAGTTGCAGCAACAATTACTCACTCGGCAGCCAAGTGTTCCAACATCGTCGCCCGCTTCAACTGCCTTTGGACCGCAAGAGCAACCAGCCGACTTTTCCGGCGCATCTTCGAATGCGCGTTTCTTCAGGCTCTTGATGAACACCTGAGCGGAGCGGGGCGTGGYCTGATCGTGCTCAATTTCAAATAGTTGCTCACTTCCGTTGATTTTTATCGCAAAACTGCCAAGGCTAATTGAGCATTCCTTTGAGTAACTGTCGGGGATGATCGAAATGTCGCTGTCGTCCGATAGCTGAATAAAAAAACCTTCGCGCATTTACACCTCCTGGTTAAAAACATTGCAACCCTGACGTATATTCAAGGGAATTTCAACCGTATTTTGCGGCATCGCGATGCGGTTCGAAGCAGTCGCCCAGCCACGAGCGTGGCGACTTTCCTGAAGAAAAATTGGGGTAAGGGCGTAACGATATTCAGTCGCTTGCGCGTGATAGATGCCGCGGGTGAAAAAGCACCCACAGGAAATGGAAAAATCGAGACAAGAAAAAGGAGCCGGCTCAATCAGAACCAGCTCCTTCAATATAGTCAGCATCTTGGCTGAAGAATTTGGCTCCCCGGGCCGGATTCGAACCGGCGACCTGTCGATTAACAGTCGAATGCTCTACCGCTGAGCTACCAGGGATCATCTGCGCGGTGTGTGCTGCAGAAGTGAGGCTGCTAATACAAATGCTTTTCCGATTTGCCAAGCGGTTTTTCAAAAAAAACGCATAATCTTGTCTGATTGTGGACAACTCCCCATGTGAGCGTGGAGATGCATCGTTGCTTGCCGCGGCCTCCGACCCCACGCAACAGCAGCAATATCAGGCAATCGCGCCCGCCAGGGATTTGACAGGTGGAATTTAATGGCAGAACCGCAGAAAACAAAAAAATTCGGCATCGATGCCCGCACGCATGAGCTCGTCATCGGCACATGGCGCATGCGGCTGCCGCAATCACGCCTGTTGCGCCTTGCCATCGGCGGCGTGTTGATCTTCGGCGGTATTCTGGGTTTCCTGCCGGTACTGGGTTTCTGGATGATCCCGCTCGGCCTGATCGTTCTGTCGCATGACCTTGCCTTCGTGCGGCGCCAGCGGCGGCGGCTTTCCGTCTGGTGGGCCCGCAAATGGCAGGCTTCCAACTAACCTACCGGGAAACAGCAATCTCCTTCTGAGCTCCAACAGGCGGCACGCTGCAGTCACCGGCTGGCGAAACCTCCAAGTGCCGCGTGCCGGGCGATCATGCAAAGGTCCGAATGGCTTGAAAACGCTCGATGAATTTTAGGGACTTGCGGAACACATATGGAACATATAGTGTTCGTTCTTCGTTC
>NZ_JBFUBH010000041.1:0-24594 GCF_056405855.1 Pararhizobium sp. P1_E7 | reverse complement strand
GTGTATCATTCAGAGTCTGGATGTCTTTGATCATCGTCATCGGATCAGTCCTTCAGCACCTGCGCGACACCGTCGGGGATCGACAGCCCGACCTCCGAGCCGGGCCTGGGCGGCATCGTTCCATCGCGGCGGTTCTGCTGGCGCACCATTACCGGCGTTCCGTCCGCAAATCGCAGGTGAACGTGGCTGTCGGTGCCAAAATAGACGACGGTTTCAACGGTCGCCGAAAGCATCGCATCGGGGCTTGCGGCGATTTGCAAATGCTCCGGACGCACGACGATCGTGACGTCCCCGTCAGCCGGACAATCAGCCGGCATTGCTGCCGCGACAACGGTCCCGGACTTCAGACGCACACGCGCCACGCTTCCCTCGGTGGCAACGATCGCGCCTTCAAGAAAGTTCGTCTCACCGATAAAGCCTGCCACGAAGCGATCCGCCGGATGCTCGTAGATGTCATGCGCGGACCCGACCTGCAAAACCTGGCCTTTGCTCATGACGGCGATACGGTCCGACATGGTGAGCGCTTCTTCCTGGTCGTGCGTCACGAAAACGAAGGTGATCCCGGTTTCAGCCTGCAACCGCTTCAGCTCGATTTGCATCGATTGGCGCAACTTGAGATCAAGCGCCGACAAGGGTTCGTCAAGCAACAATACCTTCGGTCGCGGCGCAAGCGCGCGCGCCAGCGCAACACGCTGCTGCTGCCCGCCGGAAAGCTTGGTGACCGGCCGGTCGCCCGCGCTTTCGAGCCTGACGAGACGCAGCATTTCCGCGACCACCGGGGCAATCTCCGCCTTCGGGCGGCCGAGCATCTTCAGGCCGAAACCGATGTTCTCGGCAACCGTCAGATGGGGAAAGAGCGCGTAGTTCTGAAAGACCGTATTGATCGGCCGCTCGTTCGGCAAAAGGCTCGAAATGTCGCCACCATCGAGCAGAATTTTGCCGGCAGTCGGCGTCTCAAAGCCGGCAATCATGCGCAGAAGTGTCGTCTTGCCGCAGCCGGAAGGCCCAAGCAAGGTGAAGAATTCATTCGGCCTGATATCCAGCGTCACATGATCGACGGCTCGAAACGTGGCGAAATCCTTCATCACGCCTAGCACTGAAATCGCACCGCCAGCGAGGGCGAGCGTCCGCAACTGTTCCATTCGTTCCCCAATTCGGTCAATCGAGGGACACCACTCGTCGGCCGCCTTCGGCCGCCCAAGCTCTCCCCCCTTGGGTTGTCGGTTTGCCGCATTCCAATACGGTCTTGATATTTTGATCATTAAGTCTCATTATATGATCATATTGTAAAGTTGATTCTTCTGCACAGGAACATTTTTGATCAAAACATGAGGGCCATGCAGACCCAACTCTGGAAAACTGCGAGCTAGGTCTTTGTATCAAGGCGCAAAATCAACGATCTTCGATCAACAACGGAAGAGCCCGAGCGCGCTGGAGGATTGGTTTCTTGAAACAGATAGGTTCAATAAGCTTGATTTCGGAAAACAGGATGCCGACGGAATCGGTCAAGCAATGGGTCTATCGCAGTCTGCGGCAAGCCATCATGGCTGGCCGCTTTCCGCCCGGCCTACCCGTTACGATCCAGGGAATCGCAGAAGTGCTGGCCGTCAGCGCCATGCCCGTGCGCGAGGCTCTTCATCGGCTGGTCGCTGACGGTGCGCTGGAGCATCTCGACAATCGCCGCGTCCGCGTGCCCGAAATCGATCCAGGGAAATTCGACGAGATAATTTCCGTGCGCATCGCGCTCGAAACGATTGCAGCAGTGCGCGCCATGCCGTTCATCGACTACCTGCGCATGGCACGCCTGCAGCAACATGATGCCGACATTGACAGCGCCTATAATGCTGGGGACATCGAACTTGGCATCGAGAGAAACTTCGCCTTTCACCGGTGCCTCTACGAGGTGCCTTCCTCGACCGTATTGCTCCCCATGATTGAATCCGTCTGGCTGCGGCTTGGACCATTCATGCGGGAGGCGACCGAAAATCTCGACGAGAGCTACCGGGTTGACCGTCACGCCGAGGCGCTTGAAGCAATTCAGCAGCAGGACGCAGCCGCCCTCAAAGCCGCCATCACGGCCGATATCCAGGAAGGCGCAGGGCATCTCGGCCGCAAACGGTTTCTCGACGTCGAGGCACAGCAACGAGCTTCAAAGAATTAGGCGGAGCGACAGTGCATCGGGACCGCATCGCGCTCCCGAAACCGGAGACGATCCTTACAAAGGGCCGACTTCGACAAGGGCGAATATCCGCTGGATCGCCACCGTGCTCAAATATCTGGTCTTCGCCAACCTGTAAGGAGCGGCACGCAAGGATCTGCTTGCCAGAGCCTACCGCAGCTCGGCTGTCCGGTGGACGAGTCGCTCGAGGCGAGCGGCGCGCCGAGCGTATTCCGGTGAATTAGGCAGCGACAGCAAGAGCTCTCGGTTGAAGCTTCTGTTGAGGATCGAGACGCTAAGCCTGGGCTCTAAAAGTGCGCCTCGATCACACGAATTTCCGACACATGAGCAAGTTCGCTTCCCTCTGGGCCAGAGTGTCGCCATGCGCAGGATCTGCGCTCCACTCCCACTGACTGCCGATTCGGCAACATTCTGTACCAATGCGACCTAATCTCGGACATTTTTGGAAATAATTGCCATATGCAGCTGAAATATTCTTGACATATTTCCGTTTCGGCAATTTTACTCTCCTCATTCGAGCCGATAGGGAAACGATGATGACGCAGCGCTACCTTCTTGACGATCTGGACCGCGAAATCATTGGCTATCTCTCCGAAGATGGGCGCCTTTCGGCTGCGGAGATTTCAGGCCGCATCGGCAGCGTGTCCGAGCGCACGATCCGCAATCGCATCGCCGGGCTGCTGCAGGCCAAGATGATCGTGATCGGCGCCATTCCCGATCCGGTGGCGCTTGGACGCGACGTTCAGGTCGAGCTGCTCATCGAGGTCGAGCCGGGCCGGCTGGAAGAAGCCGCCATCCTGCTCGCCGAATATGACGAGATCGGCTACCTCGCCGCGACCAGCGGCACCGCCAATCTCAGCGCTTCGCTCTTCGTCGAAGACCACGCGGCGCTTCTCGAATTCATCGATCAGGAACTGGGCAAGCTGCCCGGCGTCAAGCGCGTGACGAGTTCGGTCGTCCTGCGGCTCTACAAGGTTTTCGGCACGAGGACGACCGCCATCAGCCGCGGGACGGACCTCGGCGGCAAGAAGAAAGGATAACCCATGCTGCGCATTGGGGTGGATGTGGGCGGAACCAATACGGATGCGGCGCTGCTGCGCGGCACCGAGGTTCTGGCAACGGTGAAGTCCTCGACCACGGCGGACGTGACGTCCGGCGTCGGTGCGGCGATCCGCACTGTACTCGCCAAGGCTGGCGTGCCCGCGGCCGAGGTCAACGGCGTCATGATCGGCACGACGCATTTCCTCAATGCCGTCGTCGAAGGTCGCGGCCTTGAAAAGGTCGGCGTCCTCAGGCTCTGCGGTGCGGCGACACGCTCGCTTCCGCCGATGATCGACTGGCCGGATTYGCTGCGCCCCGTCGTCGAAGGCGGCGCGGCCATGGTCGGCGGCGGCGTGAACTATGACGGCTCGGAAATCGCCCCCCTTGATGTGAACGCGATCCGTGCAGCCTGCCGCGCGTGGCACGCCAAAGGCATCTCGGCCGTCGCTGTTTGCTCGGTCTTCGCGCTGGTCGATCCTCGCATGGAGAACGACGCGGCCGAGATCATCGCCGCGGAAATGCCCGGCGCCGCAATCAGCCTCTCGCACCGGGTTGGCCGCACCGGCCTCCTGCCGCGCGAAAACGCGACCATTCTGAATGCCAGCCTCCACAGGCTCGGCCGCGAGACCATCGGCGCCTTCCGCTCGGCCTTTGCAGCACTTGGCCTGACCTGCCCGCTCTACCTGACCCAGAACGACGGCACCCTGATGGCGGCAGATTTCGCCGAGCGCTACCCGGTGTTCACCATCGCGTCCGGCCCTACAAACTCGATGCGCGGCGCCGCCTTCCTCACCGGGCTCAGCGATGCCGCCGTGATCGACATCGGCGGCACGACCACCGACATCGGCATGCTGGTTGCTGGCTTCCCGCGCACCCGCAGCGAAGGCGCCATGATTGGCGGCGTGCCGACCAATTTCCGCGTGCCGGACGTCTATTCCTTCGGACTTGGCGGCGGCAGCATCGTGCGGACCGCACAGGAGCCGACCATCGGTCCGGATTCGGTCGGTTTCCGCCTGCCACAGAAGGCGTTATGTTTCGGCGGCGACACGCTGACCGCCACCGACATTGCGGTGGCGGCAGGTCTCGTCGACCTGGGGGACCGCAGCCTCCTCAGCCATGTCACCCCGGAACTGGCCCGTCAGATGCTGGCGCAGATGAAAGCCAGCATCGAGACCGTTCTGGACCGGATGAAACCGAGCGCCGAGCCAATCCCCGCCATTCTGGTCGGCGGCGGGTCGGTTCTGGTCGAAGGGTTGCTGGAGGGCACCTCGGTCTCGCTGAAGCCGGATCATTTCGGCTCGGCCAATGCGATCGGCGCGGCCATCGCCCAGGTGTCCGGTGAAGTCGATAGCGTGGTCTCGCTGGAAGGCACCACGCGGGAGATCGCGCTCGAGGCCATCGTTGCCGAGGCGCGGGCGCGCGCCGTCGAGGCCGGCGCCGATGCCATGACGACGATCCTGGCCGAAATCGAGGAAACGCCGCTGGCCTACCTGCCCGGCAATGCCGTTCGCGTCGCGGCGAAAGTAATTGGAGAATTGCGGGCATGAAGTACTGGACGCTCACCGAAGCGGATATCGACCGCATCGCCATCGGTTGCGGCATTCTGGGCACCGGCGGCGGCGGCAGCACGTATCACGGCTTGCTGCGTGCCAAGGCGCTGCTGCGCGAGGGTAAGCGGATCCGCATGGTGCGGCCGGCCGACATCGCGCCGGACGCGCAGATCCTTGGCATCGGCGGCATCGGGGCGCCCACCGTGGGCATCGAGAAGATTCCCGAGGGCAGCGAAGGCGTGCGGCTCTTGAACGCGCTGGAGCGGCATATGGGCCGCAAGGTCGATGCGCTGCTCGGCGACGAGATCGGTGGCGGCAACGGCATCGCGCCGATGCTGACGGCGGCCATGGTTGACCTGCCGGTGGTGGATGCCGACGGCATGGGCCGTGCCTTCCCGGAAGTGCAGATGACGACCTTCTTCATCCACGGTCAGGCGGTGCAGCCGGCAGCGCTGGCGGACGCGGACGGCAACGTACTCGTCGTCACCGATGCCACGACGCCGAAGATGCTGGAGAAGCTCTTGCGCGCCAGCACCATTGCCATGGGCTGCACGGCCCTGATGACGACGGCGCCGATGTCCGGCGATTTCGTGCGCCGCTTCGGCGTGCCCCATACGACGAGTCAGGCCTGGAGCCTTGGCGATGCGGTGCTCAGTGCCCGGGCGGCCAAGGCAGAACCGGTCGAGGCGATCCTCAAGCAATCCGGCGGCGTGCGGCTGATGCGCGGCAAGGTCACCGATATCGGCCGCCGCGTCATGGCGGGCTTCACCCGCGGCAAGCTCACGGTCGCTGGACTGGATGCGGATGCCGGGCGCACGCTCACCGTCGACATCCAGAACGAATACCTCATCGCCCGCGAAGGCGAGAAAATCATCACCATGGTGCCGGACCTGATCTGCATCGTGGATTCGGAAACCGGCCGCGCCATCGGCACGGAAGAGCTGCGTTACGGCCTGCGCATAGACGTGCTCTCCATGCCCGCCCCGGTGCTGCTGCGCAGCGAGATCGCGCTCGCCTCCGTCGGCCCGCGCGCCTTCGGCTATAATTTCGACTTCATGCCAATGGGCGTATCCGCGGATGCGCCTGCGGTACCGCAATACGAAGAAGACGCGTGACCGTCCGCCCTTGAGACCTATCCACTGGGAGCCCGATATGAACCGCCGGAATTTTCTGAAAACCGCCGCCCTCGCTGCGCTTGCCACCGCCGCCACGTCGCGCTTGAACTTCGCGATGGCGCAAGGCACCGGCAGCATCTTCACGCTCGCCTATCCGACGAGCTTCCCGGACCTCGACCCGGCCACCTCGTTCTCGAACGATGGTGCAGTGCTCGCCAACGTCTATGAAAGCCTGACGCGCTACATTCCGGCAACGGACTCGGCGGAGGCAAAGATCGAGCCGCTGCTCGCCACCGCCTGGGAAATAAGCGCAGACGGCAAGACCTGGACTTTCACCCTGCGTGATGGCGTGAAGTTCCATGACGGCAGCGCGCTCACCTCGCAGGCCGTGAAGGGCTCAATCGAGCGCACCAAGAAGATCGGCGGTGGCGCGTCCTTCATCTGGGGGCCGGTCACGTCCATCGAGACGCCCGAGCCGCTCAAAGTGGTCTTCGTGCTCTCCGAGCCGCAGCCGCTCGACCTCATCGCCTCCGCCGGCTTTGCGGCCTGGATCTATTCCCCCTCGTCACACGACAAGGACAGTGCCTGGTTCAACGCCGGCAACGATGCCGGCACGGGAGCGTTCAAGATTTCGCGCTACGAACCCGGCCAGCGCGCCGTGCTCGACCGGGCGGATGGCTACTGGGGCAAGGTGCCGGAAGGTGCCTTCCAGACGGTTTCCTTCGAGATCGTCGAGGACACGACGCTTGCACAGAACATGATCGAAAGTGGTCAGGCCGACTGGACCTACAGCCTTCCCTACGAAAACCTCGAGGCACTGAAGTCCAATCCCGATCTGAACGTGGTGGTCAATCCGTCCTTCGAAACGCTGTTCGGCCTTTTCAACGTGAAGCGCGCGCCGCTCGACAGGATCAAGGTGCGCCAGGCCCTGTCGCTCGCCTTCCCCTATGACGATGTAACTACGGCGGGTACGAGCGGCTTCGGCACGCGCGCCAAGGGCGTGGTTCCCGCAGGTATCTGGGGCCATGACGCAGCGGCGCCGATCCCGAAAACGGACCTCGAAGCTGCCAAGGCACTTCTTGCCGAAGAGGGTGTCCAGCCGGGTCTGGAACTGGTGATGACCTACTCCTCGGCCCAGGCGCTCGAGGCCGTCGCAGGCGAACTCTGGAAGGCCAATCTGGAAACGCTCGGCATCACGCTGACGCTTCAGCCGATGACCTGGGAAGCCCAGTGGCAGCTCGGCAAGTCGAACCCGGAGGCGGCACAGGATATCTTCGTCATGTTCTGGTGGCCGACCTTCGTCACCCCCTATGACTATCTTTTCAACCTGTTCCACAGCGAAGAGAAGCCGAACTTCAACCTCGGCTACTATTCCAATCCCGAGGTCGACGCCAAGATCGACGAGGCGGCGAAGCTTTCGGGCACCGACCGTGCGAGGGCCGAAGCGCTGTTCATCGAGGCGCAGCGCAWGATCATCGAGGATGYCGCGGCCGTCTTCATGCTGGATCAGCCGAATGTGCATATCATCCGCACGGGCATCAAGGGCTACACCGACAATCCGGCCTATGGGCACGTCACCCTTGTCAACGAACTGAGCCGGTAGGCGGCGAGGCGGTCTGATGGAACTCATACGCTACATTCTGCGCCGCACGATCCTCTCCGCCTTCGTGGTGGTGGGCGTGACCTTTCTGGTCTTCGTGGTGGCGCAGGTCGTTCCGTCGGACCCCGCAGCGCTTTATGCCGGCCCGCGCCCCACGGCTGAGCAAATCGAAAAGGCGCGTCAGGAACTCAATCTCGACGCCCCCCTGCCCACCCGTTTCGCCACATTCGCCGCCGCCATGGCTGCCGGCGATTTCGGCGTCTCCTACAAGTCGCGCCGGCTGATCGCCGAAGACCTGAGGGCCTATCTTCCCGCCACGCTGGAGCTTGCGGTCTTCTCCACGGGCCTTGCGCTTTTGATCGGCATTCCGCTCGGCGTGCTGGCTGCGGCGCGGCAGGGCAAATGGCCGGACAAGCTCGGCAGTTTCAGCTCCATTGCGGCAGTGGCGATGCCGACCTTCTTCCTCGCGATGATCCTGCAACTCGTCTTTGCGCAATGGCTCGGCATCCTGCCGCTTTCCGGGCGCCTGTCGCGGGAAATCTCCATCTCCGCGCCGCTGCCGATGGTGACCGGGTTCAATATAATCGATGCGCTGCTCGCCTGGCGGATCGATGCCTTCGGCAATGCGCTGACCCATCTGATCTTGCCGGCGCTGACGCTCGCCTCCTACCCGGCAGGCGTCGCCATGCGGCTGACGCGCTCGGCCATGATCGAGATCCTCGAGCGCCGCCATGTCGCTGCTGCCCGCGCGCTCGGCCTTTCCGGGCCGCGCATCCTCTTCGGCCACGCGCTGCCCAATGCMATGGGGCCGACGTTAACCGTGATCGGTCTTTCCTTCGCCTATGCGCTAACCGGCGCGGTTCTGGTCGAGATCATCTTCGCCTGGCCTGGCCTCGGCCGCTATGTCTCCGAAGCCATCCTCGCCAAGGACTTTCCGGTGATCGCTGCTGTCACCATGGTGGTCACGATCTGCTATGTGGTGATGAATCTCATGATCGACATCGCCCAGGCCCTGGTCGACCCGCGGGTGGCTCTGTCATGAAGAGGCTCGTTCACCGCCTCGGCTGGCCGGGCACCATCGCTCTTGCGATCATCCTGCTCTTCGTGCTCGTCGCCGTCCTCGCCCCCTGGATCGCGCCCTACCCCACGCAGGGCGCCGGCGCGCCGAACGTGGCGGCCAAGCTCTCGCCGCCTTCGGCGAACTACTGGCTCGGCAGCGATCATCTCGGCCGCGATATCCTGAGCCGCATCATCTACGGCACGCGTATCTCGCTCACCAATGGCGTGCTGATCGTCGCCTTCTCCCTGCTCATCGGTCTGCCCGTCGGCCTCGCCGCGGGCTACTTCGGCGGCTGGGTCGATGAGGCGCTGATGCGCGGCACCGACGTCTTCCTCGCCTTCCCTGCGCTGCTGCTTGCGGTGCTGATGGCCGCCGCCCTCGGCCCGGGTTTTCTCAACAGCATCATCGCTGTGGCGGTGACCTGGTGGCCCTGGTATGCGCGGCTCGCCCGAGCGGAAGTGCTGGTGCTGCGCGGCCAGCCTTATGTCGAGGCCGCGCGGCTTGCTGGCGTCTCGCATCAACGCATCATCATCCGCCATATCCTGCCGGCGACCGGCCGTCCTCTGACCGTGCAGGCCGCGCTCGACGTGGGGCCGGCGCTGCTCACCGCCGCCGCCCTCTCCTTCCTCGGTCTCGGCGTGCTGCCGCCAACCGCCGACTGGGGCCAGATGGTCGATGCGGGACGCAAATTCTTCCCGGCGCGCTGGTGGTATTCGGCCATGCCCGGCATGACGATCTTCATCATCGCGCTCGCCTTCAGCGTGCTCGGCGATGCGCTGCGCGAGCGCAAGGGAGGGCCGGCCCGTGCCGCTGCTTGATGTCCGCAACCTTTCGGTCAGTATTCCCACGCCTGAAGGCGACGTGCATGCGGTGCGCTCGGTCGACCTTTCGATCGAGCGGGGCGAAATCCACGGTGTGATCGGCGAATCCGGTTGCGGCAAGACCATGACCGGCATGGCAATGCTGGGCCTGGTGCCGCAGGGTGCTCGCATCACCGCCGACCGTTTCCATTTCGACGGCGAGGACCTCAGCGAGGGCGCGGCACGTCTGCGCGGAAGGCGCATCGGCCTGATCTCGCAGGATCCGGCCGCCGCACTCAACCCCGTGCTCTCCATCGCACGCCAGATGGACGATGTGCTGCGCGCGCACAGGAACATGCCGCGGCAGGCCCGCCACGCGGAAGCCGCGGCCCTGCTTGCGGCGACCGGCCTGCCCGACCCGAAGAAGATACTGAAGAGTTATCCGCACCAGCTATCGGGCGGCATGCAGCAGCGCGTGGTCATCGCCCAGGCGCTCGCGACCGGCGCCGATTTCCTGATCGCCGACGAGCCGACAACGGCGCTCGACGTTTCGGTCGGCGCGCAGGTTCTGGCCCTGCTGCGCAGGCTGGTGACCGAGCGCGGGCTGACCGTGCTGATGATCACCCACGACATGGACGTGATCGCCGAAGCCTGCGATCGCGCGACGGTGCTTTATGCCGGGCGTTCCGTGGAGACCGGCCCGGTCGATGATGTGCTGCGGCGCCCCGGCCATCACTACACACGTGCACTCCTTGCTGCACTGCCTGATGCCGGGCCGCGCGGCGCACGCCTTGCCGCCATTGAGGGCTCCATCCCACCGCCGCGCATCGCGATTGCCGGCTGCGCATTCGCCCCGCGCTGCCCACAGGCGATGCTGGTCTGCTCGGCAGAGCCGCCGCCAATGCGCGCCCGCGCTACCCATCGCTGGCTTTGCCATCTACCGGAGAATGAGGCATGACGGCGCCCCCGATGCTCGACGTCGAAGATCTCGTCATCCGCTATCCGGCGCGCGGTCTCTTCGCAGCTCGCCCCAAGCCCGCCGTCAACGGCGCAAGTTTCCTGCTCGCCAAGGGCGAAACCCTCGGCATCGTCGGGGAGAGCGGGTCGGGCAAGACGAGCCTTCTGCGCGCCATCCTCAGGCTCCTGCCGGTCGAAAGCGGCGCGGTGCGGCTCGAAGGGCAGGATTGGCTTGCCCTAAAAGGCCAGGCACTTCGCCGTGCGCGTCAAAGAATCGGTGTCGTCTCACAGAACCCCTTCCTGTCGCTCAGCCCCCGGCTGACGATCGCCGAGATCCTCGCCGAACCCATGCTAGCGCAAGGCGACCAGCAAGGCGCGGCCATGCGCAAGAAGATCGCCGGCCTGCTTGCGGACTGCGGCCTGCCGGCCGATTTCCTCGACCGCCGCGCGCGCGAGCTTTCCGGCGGCCAAGCCCAGCGGGTGGCGATCGCACGCGCCTTGGCGCTGGAACCGGGGCTCCTGATCCTCGACGAGCCGACCTCCGCCCTCGATGTCTCTGTGCAGGCGCAGATCCTCAACCTGCTCGCAGACCTCAAAGAAAGCCGCAGCCTGTCGATGCTGTTCGTCACCCACAACCTCAAGGTCGTCGCGCATATTTCCGACACCCTTCTCGTCATGCGGCACGGTGATGTTATTGAATTCGGCAGAACCGAAGAGGTGCTCCGCGCACCCTCCGAAGCCTATACCCGCGAACTGCTTTCCTTCGGCCGCAACGCCGCGATGGCGTAGTTCGGCGCGCAGGCCGCAATCAGGTTCTGTTGCAAAATTTTGACATCGACCATGCCGGGCGAAAGCCTTTCTGAAGAAGCGATTGGCGGCAGAAGAATCGCGATGTTCGCAGAGCCCGAATTCGACGGTGTCACGGCATGATCCGCTCCTTGAAGCGCAGGTCCGCGAAGTCATCGCGTTCCCAGCTTACAGCGGCAGGGCGCGACCGAGCTTTCACACCAGAGTCTCGGCCGCGAACACCTTCTGGACGATCTGCCAGCGGCCGTTGAGGTAAAAGCACGACAGCAGGTCAGTAACCTCACGGGGCGGGATCCGCAGGCGAAGCTTGAGCAGCGCCATGTCGCGGGAGATGGCG
Source organism: Pararhizobium sp. P1_E7 (assembly GCF_056405855.1). Taxonomy (NCBI): domain Bacteria; kingdom Pseudomonadati; phylum Pseudomonadota; class Alphaproteobacteria; order Hyphomicrobiales; family Rhizobiaceae; genus Pararhizobium; species Pararhizobium sp. P1_E7. The sequence continues at coordinate 13,148 of NZ_JBFUBH010000041.1, read as the reverse complement.
ATGGAGAGAATTTGGTCGGCGCGCACGCCGCCGGCGTCCTGCGGCGATATCAACCCCCGCACCGCGTCGAGCCAGGCGGCGACAGGGGTGACGACCACGCTGTCGCCATCGCCGCGCCGGGTGACCAAGGCGGCGGGGTTGAAGATTGTCGCGAACCTGTCGGCATCCATCGTGAAGGCGGCGTCGAAATACGTTTTCGCTAAAGTAATCAACCCGTCTATGTTTCCCGTCGAGGGCGTGTCGTGCTGTGTCATGGGTGTCCCTTATTGTTCGGTGGTGTCCAGGACGGTATAGAGATGGATGGGGCAACTTTTAATCAGCGCGCGCTAACCAGCCTTATAAGCTGAGCTACGCAATCGAAGGCAATCATGGAAACCTCGCTGCTATCTGCGGGAGACTTCAACCAACTCCGCGCCTTCGTGGCCGTCGCCGGTTCATTGAACTTCAGCCGAGCAGCCGAAAACCTTGGTGTGTCATCGTCGGCGTTGAGCCAGATGGTCCGCGCGCTCGAGGAGCGGATCGGCGTTAGCTTGTTCAACCGCACGACCCGCAGCGTTTCTCTGACCGAGGCAGGGTCCGACCTGTTTAAACGGGCGCAGCCCGCCATCGAGGAGCTGGCGGTGGCGCTGGGTGAGACCCGCGAGCGCCGCGCCCATCCCGCCGGGACTGTGCGGATACACTGTTTCCGGGCGGCGGCGGACCTCTACCTGACACCGATCCTGCGTTATTTCAGCGACGCTTATCCGCAGGTCGTGCTCGACATCACACTCGATGACGCCGTCGCCGATATCGTGGCTGACGGCTACGACGTAGCCATCCGCCTGGGGGAAGTGATCGACAAGGACCTCATCGCGGTGAAACTCGGCCCGGAGCTTTGCATGACTGCGGTCGCGTCGCCCGACTATCTCGCTCGGCGCGGAACACCGGCCCATCCGCGCGACCTTGCCGGCCATCGCTGCATCGGCTGGCGATGGCCGGGGCAAAAGACCCCGTACAAGTGGGAGTTCATGGAGAATGGTAAGTGGTTTGAGGTCGTCGTCTATGGACCCGTAATCTCCAACACGAAGGACTTCGGGGTACAGGCGGCAGTCGACGGGGTCGGCGTGGCATTCGCCAGCCAACAGCTGATTGCGCCGCACATCGCGCAAGGCAGGCTCGTCGCGCTACTCGAGACTTGGTCCGCCCCGTTTCCCGGCTACTACCTTTGCTATCCGGCCCAACGGCAGATGGCACCGCCACTCCGCGCGGTGATCGACATCATTCGCGGTGGCCCCCGCGCCAGGAACGGCGTCGAGAAGGCGGCGCCCGGCGCGGCCATGGTGGCGGCGGCGTCCTAGGCCTTGTCGTGAATTGGATGGCGATGTCACATTGTTTCATCGTAAGCGCTGTTCTCGCGGCACGCTCTCGTCCCTGGATCACTTGTTACAGGTGACGTTATCGTCGATAGCGTTGAACACGACATCCCCATAATATGTTGACTTTGCCCACAGGGCGAACGTCTCTTCGGATTTCGATTTCTTCGCCTTGTCGATCTGTGCAGCGCCTGAGCTAAATAACTCCTGGAGCGTTGTTTTGTGCGGGCATGCCTACCATAAATGATCTCTGACCCCTTGAGATAGTCTACGACCGACCTTTTTCCGATCAAGGATTGGGGCGTGCCGCCTTCGACCGCATTGATATAAGCCTCCACCGTGATCCTATCGGAATCCTGAGCATTGGCCGATGAACAAGCGAAGATCAGTAGTAGAAGTGGGGCAAACATCGCCTGTTTCATTGTTTTTCTCTAGTTTGTGCGGTTCTCAAGCCAATGCTCTGGATACCGAGTTTGGCGGTATGGGCCCAAGGCACCAGATCGTCGATCTGGCTGTTGGGATGACCATTGACGATCCTGGTCAGAATGTCGGTCAAATAGCCGAGCGCGTCGCTCCATTCCCGATGGCACCCCCTACCCGTAAAAACCTCGAACCGACTACCCGGCTCATCATCCTTGGTTTTAAGCGTAAGCTTTGAAATCGACATATGTCTAAGCCCTCTTTCGAGGTTCAACATCGTCAATCACAAGATGATCAGGAAGGTCGGGTCAAAACGCCGCTTACGTTTCATCTCTTTGTAGGATTTGTCTTCCCCGGGCCTCCACTACGGTATTTCGGCGCAGGCGGACAGGCCGTTTTCCACCGGGATCAAAAACGCGCTGGCGGTGATGACGGGGCCTGAGTAGCAACGCATCGTAACAATAACCAAGCGGCCATCCCCCTGCACTCGGCTCGCCGGCTTTAAGGTTACAATGCCCATCGGGAAGATCGGCGGCGCAGGTTTCACAACCAACAGGAACAATTGTTGGCCGCAGCGGTTAACCTTGGAACGCGAGGAGCTGACGCTATGAGATTGGAACCGCGCCAAATTGTCGTCTCGGCAGAGCGTCTAGAAGATTGTCAGGACTCTCTCGAAGACGCATTTCACGAGATCGTCGATCAGGCGATTAGCTGTGGCTGGTCTATTGACGAAATCCTGGTTGCCCTGAACGGCCTGATATCGAAGGAATTTTCCGACCGGGATCGGCCGACGGTACACTAGACATCCGGGTCGGGCGCATCGGCAAGCGCGCTGACCTTGCCCGATGGAAACGACCACCGGCGCCGTCATCGCGGTTCCCTAAAGACGGCGACATGCGGGCATCAGCGCAGATATGGTCCAGTTTCAACAATAAGAACCGGCTGGCAGGATTGAAGGTTCCAAGATAACCGCGAATTGAAACGGGCTTGAATAGAATATCGGGACGCAGGAACCCGATTCCTGCGTCCCGATCGAACATTCGCAACAATCAGATATTGGCAAGCAGGTCGTTGATCCGGCTCTCGGCGCTGCTGAGGGCTTCATCGACGGTCTTGTCGCCGTTCACGGCTGCACCGACTTCTTCGCCGATAATGTCCTGAATGGCGAACTGGCGCTGGACGGCGCCGGGCAACGAGCGGCCGGTCTGGGCAATTTCCGCGATGTTGTCACGGTGCGGCAGCGACTTGAATTCCGGCATGTCGAAGACGGCCTTGACCGCCGGCAGGTGGCCAGTGCGAGCCCACTGGAAGTCGTTGTCGGCCAGGAACTTGAAGAGCTTGCCGATCGCCTCCGTCTGCTCCGGCGTGCGGTCCTTGTGCGGCATAACCCAGCTGTGGCCATCCGCATAGGTGCTGTCGCGGCCCGGATAGAGCTGCGGGATCGGGTAGACCGTATAGCCCTTGGCAAGTGCCGTACCTTCCTTTTCCGATTGGGCGACGAAATCGCCGATCAGCCAGGTGCCGTTGACGGCAATACCACCATCGCCATTGGTGAAGGCGGTGACGGCAGCGGCATAATCGAGGCCCGTCGTGCTCAGCCCTTCGTCCTTGATCTTCTTCATGAACTCGACGATGGTCTTGGCTTCCGGCGTGTTCAGCGTGATCTTGGCCGGGTCGGCGAAGAAGTCGGCGTTCTGCTGCTGCAGCAGCGTGTAGAGAACGCGGGCATAGGATGCGGTCTCGTTGGCAAGGATCTGCACGAGATAGGGCTTGCCGGTCTTTTCCTTGAACTGCTTGCCCTGGGCGATCAGCTCGTCGGCGGACGCCGGCAGGATCGGTGTGCCATCAGCGTTGACGAGGCCGGCCTGCTTCATCAGGTTCAGATTGACGTGGAAGAGCATGGTCCAGTTATCGAAGGGCAGGCCGAACATCTGGCCTTCTTTGGTGACGCCGCCGCGGCCGGCATCGGTGAAGCTGTCGGGCGAAATGCCCTGAGCGGACAAGACTTCATCGATAGGGTCGATCAGGCCGCGCGACTGGTAGTCGGAGATCGCCGAATAATGCATCGAAACGACGTCCGGAGCAGCACCCGAAGCGAGCTGGGCGTTGAGCTGGTCGTAGCCCGGCCATTCGACGGTCGTCACATTGACGTCGATATCCGGATTGTCGGCCTCGAACTTGTTGACCAGCGAGGTAATGATGCCGCATTCACCGACAGCCTTGGAAACGTCGGTGACGGTTGCGTAGTCCGCGTCGCAGGCGCCGAAGAAGCGCTGCAGCTCGATCTTGGTCTGGGCCTGAGCCGAGGTGGCGCAGGTCAGCGCAATCAGGGCTGCCGTGCTGAGTAGAAAACGTCTCATGGTCTGTCTCTCCCTTGAAAGGGGCTCCCTGCCCCGTTGAAACCTGCTGCGGCCAATCCTCCCGGCCGCAGCAGCAGTCACTTCACAGCACCACCCGAAACCGCGGTAACGATATGGCGCTGGAAAATCACGTAGACGATCAGCACAGGCAGGCTGGCAAAGACCGCCTGGGCGCTGAGAAAGCCTAGTCCTTCGCTCTGGGCGAAATTGGTCTGGGACGAGGCAATGCCGATGGTGAGCGTGAACATCTCCTTCCTCGTGGCGGAGATCAGCGGCCACCAGTAATCGTTCCAGGCGTGCAGGAAGGTGAAGATGCCAAGCGTTGCCTGGGCCGGCAGTGTCAGGGGTAAAAGCACCTTCCAGAAGATGCGTAGCGGCGAGGCATTGTCGAGGAGCGCCGCCTCGTCGATCTCTTTGGGGATCGCCTTGAAGAACTGGGTCATCAGGAAGACCCCGAAGGCGGACGAAAGGCCTGGCAGGATCAGCCCGATATAGGAATTGTGCAGCCCGAACCAGTTGAACATCTGGTGACGGGCGATGATGACTGCCTGTTCCGGCACGGCAAGGCCGAAGAGCACGATGACGAAGATCGTCCTGCGGAACGGAAATTCGAGGCGGGCAAAGGCATAGCCGGCGAGCGACGAGAGCACGAGCACGCCGAACGTCTGGCCGATGGCAACCACGAGACTGTTGAAGAACCAGCCGAAGGCCTGCGACGAATAGAGGATGTTGACGTAGTTGGCGAGCGTGTAGGGAAACTCGAAAACGGATTCCGTGCCGAGCATCAACTCCTTGTTGTCCTTGATCGACAGGCCGACGAGCCAGGCGACCGGCGCCATCATGACAACGGAAAGGACGATGGCGAGCGTCAGTAGAGTACGATTGCCGGTTAGGGCTTCTGGGCGGTAGGTCGATTGATCCATGTTCATTCGGAAGCCTCCGACTTGTGGGTCGAGACCACATATTGGGCCATCGCCGCCACGAGAATGATGAGGAACAGAAACTCGGAGGCAGCGGCGGCCTTGCCGACATCCCAGCGCACGAAACCCACCTCGTAGATGTACATGACCAGCGGGCGGGACGTGCCGTTCGGGCCGCCATTGGTCATCAGCTGCGCCTGACCAAAGAGCTGAAACTGCATGACGATCTGGATGATCGTCACCAGCATGATCGTGCGGGCGATCGACGGCAGGGTGACGCGGGTGAGCACCCGCCAGGGGCTGGCATTGTCGAGGGCGGCTGCTTCATAGAGATCGTTGGGGATCTGCTGCAGGGCCGCAAGGAACAGCATCATCGGCAGTCCGAGGCACCACCAGACGGTGGCGACGCCGACGGAAAACAGCGACCAGCCGCTTGTCGAAAGGAAGTTGACCGGCTGTACCCCGAATGCTTCGGAAGCCACCGCCAGGAGCCCGTCGCCGGGAATGAAGACGAAACGCCAGATCAGCGTCACGATCGTCACCGACAGCACGGAAGACGAGAAGAACAGACCGCGCAGGAACGAGGTCGTCCGCGTCGTCTTGTTGAGGGCAAGCGCAAGAAACAACCCGAGCGCCACCAAGGCGGGAACGCTGACCAGCACGAAGACGATGGAGTTGCGCAGCGCCTGCAGAAAGACCGGATCGGCGAGAACGCGCCCATAGTTTCCAAGGCCAACGAAGCGGCCGGGGCCGAAAAGATCGACCTTGTGCAGGCTCAGCCACGCGCCCCAGAACAGCGGAAAGACGAGAAGCACCAGAAAGACGAACAGATAGGGAAGAACGAAGAGGCCGTTGCTCCACTGGCTGCGGCGATAGCTCTCGGCCATGTCAGTCGCCCTCCGAATGGTGGGCGATGCCGGCGGCATCGAAAAGGTGAAGAGCCGTGGTGTCGAGGGCGATCTGCAGCGTATCGCCGCCGCGCGCCTGGCTGCGTCCATCGGTTTCAGCCGTCAGTTTCGTGCCATCAGACAGATGGCCGTAGATCAGCGTGCGATCGCCAAGCCGCTCGACGACTTCGGCCTTGAGCGGTATGCCCGCCTGACCGGCCGGTAGTACCGCAACGTCTTCGGCGCGGATGCCAAGGCTCGCGCCCTCCGGCAAAAAGCGCGACGGCAGGCGGAATGTGGCATGGATATCACCAAGGCTGCTGGTACCGATCGCGATCGTATCGCCATTGCCGGTCACGCTCGTGAGCGGCACGAAGTTCATGGCGGGCGAACCGACGAAGCCTGCAACAAAGCGGCTGGCAGGATGGCGATAGATCTCCATCGGCGTGCCGATCTGCTCGATTTGGCGATTGTGCATGATGACGATGCGGTCGGCGAGCGTCATGGCTTCCACCTGATCATGCGTCACGAAGATCATCGTACTGCCGAGGCGGGCGTGCAGCTGGGCGATTTCCAGCCGCGTGCGGCCACGAAGGGCGGCATCGAGGTTCGACAATGGCTCGTCGAACAGGAAGGCTTTCGGCTCCTTGACGATGGCGCGGCCGATGGCCACGCGTTGGCGCTGACCGCCGGAGAGTTTTGCCGGCTTGCGCTCGAGCAGATGGGCGATTTCGAGCGTCGCGGCCGCCTGCTGGACGCGGCGCTCGATCTCGCCCCTGGGCAGGCCGATGTTTTCGAGCCCGAAGGACATGTTCTGGGCGACGGTCATATGCGGATAGAGCGCATAGGACTGGAACACCATGGCGACGCCGCGCTTGCCCGGCGGCAGCGTATCGACCCGCTGTTCGCCGACCGAGATCGTGCCGTCCGTCACGTCCTCCAGACCTGCAATCATTCTCAGCAGCGTGGACTTGCCGCAGCCCGAGGGCCCGAGGAAGACGACGAACTCGCCTGCCTTGATCGACAGCGAAATGTCGTCCAGCACGGAGAGCGCGCCGTAGCGCTTGGTGACGTTGGTTATTTCGATCGATGCCGACATGGTTCCTCCTCCCCGTCGTTTCAGCCTTAAGCGCCGAGCCGGATCATCCGGTAGCTCAGCGGCGCGATGCTGACGACGAGCCGGCCACGGGCTGTCGATGCGCCCGAACCGTCCCGCGGCTCGATCTCTTCACGCTCCGGCCCGTTGACGGCGCGCAGGTCGTGGCCCTCCATGACCTTGTCCATGATCACCCTGCGGTCGCCGAAACCTTCGAGGGAGAGATCAAGCTCGATCGCTTCCGTCTGGTGGCGGTTGACGATGAAGAACGTGAGCGCGCCATCGGCCTCGGTCTCGACGGCGGAGATGTCGAGATAGGAGACGTTTTCGGCGAAGTCGGTCGAATAGCCCGGGCAATCCAGTGCCAGCTGCAGCGCCTTGCCGCGGCCATAGCGCGAGGCATAGGCATAGGGGAAGAATGTGGTCTGGCGCCAGGCCGGGCCGCCCGGCACGGTCATGATCGGGGCGATGACGTTGACGAGCTGCGCCAGGCAGCCGACCTTCACCACATCCGAGCGGCGGATGAAGGTGTTGAGGATGCAGCCGACCTGCAGCACGTCCTCGAAATTGTAGATGTCTTCGAGCAGCGCCGGCGCATGCGGCCAGCCGTCATTGCCTTCCAGCACCTTCCGGTCGGCGTCGCGGGAATGATACCAGACGTTCCACTCGTCGAAGCTGATATGGACATCCTTCTTGGAGCGCTTCTTCGCCTTGGTATAGGTGATCACGCCAGCAACGGTGGCGATGTAGTCATCGAGACGGGCGTTCTGCGCCAGATAGTCCGCAGTGTTGCCCGCGTGATTGTCGAAATACATGTGCAGGCTGATGTAGTCGATGGAATCATACGTGTAGTCGAGAACCGTTGCTTCCCAGGCCGGATAGGTCGGCATCTTCGGGGACGAGGAGCCGCAGACGACGAGCTCGATCGACTTGTCGAAGGCGCGCATGGCTTTGGCGGTCTCGAACGCGATGCGGCCGTATTCTTCCGCCGTCTTCTGGCCGATCTGCCAGGGACCGTCCATCTCGTTGCCGAGGCACCACATCTTGACGTTCCAGGGCTCCTCGCGGCCRTTCTTGCGGCGAAGATCCGACCAGTAGCTGCCGCCCGGATGGTTGACGTATTCAAGGAAGGCGCGGGCGGAATCGAGGCCACGGGAGCCAAGATTGACGGCGAGCATCATGTCGGTATTGGCCGCTTGCGCCCAGTCGGCGAATTCGTGGATGCCGACATGATTGCTTTCGGAGCTGTGCCAGGCGAGGTCGAGGCGCACGGGACGCTCCTCGCGCGGGCCGATGCCGTCTTCCCAATTGTAGGCTGATACAAAATTGCCACCGGGATAGCGCACGATCGGAACATCGGCTTCACGAACTAGGTCGATGACGTCCTGACGCATGCCGTTCTTGTCGGCGGTCGGATGTTCCGGTTCGTAGATGCCCGAATAGACGGCGCGGCCGAGATGCTCGACGAACGAGCCGTAAAGGCGTGGATCAATAGTACCGATGACGTAACCGCTGTGAACGGTGCCGACTGCGCGCATGCTTTCCTCCCTGCATATCTGAAAATCAGATATATATCGTTTTGTCGGATACAATACACGCGATGAAGCCCCCGTCAACCCGGTTTCGAGAGTATCGACGACAGGAATGGGGTGGATCAGGTCTTCAGGCGCAGGACGATGTCCTGATCGTAATTGCCGAATCCGCGGCCGAAAATATTGATCCCGCCGGGATGTTCGGCGGTTTCCGGCACTTCGATGCGAAGCCTGATTGAACGGTGCTCAAGCAGGTCGAGATCGGCAAGGCTCGTATCGGAAATCCTGATTCCGTCGATAAAGGTACCATTGTCCGTCACGCGGAAATATTTGAGAACGCCGTATTGGCTGCCCCTCAGCTTCCACCAGTCGGGCGTGTATTTCCCCCGCCGGTCACCGAAGTCACCGGGCGACGTCCATACGCCGATGCCTCTGCCGTTGATGGAGAGCGTAATGTCGGAGGGCCAGTTATCGGAGGTGCCGGGAACCTCGGAGGAAAGTTCGAGGACGACTTCCAATTCCTTGACCTCGGCGCCCTTGATTCGAGCATTGTTGGGGAACTGATATTCGACATAACCCCTTGTAAACCATAGAAGTCCGGCCTTCATCCGGTCGGGAGCGAGGAATGTGTCGGGGCTGTCGAGATAACCGATGATGCCGTCGCGCGAGCACATGCCGCAGGGGGCTGCGACCTCGTAGCCGCTGTAGAGACCGACAGGCATGGCGACCTCGATCACCTCCTGGCCGGTCTTGGCCGGACTTGCAAAGGAAAGCACGATTTCCTCATGCACGGCATGGCAGACTTTCTGGCTGCCCTTGCGCGCCTTGGACACTTCGGTGCGGATCAAACCCGCCTCCTCCAGCAGGTTAAGGTGGGTCGATGTGGTTGATTGTGGCAGGTCGAGCGCCTCGGCAATTTCGTTGACATTGAGCGCCCCTCGGGCATGCAGCAGCTCCAGCATAGAGAGCCGCGCAGGCGCTGCAAGACACTTCAGCACCTCCTTCCCGTCTTCCGGACCAATCATCAGAAATCGCGTGCTCATACTTCCTCCTCAATGCGAAATTGATGTGTATCAGAAAACTAGATACGATCAATGCTTATCGGTTAGGAGTACGCGTGCGGGCATCGTAAACTTAACGCCGGTACGAAGCGTGGTCGACGTGAGGTTCATCGTCAATGGCCTGACGAGGTAAAGGCGCGGATCGTGTCGGAGAGTTGGGTCCGGGTGTGACGGTGAACGCAGTGGCGGACCGCCATGGGCTGAAGGCAACCACCTGTCGTCCTGGCGGACACTGGCGCGGCAGAGGGAGAGGGAGAGGGAGAGGGAGAGGGAGACAGCCCAGCCATTCAGGTAACTTGGGCAAGCAACTAAATCTGATGGTCAGTTTAACAATTTCAGACGCAGACCGTTGGATATGACTCCAAACCAGTCATCGGACTACAATCCCAAACCCCAGCCTCTTGTCGAGGGTCCGCTTCAACTCGGGTTGCGGGCTCGCGAAGACTCGGCCGTGCAAGAGTTGCGGCGTCAACATCAGGGCACTGTTCAGCGATTAGGGCATATGGTTCGCCAACGTCGCCTTGAAGCTCCCCATGTTGATTGCCACTGAGAACTGACCCGGCGTGGCCTGAAGATCCGTTCCGCCCTTTCTTTGTAGGTCGGGTCGGACACCAGCTCCGTGAGTTCCTGGTCAGCATCAAGCGCCAGTCGCTCTACATACGCGTAAATTTTGAGCCGTGCCCGTCGCACATAATCCATCAAGAACAGGCAGGCCCGATCGTTAGCGGAAAAATGCCGGCGCTGATGTACTGGCGATTACCCCGGTAGTCGGCAAAGGCCAATGTTCGCTGATCGACGACCTTAAGGAAGCCGGCTTTTCCTCCACGGTGTTGAACGTATGGCCAACCCGTTTCGGAGACCGACGCCATATAGAAGCTGTCACGTGAGGCGATGAAGGCGATCTCGTCTTCGGTGAGGGTGTCTGAAGGGCGGTTGTCAGCGCCCAGCCATATCTGGTCCACCCCCATGTTCGCCTGAGCTGCTCTGACGCTTGGCGTTACAGCAACCTCAAGGAAATGATATGGCATGCCTATTCTCCTTGCCCAGGCAGGCTCGCATCGTTGTCTCACGGTGCGAGCCCGGATCTATCTTTGGGCAGCCGAAATCAGTGCTTGGCATTTATACCCTTAAGAACACCGAGAGCAGACATCAGTCCTGCAAGGCCCAGTCTGCGACCTGCCAACGCATCTCCCCGTGATCAGCAACGACACGACCGAGCCCAGGGAACGGCATGTGCGTGGCAGCGATGAGTGCGCCTTCCGACGCGGCACGCGGAAAGAAGCGATCACGCATGGCTTTCGCAGCGGCACGGTCCTGCTCAAACAGGAAGAACACATCGGTCGCGGCCGGATGCACGACCGGAAAAATCATATCCGAAACCATGATCATGCTCTTCCCGCCATCTTCGACCCGCACGCCGATATGGCCGGGTGTATGGCCGGTCAAGTCGACGATCGAGACGCCCCGCATGATCTCGCGCTCTCCGTCGATCGCTTGGAGCCTCGGATATAGCCGCACGACCTCCTCCGCCATCCTGAAGCTCGTCTGCAGGTAATCAGGCGCGCCGTTGCGCTTGGCCGGATCGGTCCAGTGAGTGATGTCGCGACGATCGATATAAAGCTCGGCTCCGGGGTAGTTGTTCTCACCTCCCAGAACCAGCCCACCCATGTGGTCTTGGTGCATATGCGTTACGATGACCGCGTCGATCTTGTCGGGCTTCAGACCGAGCGCGGCGAGTGCCTGTGGTAACTGTCCGGTCTGCCCGATCGAACCTGCCGCACCGGCATCGATCAGGATGCGGCGCTCGCCATCCTCGACGAGATATTGGTTGAAGAGGAACCGAACCCCACTCGGCCGGGCGGTAAACTGTGCGCTTGCCGCCCTCTCGACCTCGGGCGCTGAGCGCCCCGGAAAGTAGTCATAGGGCATATCGGCATACCCGTCCGTCAGTGCCGTCACGGTGAACCGACCGATGCGGATTTGTGCGAACGGGTTCACCGCAACAGGCGCTTTGGCAGCTTCCTGCGTCGCCGCTCGGGCGGCGGAGCCGCCGACCAGGCCTCCACCGAGGAGGCTTCCCCCGATGAGGCCGAAAGGCAGGGCGCCAGCGAAGGCGCGACGTGAAAGTTGAGGCATGTCATCTTCCTTCGGATCAGTAGCACGATGGGAGCTACGTCGAGCCCCTTGACGACGCGGAGGCTATGACATCCACAAACAACGGGGTATCCTGGCAATTTGGAAACATTCTTCTCATTTTATGGAAGGCTTCGATGGATCGTTTTGACGCGATGGCGGTTCTATTGGCGGTGGTCGACGCCGGCAGCCTTTCTGCCGGGGCACGGCGGCTGAATGCGCCGCTGGCCACGGTCAGCCGCAAAGTGGCCGATCTTGAAAAGCATCTTGGCGTTCGCTTGGTCGTGCGCACCCGCCGCGGCCTCGCCTTGACGGAGGAGGGGCGCGCCTTCGTCACCGCGTCACGTCGTATTCTCGAGGAACTGGACGCGGCGGAGCGGCAGGCCAGCGGCGATTATGGAGCGCTGCGTGGCGGGCTGCACGTGACCGCGCCGATTGCCTTCGGCGAGCGCCATCTGCTGCCAATTGCGCTCGAATTCCTGAAGGAGCAACCCGATATCAACCTGCGGCTGACCCTGACTGATCGGCAGCTAAGTCTGACGGATGAGCACGTCGATGTAGCCCTACGGATCGGGCACCTGCCGGACAGCGCGATTATCGCAACACGGGTTGGTGCCGTCCGCCGGGTGATCTGCGCGAGCCCCGACTATCTCGCCCGCCGAGGAGTGCCACGTCAGCCGGAAGACCTCGCCCCGCATGATGGCATAAGCTTCCAGGGCTTCGCGACCGCCCCGGAATGGCGATACCGCCGGGACGGCGCGGCCTTCGCCGTCGAGCCGCGCCTCAAACTCGCGGTCAACACGACAGAGGCTGCCATTCAGGCTGCGCTGGCCGGTATCGGCATTATTCGCGTGCTTTCTTACCAGATCAACGAACATTTGTGCTYTGGCGCTCTGCAGGAATTGTTGGCGGAGTTCGCACCGGAGCCGTTGCCAGTAAATGTTATTCACGGACCAGCCGATCCGCTGTCGCTGAAGGTGCGGTGCTTCCTTGACTGGATCGGCCCCCGCCTGCGCGCGCGGATGGCATCCTAGCGTTCCGCCTATCAGACGCGCCTCCGTTAATGGCGGTCAGGCTCACTGGTAGTCGATCGTCCTGCATTGACGACCGCTTGCCCTAGGGGACCGGAACGGACATCCGCCACCGGCGAGTTGATTTCCGCTTTGGCGCACAGGCGATGTAACGCCGCGGCCAGGCCGATGTCTGCTTGCAGGCAGGCCGATGATTTGCCTCTATGACTGATATGGGGGTGCAATGCGGTCGGTCGCGCCAACATCACCAAACGGCAGCTTTGGGCCCGATAGCGGTCTAGGCCCCGATTGCTCACCTTGACAGGATTCGAACCATCGACCWAATCCGCGCCGATGGCAGACACTTTGCCGTGGAA
>NZ_JBFUBH010000040.1:0-25532 GCF_056405855.1 Pararhizobium sp. P1_E7 | reverse complement strand
GGGTGGACTTGCCGCAGCCCGAATGGCCGATGATCGAGACGAATTCGCCCTTGTTGATCGTCAGGTTGACACCCTTCAACACTTCGGCGCGCTGGCCGCCCCGGTCGAAATACTTGTCGATATGGTCGAGTTTCAAATAGGCGTTCATGATCGAGGTCCCTTAAGATGCGGAAGCGCCGCGGGTGACGATAGTGCCGAGAGCTGCGACCAGCTTGTCGAGGATGAAGCCGACGACGCCGATATAGGCGAGCGCGACGATGATGTCGGGCAGGCGCGACGAGTTCCACGCATCCCAGATGAAGAAGCCGATGCCGACGCCGCCGGTCAGCATTTCCGCCGCGACGATGGCGAGCCAGGACAGGCCGACGCCGATGCGAAGGCCGGTGAAGATGTAGGGCGCCGCCGATGGCAGCATGATCTTGAAGAAGAACTCAAGCTGGTTGAGACACAGCACCTTGGCGACGTTGCGATAGTCCTGCGGAATATTGCGCACACCGACGGCGGTGTTGATGATCACCGGCCAGATCGAGGTGATGAAGATCACGAAGATCGCCGAGGGATTGGAGTCCTGGAAAGCCGCCAGTGACAACGGCAGCCAGGCGAGCGGCGGCACGGTGCGCAGGATCTGGAAGATCGGATCAAGCCCGCGCATGGCCCAGACAGACTGGCCGATGACCGCGCCGATCAGGACGCCTGCGACTGCGGCGAGGCCAAAGCCGTAAGCAACGCGCTGCAGCGAGATCAGCACCCGCCAGCCAAGACCGATGTCCTGCGATCCGTAGTTGAAGAACGGATAGGCGATCAGGTCATAGCTTTCCTGCCAGACCTGTGTTGGCGGCGGCAAGGTCGCTCCCGCTCCCGAACAGAGAATCTGCCAGACCGCCAGAATGATGGCCATCACCACCAGCGGCGGCACGACGTTGCGGGCGATCGTGGCGGCGACCTGCTTTGGTTTCACCTTGGCGGAAGGCCTGCCTGAAAAGGCAAGCACGCTTGCGCTCGGTTTTGGCGTTGCTGCGGTCACGATTTTTTCCGTGCGGGCCGGTGCGGGCATGGAAGACTCCTGAAAAGAAGAGGAAAACCGGCGCAGGCAACCTGCGCCGAGGATGTTTTGGAGATCAGGACGCAGCCTTGATCGAGAGGCTGTCGAGATAGGCCGAGGGGTTTTCCGGATCGAAGACCTTGCCGTCGAAGAAGGTTTCCTTGCCGCGCGAGGTCGTGGCCGGAATGTCGGCTGCTGCGACACCGAGCTCGGCCGCGGCTGCACGCCAGATGTCCTCGCGGTTCACTTGATCGACCAGCGCCTTGATATCCGTGTCCGGCGCCAGTTTGCCCCAGCGGATGTTCTCGGCCATGAACCAGGTGTCGTGGCTTTTGTAGGGATAGGAAGCGCCGTTCGCCCAGAATTTCATGTAAAGGTCGGTGCCGTGGACGACCCGGCCGTTGCCGTAGTTGATGTCGCCCTTGAGGCGACCAACGACGTCCTTGGCCGGTACGTTGAACCATTGCCGCTTGCCGAGGATCGAAGCCATCTCCTCCTTGTTGTCCATGCTTTCGCACCACATCTGGGCTTCCATCACGGCCATCATCAGCGCCTTGGCGGCGTTCGGGTTCTTCTCGACCCAGTCGGCACGAAGCCCAAGGGCCTTTTCCGGGTGCCCCTTCCAGATTTCGCCGGTCGTTGTGGCGGTAAAGCCGATGCCCTGGTTGACCAGTTGCTCGTTCCACGGCTCGCCAACGCAGAAACAGTCCATGTTGCCGACCTTCATGTTCGCCACCATCTGCGGCGGCGGCACAACGATGGTCGAGACGTCCTTGTCCGGATTGATGCCGCCGGCGGCGAGCCAGTAGCGGAGCCACAGATCGTGGGTGCCGCCGGGGAAGGTCATGGCGGCCTTCACTTCCTTGCCTTCGGCCTTCTTCTTCTCGAAGGCAGCCTTCAGCTTGGACGCGTCAAGCTGGACGCCGGTATCGGCATATTCCATTGCAACCGAGATGCCCTGGCTGTCGGTGTTCAGCCGGGAAAGGATCGCCATCGGCACGGGGACGTTGTTCTGGGTGACCTTGCCGGTATGCATCAGATAGGGAAGCGGCGACAGGATATGGGCGCCGTCGATGCCGTTGGCTTCGCCGCCGAGCGCCAGATTGTCGCGTGTCGCGCCCCAGGAAGCCTGCTTGGCAACCTCGACATCGGGCATGCCATACTTCTCGAACAGGCCCTTTTCCTTGGCGATGATCAGCGGTGCGGCATCGGTCAATGCGATGAAACCAAGCTTGACGCCGGTTACTTCCGGGCCAGCCGTGGCGGCAAACGCGCCGGACGGGAAGGCCGTCCTGATCGCAGTGAACATTGCTGCGGTGGCGGTAGTCTTGAGAAGGCTGCGACGGGTGATGCCGTTGCTGAAAGTCATCTTCATGAACTGTTCCCTTATGAGTGGCCGATCGGAATTTGGGCAATAAAAAACGCCGCTCGGAGATTTGCGTCTTCGGGAAGGAAGAATCCCGGACTGCAAAACCCTTGCGACGTCGATGTCTTTTGCGAAGGCCTGTTTGGCTTCGGCTCGCTGCGATCGCCATTGACCGGAGCGATTTATGTCATGCAACCCCCGTGCCAGTTTTGAAAGAAAATATTAGAGCGTTGAAATTGAAGGTGTTTCTGCCGCCAGCTGCCAAGGGCGTATTTTTTAGTCGCCGATAGAAAGTGCCAAAAAATTCGGCGGTTGCTTTGGATTGACGGGCTGTCGGTGGGAAATTTTGTGCACCGCAAAATGCAAAGGTCAGATTTCGTCCGGCGCCACGCTGCCAAGCGTGCTGCTTTTGACCGGAAATCCGGCAAGATATTCGGCAATCCGCGCCGGGTCGAAAACCTGTCCGTCCATGAAACGGTCTGCGTCCGTGTTTCCTTCGACGCGGATATCGTCATCCAGCAGTGGCGCGGCGTTCGCTCCAAGCGCCAGCCGGTAGATATCGGGCCGATAGGCGGCGGCCGCCGCCGTCATGCCGGCGGACGAGAGATCGGCCTGGCCCCAGCGGATCATCTGGCTGTAGATCCATAGCGCCTGGCTCGGGCGCGGATAGTTGGCAAAGTCGGCATGGAACTTGAAATATCCATCAATGACACGCCGATTGCCGTAAGCGTCGAGATTAAACTCGCCGTCCAGCACGCGGCGGATAATATCGACCGGTGCTGCGAGATAGCGGCCGTCTGCCAGTGCTTCTGCCAGCGCGCCGCGATTGTCCGGCCGGTCGCACCAGCGTGCCGCCGCATCCAGCGCGACGATCAGCCGGGAAACGGTTTCCGGATGCGCCTCTGCCCAATCCGGCCGCATGCCGATCACTTTTTCCGGCGCCGAGGGCCAGATATCCTGCTTGGCGGCGACGATGCGGCCGACACCGCGCTCGGAGGCGATCATGTTCCAGGGCGCACCGACGCAGAATCCGTCGATGGCGCCGGCGGCAAGCGCATCCGAGGTCATCGGCGGTGGCACGACCACGAGCTTGACGTCAAGGTCCGGATCGATACCGCCTGCTGCCAGCCAATAGCGGAACTCGTAGTTGTGCGAGGAGAACGGATAGGTGACGCCCAATGTCGGCAGCGGCTCGCCGCGTGYCTTCATGCCGAGGATGATCCTTGCCAGCGCCCGCGCGTTTTCCAGCGCGCTTGCTGTTTCGGTCAGGGAGGCCTCTTGCCGCATGCGGGTATAAAGCCGCGTCGATAGCGTGATGGCGTTGCCGCCACGCCCGAGCGAAAAAGGCGTAATCGTCGGCGACGGGTTGGAGCCGAGCTCCAGCATCGAGGCGACCGGCATGGGCGACAACATATGGGCGATGTCGAACTGGCGGAAGGCAAGCCGGTCGCGCACATTGGCCCAGGAGACGTCCTTGACCAGATCGAGGGTCAGGCCCTCCTTGCGGGCAAAGCCGAATTCTTGCGCTGCGATCAGCACGGAAGCATCGACGAGCGGAATGAAGCCGGTTCGCAGGATACGCGAGCCCTCGCCGGCCAATCGCGCTGGCGCGGCAAGGCCGCTGTCGCCGCTTAAATCCGTGATCTTGGTCATCATGTTCACTCCAGTGCCTCCCACCGGAAGATGCCGGGCCAGGCCATCACATCAGCATTCCCGCCGCAGTGACGACGCTCTGGGCGATGTCCGACATCTTCTTCTTTTCGTTCATGGCCGTCTGGCGCAACAGCGCGAAGGCCTGTTCCTCGGAAAGGCCGCGCATCTTCATCAGGATGCCTTTGGCGCGCTCGACGACCTTGCGTTCCTCCAGTGCCGACTTGGCGTCGGCGAGTTCCCGTTGCAGCCGGCTGAAGGCGTTGAAACGGCTGACGGCCATGTCGAGAATGGGCTTGACCCGTTCTTTCTTCAGCCCATCGACGATGTAGGCCGACACGCCGGCATCGACCGCCGCTTCAATGGATGCGGTGTCCGATCGATCGACGAACATGGCGATCGGCCGGCCGACCGTGCGCGTCAGCTGGAACAGGTGCTCCATCATGTCGCGGTTCGGATTTTCCAGGTCGATGAAGATCACGTCCGGCTGCAGCGTCTCGATGATCCGGGCAATGCCGTTGACCTCGTGGACGACGGTAACCTTCGCGTGCCCGGCCTCGCGCAATCCTTCCTCGATGATGGAAGCGCGGATCGCGTTCTCATCGATGACAAGAATGGTGAGGTCCAGATAAGCCATAGCGCATACATGACGCAGCGCAGCAATTTGCGCAATAGAAAATAGCCTAAAATACTGGCATTTCATGTTTCGATGAAAAAATAGGCGAAGCCGGCCCTGGTCTGCTACGCCGGTTTCCTCCGGCATCCGGCATCTCTTCCTCTCTTTTCAGTCATTCAACTAATTGGTTGACTAATTCTGTTGGCGCATTTATATTCATCCATATGGTTGAATAAATCCCTTAAGCATGTCGCCTTTCGCAGTCCGGGATATCGGGCGCTGCGTGAGCATACGAGCGGCGGGCTGGGCCACCACCTGTCGGCAAACAAGGAGAAGACCTATGAATGCACATGCCGCACTCGAACCCGCCGCACTCGAGCCCTATGGCGTTCTGATCGCGCCGGGGACGTTGAAGATGGAGCGCCTTCTGCCGGGCCCGATCGAGCGGGTCTGGGCCTACCTGACTGAGAGCGATATGCGCCGTCAGTGGCTGGCGGCTGGCGATATGCCGATGAAGCTTAACTCATCCTTCGAGCTGGTCTGGCGCAACGACACCCTCTCCAATCCGCCGAGCCAGCGGCCTGAGGTTTTTTCAGAAGTGCTGCGAATGCAGAGCCGGATCGCCGAGCTCGACCCGCCCCGCCGGCTTGTCATCTCCTGGGGCGCCACCGGCTCCGTTTCGTTCGAACTCGAGCCCAAGGACAGGGAGGTGCTGCTCACCGTCATCCACCGGCGCCTGCCCGATCGCGCCGCCATTCTGATGTTCGGCGCCGGCTGGCACATGCATCTCGACACGCTGGTCGCCTGCGCCAACGGCCAGGAGCCGCAGCCGTTCTGGAATGGTTGGACCCGCCTGAAGAGCGACTATGACCGGCGCATGCCGGCCTGACGAAACCCGCGTGATTCAGCTCCGCTGGATGTGCCTGCGGGATTGATTACGCCTCAACGCAAGAAACGGAGACAGCCATGAACGATCACAATTTCACCACGCGCTTTACCGTGGACCAGACACCGGAGGCCGCCTTCGCGGCTATCAACAATGTCCGCGGATGGTGGTCTGAGGCCATTGACGGCCCAACCGATACGGCGGGCGGCGAGTTCGACTATCACTTTCAGGACGTCCACCGCTGCAAGATCAGGGTGACCGAACTGATCCCCGGCAAGAAAGTCGCCTGGCTGGTGCTGGATAATTATTTCAGCTTCACCGAAGACGAGACCGAATGGACGGGCACGAAGATCGTCTTCGATATCTCCAGAGCCGGTGAGAGGACGGAAATCCGCTTCACCCACGAGGGCCTGGTTCCCGATTACGAATGTTACGACGCCTGCTCAGAAGGATGGAGTACCTACATCAACGAAAGCCTGCGAGCCCTGATCGAGACCGGCAAAGGCGATCCCAATGTCGGCGATCCCATGACGACGAACGAACGCGCGCTGGCAGTCTAACAGTCCGATCCCGCCCGGCCGGCAGTAAGGATGTCCTTTGCGGCGGCCGGACATCGTCGTAGACTTCGCCGGGCCGCGGCAGGGCGGCCCGGCGACGGACGCATCAGCCTTTTTCAAAACAATCGGCCGGCAACACTGCTGGCAGAAGCATCTGATCATTGGAACGGAGACACGCAATGAACGTTTCTTCCTATCGCTGGGTCATTGTCGCTACCGGCGGCCTGCTCGGCTGCCTTGCCATCGGCGCGATGTTTTCCCTGCCGGTCTTTCTTCTGCCCATCGCGCGCGATACCGGCTGGTCGGTCACCGGCATATCCAGCGCGATGACCATTGGTTTCCTCGCCATGGCGCTGGCCAGCATGGTCTGGGGCTCTTTGTCGGACCGCTGGGGTCCGCGCGTCATCGTGCTGACGGGCTCCGTCATCCTTGCGGCAAGCCTTGCCATCGCCAGCCGGGCGACGTCGCTTGTCGAGTTCCAGCTGGTTTTCGGCCTTGTCGTCGGCGGCGCCACCGCCGCCATCTTCGCGCCGATGATGGCCTGCGTCACCGGCTGGTTCGATACCCATCGCAGCCTCGCCGTTTCCCTGGTTTCGGCCGGCATGGGCATGGCGCCGATGACCATGTCGCCGCTCGCCGCCTGGCTCGTCTCCGTCTATGACTGGCGAACCGCGATGCTCATCATTGCGGCCCTTGCCGCCGCCATCATGATCCCGGCGTCGTTTCTCGTCCGCAGCGCTCCGGCATC
The DNA here is from genome assembly GCF_056405855.1 of Pararhizobium sp. P1_E7. Taxonomy (NCBI): domain Bacteria; kingdom Pseudomonadati; phylum Pseudomonadota; class Alphaproteobacteria; order Hyphomicrobiales; family Rhizobiaceae; genus Pararhizobium; species Pararhizobium sp. P1_E7. The sequence goes on along the minus strand of NZ_JBFUBH010000040.1, from coordinate 18,667 downwards.
GGCCCATGAAGGCGCCGGAGCCTCAGGCGAGATGGACCCGCGGTCCGGCATGACCACGCGACAGGCACTGCGTTCGCCTCAGTTCATCGTCCTGATGCTCACCAATTTCTTTTGCTGCGCCACCCATTCGGGGCCGATCTTCCACACCGTCAGCTATGCCATCAGCTGCGGCATCCCGATGATCGCCGCCGTCTCGATCTATAGCGTCGAGGGACTGGCCGGCATGGGCGGCCGTGTTGCCTTCGGCCTGCTCGGAGACCGGTACGGCGCCAAGCGCATCCTCGTCATCGGCCTGCTCATCCAGGCGTTCGGCGCGCTCGCCTATGTTTTCGTGCGCGAACTCTCGGCCTTCTATGCCGTGGCGGCCCTGTTCGGCTTCATTTATGCCGGGGTCATGCCGCTCTATGCGGTGCTGGCGCGTGAAAATTTCCCGCAGCGGATGATGGGCACCGTCATCGGCGGAACGGCCATGGCCGGCAGCCTCGGCATGGCGACAGGCCCTGTAGCCGGCGGCCTGATCTACGACACCTTCGCCACCTATAGCTGGCTCTACATCGGCGCCTGGGGCATCGGTATCGGCGCGTTCCTGATCGCGATGACCTTCAGGCCGTTTGCAAAAACACAGCCCGCGCTGGCCCCGGCTTGATCCTGTTCAGGGCGATCTAGGCAGCCATCTCGTCCGACTGGAGTTTGTATACTATTTTATCCAGTTGCGATGTTCATTGTCGCGCTGTTGTACGGTATCCCGATCGCTGCAATGCGGGCGACCTCGAATTTCTGGCGAAGTTCATGTGACTCCCCTCCGTTCACCCCGAACGGTAGGCCGGAAGCCTTGTCGTCATGCCGTCTTTTATAAGAACGGCATCCTGATGATCAAAACTATCATCACATGATGCGCAAAAGCTATCACCGTTTGTATTCGATTTGTTGCAAAATAATTTTCATCATTGTACACAATTGCTGCGATCTGGAGGATCGCCGATTGATGGGTTTCTGCTGGAGGGTGGAGATTGCTGGAGATCGGGAACGTAAAAACAAGAGGGAGGGGACTATGAAAAATGGATTTCTGGCGATCTGCGCCGCCGCCACAGCGCTTCTGGCTGCCAGCGTCGCGCAGGCGGGAACGCTCGATACCGTAAAGGCGCGTGGGAAGCTGGTCTGCGGCGTTTCGCTCGCCACACCAGGATTTGCCGCGCCGGACGACAAGGGCCGGATGCAGGGCTTCGATGCCGACATCTGCCGCTCGGTTGCTGCCGCCGTTTTTGGCGATGGCGACAAGATCGAGTTCGTGCCGACCAATATCAATACCCGTTTTCAGGCGCTGCAATCGGGCGAGATCGACATGCTGTCGCGCCAGACCACGCAGACCTTTTCGCGCGAAGCCTCGCTCGGGCTCGATTTCGGTCCGAATGTCTTTTATGACGGCCAGGGTCTGATGGTCGCCAAGTCGCTTGGCGTTTCCAGCGCCAAGGAACTGACGGACGCTGCCATCTGCACGCTGCCCGGCACGACCACCGCGCAGAACCTCAGCGATTTCTTCCGCACGATCGGCGGCAAGTTCGAACTGGTGGTGTTCGAAAGCCCTGATGAAAACCGGGCGGCTTTTTTCGCTGGCCGTTGCGAAGCGATTTCATCCGACCGCTCTGACCTCGCGTCGATCCGCGCCGTGGCGAACAATCCGGACGACTACATCGTCCTTCCGGAAACGATCTCCAAGGAGCCGCTTGCACCTGCCGTCCGCCAGAACGATTCCAACTGGCGCGATATCATGTCCTGGTCCGTCTGGCTGCTGATGGCGGCGGAAGAAAAGGGCATCACCCAGGCCAATGTCGACGAAATGCTGAAAAGCCAGGATCCGGACATCCAGCGCATGCTCGGCGTGACCGACGAACTGGGTGCCATGCTCGGCCTCGACAACAAATGGGGCTACAACATCGTCAAGGCTGTGGGCAATTACGGCGAGATTTTCGAGCGCAATGTGGGTGAGAAAACGCGGCTTGGACTGACGCGTGGACCGAACGCGCAGTGGAATGCCGGCGGTCTGGTGTACGCACCGCCGTTCCGTTGAGCCTATCGCTCGCGCGCTCAGGCGCGCGAGCTTCCTCCCGTTCGGCAAGACAGCGGCGAGTTGTGATGAACATCCTGAATGATATGCGTTTCCGCGCCTTCTGCTATCAGATTGGCGCGATCGGTCTGGTTGCCTTTGCGGCATGGACCATGTTTGCCACCGCGAGCGACAATCTCGCAAAGCAGAATATTGCCACCGGTTTCGGCTTCCTGGCGCGTCAGGCCGGTTTCGTGATCAGCGAAACGGCGATCGCCTATCAGCCGACCGACAGCATCGCCCGGGCAATCCTGGTTGGTATCGTCAATACGGTAAAGGTCTCCTTGCTTGCGGCGATCCTGGGAACGCTTCTCGGGCTTCTTGTCGGCGTGGCGCGCATGTCACACAATCCACTGTTGGCGCGCCTGGCGCTTGCCTATGTGGAAGTGCTGCGCAACGTCCCTTTGCTGCTCTATCTGTTCCTCTGGTATTCGCTGATCATCCTGGTGTTTCCGCCGGTCAAACAGGCACTCAACGTCCTGCCGGGCGTCTTCCTTTCCAATAGCGGGCTGGTTCTTCCGGCGGTGTTCGTGGAAAGCGGAGCAACGATCCTCGCCTTGATCGTTTGTGCCGGCATTGCGAGTGCGATCCTGATCTGGCGCATCAGCCGGCAACGGCGGATCACTACCGGGCAATCCAATCACGGCGCCTTCATTGCATGTCTTGTGCTGCTGGTACCGCCACTCCTCCTCTGGGGGCTCGGTGGCGTGTCTTTCGGATGGGATATTCCGCAAGCCGGCAGGTTCCGGTTGACCGGCGGTCTGCACGTGCGGCCCGAATTCGTCGCCTTGCTCTTCGGCCTCCTTCTCAGCGTGTCAGCGAGTGTCGCGGAAATCGTTCGTGCCGGCATCCAGGCAATCGGGCCGGGACAGTGGGAAGCGGCGGCTGCACTTGGGCTTCATCGTTCACGCGTGATGCGGCTGGTCGTGCTGCCGCAGGCCTTGCGCCTGATCATTCCGCCCCTGACCAATACGTACCTGACCGTTTTCAAGAACAGTTCACTGGCAATTGCCATCGGCTATCCGGACCTGGTGATGGTGTCCAATACGGTCATGAACCAGACCGGGCAGGCGATAGAGACTATCGCCATTTTCATGGGTGTCTATCTCGGCCTGTCGATCGCCATTTCGCTGACGATGAACTGGTACAATGCGCGTGTCGCGCTGAAGGAGCGCTGATGGCCGAAACCCAGACCCTGGCCTTGCCGCTTGGCGCCGCCAAACCGCCTGCGCGCCGATCCGGATGGTTCAAGGCGTATTTCGGCACGCCGCTGAATTCCGCCATCAGCCTTGTTTCATTGGCCGCGATCTTTTTCCTGGGCAAACTGGCGTTCGGCTGGCTGGCCGTCGATGCCGTCTTTTCTGGTGACGCTGCAACCTGCAAGGCAAGCAGCGGTGCCTGCTGGYCGTTTCTTGCCGAAAAACTTCGTTACATGATTTTCGGCTTCTATCCATTCGAGGAACAATGGCGGCCGCTTTTGGCGCTATCGCTGTTTCTGGCGAGCTGCCTGGTCTCGATGATGCCGCGCTTCTGGAGCCGGGCATTGCTATATGCCTGGCTGCTTCTGGTTCTGCCCGCCCTGTATACCCTGATGGCGGGTGGGGTCTTCGGCTTGGCGCCGGTTCCAACATCGAGTTGGGGCGGCTTGCCGCTGTCGTTCATGCTTTCCTTTATCGGGCTGGTCTGCGCCCTGCCTCTCGGCATCGGCCTTGCGCTTGCCCGTGCCTCGAGCCTGCCGGCCATCCGCATTCTTTCGGTTGGCTTCATTGAGATCGTGCGGGGGGTGCCGTTGATCAGCATCCTGTTCATGGCGACGGTGATGCTGCCTCTGTTCATGCCTGAGGGCGTGACGATCGATAAGCTCCTGCGCGCGCAGGTCGCCATCATCATCTTCGCCGCCGCCTATATTGCCGAAATCGTCCGCGGCGGCCTGCAGGATGTTCCCGAGGGCCAGTTCGAGGCGGGCTATTCCCTCGGCCTGTCCTATTGGCAGGTGATGCGAAAAATCGTCCTGCCGCAGGCGCTGAAGAAAGTCATACCGCCCATGGTCGGGCTGTTCATCGGCTTCTTCCAGGACACGACGCTGGTCACCATTGTCGGCCTGCTCGATTTTCTCGATACCGTGCGCTCGGCGCTTCGCGATCCCGAGTGGCAGGGCATTGCCGTTCTCGAAGGCTACGTTTTCGCCGCCGCCGTCTATTTCGCCTTCAGTGCCCTGATGGGCATGTACAGCCGCTTTCTCGAGCGTCATTTCAGGGTCACCCATGGCTAGCGATATTCATGTCGTCCGCAATGCAAGCACGATCGTCGGCTATGACGAGAACCGGCAGGGGCACGCCTATCTTTCCGATGGCGACATCGCCTTCGACGCCAGTGGTTTCATCCATGTCGGCGGCCGGTATGACGGTGCGTTCATGCACGAGATATCCGGCAAGGACAGGATGGTATTGCCCGGTTTCGTCAACGTGCATTGCCATTCCGGGGAAGAGCCGATCTCCAAGAGCCTGTTCGAAGATGAGGGCACCGCYGCTCTGTGGGGCAACGCGCTTTATGAATATTCAAACCTGATCGAGATCAGTGACAGCGCGGTCGAAGCATCTTTGACGGTGATGCTGGGGGATCTGATGCGCAGCGGCGTCACGACCCTTGTTGATATTGCCGGCCCGCATGACGCGTGGCTGCCGACCTTGGCAAGGAGCGGCGCGCGCGCCTATGTCGCGCCCGGCTTCAGGGAGGCCGCCTGGCATGTCGAAGACAGCCGCCGCCTCGATCTCGTCTGGGACAAGGGCAGGGGATACGAGGCTTTCACCCGCGCGCTCGAGGTTGTCGATACGGCGCGCGCCCATCCATCCGGCAGGCTCGGCGGCATAGTCTCTCCCTCACAGGTCGAGACCTGCTCCGCCGGCCTTTTGCAGGCGGCAGCAGAGGCTGCCCGAAACAGGAACGCGCCCATCACCGTGCATGCGGCGCAGACCATGGCCGAGCATGAGGAACTGATGCGCCGGACGGGTCTGACGGCGGTCCAGTATCTGGAAGAGCTGGGGGTGCTGGGCGAAGACCTGATCATCGGCCATTGCATCTTCGTTGACAGTCATTCCTGGACGCGGCAGCGGACCGATATCGATCTTGGCCTGCTCGCCGAGCGCGGCGCTACGGTCGCGCACTGCCCGGTCACCTTCTCGCGCAGTGGCATGGTGTTGCAATCGCTTGGCCGCTACCGCCGCCGTGGCGTCAATGTGGCGCTTGGAACCGACAGCTATCCTTTCAACATGCTGGAGGAAATGCGCCAGGCGATGATCTGCGCCCGCATCGCCGGCCGCTCGGTCTTCGATGTCGGCACAGCCGACGTGTTCGAAGCAGCCACGCTTTCCGGGGCTCGGGCACTTGGCCGCCGCGACATCGGCCGGGTGGCGCTCGGCGCCAAGGCAGATTTCCTGCTGGTCGATCTCAAGCACGCTGCGATGCAGCCGGTCTACGACCCCTTGCGCAACCTGCTGCACTGCGCAGCCGAACGGGCCATCGACGCGGTCTATGTGGATGGCCGTCCGGTGGTAGAAGGCGGCAAGCCGGTTCATCTCGATTACGACGGCGCTCTTGCCGAACTGCAAGAGGCGCAGGATTTTGCGGTCAGGCGCCTGCAAGCCAATGATCCTGCCGGGCGACCGAACAGCGTATTGGCAAAACGGTCGCTCCCGGCCATCTGAGAATTTCCGGGGCAAAGTTCAAAGAACCAAGATGGACTGATCAATACGGCCGCGCATACGGCCGCGCCCCGATATCGGCCTGAACCGTCGGCTCGACGGCACCGGTCGAAAGGGGACGATAGAACCCGTTGTGTATGAGCAGCAGCGCGGTGAAAAAGAACGCTGTGATCATCAAAAGCAAAACATCACGGGCGGTCATGGCCGGTCACCAGCAATGCTGATCGCCGGAATTGTCAGGCCAGGGGGTAGACTGTTGTCGTCCATCGCCGTTCTCCTTTGCGGCGATAACACGATGGAGCGAAGAAAGTTCCGTGCACATCCGCATCGTGCAAACCGATGACGATCGGGGGCGGCACCAGGCAGAAGCGGAGGACTACTTCGGTATCGAAGACGTGATTTCGCCAGACACGCCATCCCCCGGCACGACATTTGCATCCGGCGTGCCATAACGGGTCATCGCAAAGTTCAGCGTCAACATTGCCACGACAGTGAATGCGATGACGGCGAGCGTAATTCCTTTGTCGGTTGTCATATCCCAATCCCTTCGCGAGCAGCTGCAACGCTTTGAAAACTGGGATCAGGCTATTGTGCGGCGCGGAAACTGCTGTTCCACCAGTAACGCGCATCATGGTAAATGCCTAGTTAAGGTGGCCCGCCGCTACTCGATATGGGCAAGCGCCGACCCGGCATTCACATAGGCGCCCTCTGCAGCCTTGATCCGCACTCGGCCGGACCGGGCGGAGAGAATCTGCGTTTCCATCTTCATTGCCTCCATGACGGCGATCAGGTCTCCTTCTTCGACGGCATCGCCATCGTTGCATTTCCATGCTTGCAGCGTACCGGAAATGGGGGCCGTCACAGTGGAGGCGTCCTCCGGCTTCTCCGCGTTCGCCCGATTGGCGGTCTGGGCTTTCAGTCCGCCAAGGCCGGCAAGCAGGGAGGCCGGGATGCCAAGCGCATGGCGCTTCCCGTCGATCTCGACATGGGTGCGGATGAGCGATGTATCGGCGGCCGGATCGGGCCGGGCTTCTGTCTGCAGGCGGTCGGCGAAGTCGGTTTCGATCCAGCGCGTATGAACCTTGAACCCGTCCTTCCCGATAAAATCAGCGGCCTCCGTCGCGGCGCGGTGGAAAGGCAGGACCGTTGCCACGCCTTCGATCTTGAACTCCTTGAGCGCCCGGCGGGCGCGGGTCAGTGCCTGTTCGCGGGTGGCACCGGTGACGATCAGCTTGGCCATCAGGGAATCGAACGTACCGGGAATGGTCGAACCGGAGACGACCCCGCTGTCAAGGCGGATGCCGGGGCCAGACGGGGCTTCGAATAGGGTAATGGTGCCCGGCGTCGGCAGGAATCCGCGGCCGGGATCCTCGGCATTGATGCGGAATTCGATCGAGTGGCCACGCGGGGTCGGCGTGTCGGTGACCAAGAGCGGCAGGCCGTCGGCGATGCGGAATTGTTCGATGACCAGGTCGATGCCGGTTGTCTCTTCGGTGACGGGATGCTCGACCTGCAGGCGGGTATTGACCTCAAGGAACGAGATCGTGCCGTCGACGCCGAGCAGGAACTCGACCGTTCCAGCACCGGAATAGCCGGCGGCGGCGCAAATGCGCTTGGCTGCGTCATGGATTTCATGCCGCTGGGCTTCGGAAAGGAAAGGTGCTGGCGCCTCCTCGACGAGCTTCTGGTTGCGGCGCTGAAGCGAGCAGTCGCGGGTGCCGAGCACCAGCACATTGCCGTGTTTGTCTGCCAGAACCTGTGCCTCGATATGGCGCGGCCGGTCGAGGAAGCGTTCGAGGAAACATTCGCCACGGCCGAAAGCGGCCTTTGCCTCGCGCACGGCCGACTCGTAGAGATCGGCCACGTCCTCCATCTTCCAGGCGACCTTCAGGCCGCGGCCGCCGCCGCCATGGGCCGCCTTGATCGCAACCGGCAGGCCGTGCTGTTCGGCAAAGGCCACGACTTCCGCTGAGGTCTCGACCGGGCCGTCGCTGCCGGCAACCAGAGGGGCGCCGACACTGGTCGCGATCCGCCGCGCCTGAACCTTGTCACCGAGGGCTTCGATGACATGCGGATCGGGGCCGATCCAGATCAGGCCGGCATCGATGACGGCGCGGGCGAATTCCGCTCGCTCCGACAGGAAGCCATAGCCCGGATGCACGGCGTCGGCGCCGCAGCGCCTGGCGATGGCGATCAGCTTTTCGATATCGAGATAGGTTTCCGCCGGCCGGCTGCCGGATAGCCCATAGGCTTCGTCGGCCAGCTGGACGAACAGTGCGTCCATATCCGGATCGGCATAGACCGCAACCGAGCCGATGCCGTAATCGCGGCAGGCGCGGATGATGCGGACGGCGATTTCGCCACGATTGGCAATCAGCACTTTTTTCATGGGGTCTATCCTCATTGTCTTTCGTCGGCCGGGCGTGGCGGTCTCAGGCTCTGGTTGGCTTGATATCGGCAAACGCCGTCACGGGCCGGAAACGGATCTTTGCATTGACGGGGATCTGCCCGGCGAGATCGAGATGATACTCGGCGACGGTGCCGATCACCGGATAGCCGCCGGTCAGCGGATGGTCGGCGAGAAACAGCACCGGCTGGCCGCTATGCGGCACCTGGATGGCGCCGGTCGCCGTGCCTTCGCTCGGCAGTTCCGCCTTGTCCTTGCGCTCGAGCGGCACGTCGCCGGAAAGACGGATGCCAACGCGGTTGGACTGCGGCGTCATCTGCCAGAGCTGCCCGGACAGCGTTGCGATACCGGCCTTCGTAAACCAGTCGCTGCGCGGCCCCATCACCACGTCAAGCGTGACCGTATCGCCGGATGCCGGATGATCGAAGGCTGGGGCCTCGGTGAGCGAGACGGGTGTCAGACCCTTCGTTTCGGGCTCGATGGTCAGTACAGTGCCGGTCGATACGGGATCTGGACCGACGACCGCCAGAGTATCGGTGGAGGCACTGCCGAGCACAGGCTTGACGGCAAAACCGCCACGCAGGGCGAGATAGCTGCGCATGCCCTTGGGCGCATGACCGAGGGTGACGACATCGCCGGGTTCCAGCGAGATCGGCTGGTAGGTTTCTGCCGTCTGCACGCGACCCGATACATCGCGCACCTCGATAGGACAGGGCGCGCCAGTGATGCCGAGGACTGCGCGGCCGGCCATTTCGAAGGAGAAACCGCCCAGGGTGATTTCGAGGCAGGGGAAATTCACGGGATTGCCGACGACGCGGTTAGCGGCCTTCAAGGCGCCGCGATCGAGTGCGCCGGAGGCCGAGACGCCCTGACCGGTCTGGCCGAACCGCCCGAGATCCTGAAACAGCGCCGGCATCGGGGCCGAAAGAATTTTCAGTGTCACGGCATCCGGGGCTGCATCGGCGGCCTGGACCTCAGAACGGATCGCGGTGCCTTGAACAACGGCCACGCCCTTCTTCGCCAGATCGAAGAAACGCACCCGGTAACCCGGCTGGAAGAGTGCCGGCGGATCGCGTGAGAGGTCCCACATTCTTTCCGGCGTCGTGCCGATAATCTGCCAACCGCCGGGACTTGCCTGCGGATAGACGCCGGAAAAGGCACCGGCCAGCGCGACGGAGCCGGCTGGTATCTTTGTGCGCGGGCTCTGGCGGCGTGGCACCTGCAGGGCCGGATCGCCACCGACGAGATAGCCGAAGCCGGGCGCAAACCCACAGAAGGCGACGGTGAATTCGCTCCCGGTGTGGCGGCGTATGACCTCCTCGACCGGCAGGCCGGTGAGGTCTGCCACGTCGCCCAGATCCTCGCCGTCATAACGGACGGGGATTTCGATACATTTGTCCGATGGCGCGATGCGGGCGGAGAGGTCGCGGGTCGTGATTGCGCCGGCAAGCCGTTCAGCCGTCAGCTTTTCCGGCCGGAAACGGATCATCAGGGTGCGGGCGGCAGGCACCATGTCTTCGACGCCGTCGACCGGGTCGGCTTCGAGCGAGGCAAACAGCGCCAGTGTCTCGTCGAGATCGGCAAGTTCGACAAGCATGACTGTCAGGCTGACGGGCAGGAAACGCATCGGAACCTCAGGCGTGATAAGCGGAATCGGGAATATCGGTGATGAACATATGACCGGGTGCATGGGTAATGGCAAAAGGCACACCGGACGCCATCACGGCCGCCTGCGGGGTGACGCCGCAGGCCCAGAAGACGGGGATTTCGCCGGGCTCGATGCGCACCGGATCGCCAAAATCGGGTTTGGAGAGATCCTTGATACCGATGTCCTCTGGCGCGCCGATATGCACGGGCGCTCCGTGCACCGCCGGAAAACGTCCGGAAATCGTCGCCGCATCGGCTACGCGCGAGGCGGGGATCGGCCGCATGGATACCACCATATTGCCGTGCAGACGCCCGGCCGGGCGGCATGGCCTGTCGGTCAGATACATCGGCACGTTGGACTTGTCGGTGATGTGGCGGATCTCGATGCCGGCTTCCGCCATCGGCGTCTCGAAGGTGAAGCTGCAGCCGATCAGAAAGCTGACGAGATCGGGATGCTCAGTCCAGGCGGCACGCGCATCCGTCGTCTCCTCGGCCAGCTTGCCATCGCGCCAGATGCGGTAGAGCGGCAGGTCGGTGCGCAGATCGGCGCCAGGGGCAAGCAAAGTGGCGTGCGAGCCGGGATCGGACACATCAAGGACCGGGCAGGCCTTTGGATTGCGCTGCGCATAGAGCAGGAAATCGAAGGCCCAGTCGCGCGGCAAAACGATCATGTTGGCCTGGGTAAAGCCGGGGGCGACGCCGGATGTCGGTTCGACGCTGCCGGAGCGGTAGCGTTCGCGGGCGATGCGCGCCTGTTCGGTATTCACATGGCGCAGATGGTCTATCGCGGTCATTGCATTCCTCCCAGAATGTCCGTCAGGCCGGCAGAAACGACCGGACGGTGATGCCGTCGGCCTCGAAGGCGCGGCGGATTTCCTGCGCGATGGCAACGGCACCCGGGCTGTCGCCGTGCACGCATATCGATTGCGCATCGATGCTGATGGTCGAGCCGTCTATGGCCTCCAGGGTCCCTTGGCGGGCAAGCTGCAGCATGCGGCGGGCGATGAGTTGTGGATCGTGCAGCACGGCGCCCGGTTCGCGGCGCGAAACGAGTTGTCCGTCCGGCGTATAGGCGCGGTCGGCAAAGGCTTCGGCGACGGTCTTGAGGCCCGACGCCTGGGCAAGCTTGAGGATCGGGGCATTGGCAAGGCCCATCAGCACCAGCGAGGGGTCGATCGCCTTGATGGCGTCGATCACCGCCTGTCCCTGTTTGGGGTCATGGGCGATGCGGTTATAGAGCGCGCCATGCGGCTTGACATAACCGACGGTCACTCCGGCGGCGGCCGCCATGCCTTTCAGCGCGCCGATCTGGTAGATGACGTCGGCGACGAGTTCGCCGCGCGTCACATCCATGTCGCGCCGGCCGAAGCCGACGCGATCGGGATAGGACACATGCGCTCCGATCGAAACGCCTTTCTCAGCGGCCGCCTCGACCGTCTTCCAGATGCCGGCAGGGTCGCCGGCATGGAAACCGCAGGCGACATTGGCGCTGGAAACGATGCCGAGCATCGTTTCGTCGTCGCCCATGCGCCAGGCGCCATAGCTTTCACCRAGATCGCTGTTCAGATCGATGGCAGTCATGTTTGTTCTCCTCAGGCAGCCGAGAGCAGGGCGAAGATCGGGCCGATCGACTTGTAGCCCATGTACCAGGTGAGTACGCATGTCAGTACGCCCAGCACCAGCAGCCAGCGCGGATAGCGATACCCGCCCAACAGATCCGAGCGGGCCCAGACCGCATACATGAAGATCGACAGGCCGACCGGCAGGACGAGGCCGTTCAATCCGCCCACGAAGACCAGCATGGCGGCCGGCGGGGTGGTTATCAGCATGTAGGCGACCAGCGACACGGCAATGAAGCCGACGGTGGCGAAGTTGCGCTGCCGCTCCGTCATATCCTTTTTGAACGCGGTCAGGAAGGAGACCGAGGTGTAGGCGGCGCCGATGATGCTGGTCATCGCCGAGGCCAGGAAGACGGCGCCGAACAGGCGGAGGCCGATATCGCCTGCCGCAGCATGAAACGCCTGGCCGGCCGGATTTGCCGCCTTGCCCGACAGGTCGATAACGACGCCGCTGGCAACGACACCGAGCACGGCAAGGAACAGAATGTAGCGAAGCACGCCGGTAATCGCGATACCGCTCAATGCTGCCCTGTTCACGGCGGCCAGATTTTCAACGCCCACCGTGCCCTTGTCCAGCAGGCGATGCGCCCCGGCATAGGTAATGTAACCGCCAACGGTGCCGCCGACGATGGTGGTGATCGTTGCGAAGTCGATGACATCGGGCAGGACGGTCTGGCGCAGGGCTTCGGCGATGGGCGGGCCCGATACGATTGTGGCGTAGAGAATGAGAGCGAGCTTGATGAAGGCTGCCACATAGACCACGCGATCCATGGCCACGCCGGCACGCCGCGACAGGAAGATGCCGATCGCCGCCAGCGCGCCGATCAGGCCGCCGATCTTCGGGTCGAGGTCAATCATTGCGTTGAAGCCGAGGCCGGCTCCGCCGATATTGCCGATATTGAAGAACAGTCCGCCAATGATGACGAGGACGGCGAGGAGATAGCCGGAGCCGGGTATCGCCGCATTGGCGATATCGGAGGCACGCATGCGGGTGATGGTAACGATCCGCCAGATGTTTGCCTGGACAATGAAGTCAATCACGATCGAAACGAGAATGCCGAAGGCAAAGGCAGCGCCGAGCTTGACGGTGAATGTGGCGGTCTGGGTGATGAAGCCGGGACCGACGGCAGACATCGACATCAGGAAAATGGCGGCCATCAGCGCCGAACGGCGCGACTTGACCGACATGCCGGACGTCGGCGGTGCCTCGCGGCCGGGTGAGATAGCTGATTGTTCCATGATCCCTCTCCTTGATCTGCGGGCGCCCTCCAATTCCTCGGGTTGGCCCACATCAATCTTACTGACAGCCGCAACCTTGCCGCATTTCACAATTCTGTCAATATTGTTCAACGATTATTATTTTATCGTTCCATCATATTGTTGAAATGTTGAGCTTTTCATATTTACCCTCAAAATCAAACTGGTCTCTTTGGTGTGCTCTGCGGCTTCTTTTTGCCTTGCGGCCGATCTGGTCTTGTCCCGAGTATAGCAAAGCTGGATGGCGGAGACCCAAGGCGGCAGTCGCATGGCAGGTCGCGGAAGCACGCGATGATCGCTCCCAGCCGCATGATTGGCGCAGACCCCATTTCCAAGCGGCAAAAACCACGATATCGGTCAGCCACGAGGTGCTTTTCGCTTCGAATGAAGGACATGTATGACTGAGCAGGACACGACATCCGCACTCGCGCCCCGCTTGGCGGAAGCGATCCGCAACAAGCTGATCGCTGGCGAACTCAAGCCCGGCCATCGCCTGTCGGAAGTCAGGTTGAGTGCCGATCTGCAGGTTTCCCGCAATTCTCTGCGCGAAGCATTCCGGCTTTTGACCAAGGAAGGCCTGCTGCGTCACGAGCCAAATCGCGGCGTCTTCGTCGCCACCCCCAGCATGGCCTCGATCATCGATATCTACCGCGTGCGCCGCATCGTCGAGTGCCGGGCGGTGGCGCAGGCCTATCCGAAGCACCCCGCGGTCAGCCGTATGCGCGCCGCTGTCGAAGAGGCGCGCGCCGCCGGTGCCAGGCGCGATTGGGGAACGGTCGGCAGCGCCAATATGGTCTTCCATGCCGCAATCGTTGATCTCGCCGACAGCGAGCGGCTCAACACGTTCTATCGTCAGATTGCCGCGGAACTGCGCTTGAGTTTCGGGCTTCTTGACAGTCCCGAACTTCTGCACGCGCCCTATATCGAGCTGAACGCCGCGATTGTCGAAAAGCTTGACGCCGGCGAGACGCAGGAAGCCGCCGCCGCGCTGGAGGCCTATCTTCTCCAATCGGAGCGCACCGTCCTTGCGGCCTTCTCGCGCATTCCCGATAAGCGGAAATCCTGAGCCGCGCCTCTGTTCCGAAATCGATCACACTTGTTCCAGAACGGGATCGCTTGTCTGCCTATTAACGCAGCTTGATGGTTTTGTCCGCCTGATCGCAATCCGTCATGGGGGGATGAGACAGCCTGCTTTAGCTTGGGTGGGCTGCGGCATCTGCCTCGTTTTCTGATGCCGCTGTTATCAGCAGGACGACAGGAGATGATCATGCGCAAAACCGTTTTGAACGCCCTTGGGCAACCCTTGTTCTACAGCGACAGTTCGACCGGGTTTTTCTCCGCGACCGGCTCCGGTCCGACGCTCAAGGGAACGGCGGGCAATGATTCCATGTGGGGCGATAGTGCCGTCAATGTCACGATGATCGGCGGCACGGGCGACGATATCTACTACCTCTACTCGGCGATCAACCGCGCCCAGGAGGCGGCAGGCCAGGGCATCGACACGATCAGCACCTGGATGAGCTACACCCTGCCGGAAAATTTCGAAAACCTGACGGTCACCGGCAATCTGCGCTACGCTTTCGGAAACGCAGCCGACAACATCATCAAGGGGGCCTCCGGCCGGCAGACATTGGACGGCCGGGGCGGCAATGATGTGCTCATCGGCGGTACCGGTGCAGATACCTTCATTTTCACCAAGGGTAATGGCAGCGATCTCATCACCGATTTCGACAGCACCGATATTGTCCGGCTGAACGGCTATTCGTTGACATCCTTTGAAAAGGTTCTCGATAACGCAACGCAGGAAGGGGCGCATCTGAGGCTCGATCTCGGTGGCGGCGAAAGCCTGGTGTTTGCCGATACGACCGCAGCCGAGCTGAATGCCGGCCAGTTCGAATTGAGCCTCGACCGCTCCGCCCTGACGCAGACATTCGGCGACAATTTCAACTCGCTTCGGCTGATGGGCGGGACGGATGGCGTCTGGGAGGCAAAATACTGGTGGGCGCCCGAGAAGGGTGCGACGCTATCGGGCAACGGCGAGCTTCAATGGTATGTCAATCCGCGCTATGCGCCGACATCCGCCAGCAATCCGTTTACGATCAGCAACGGCGTGTTGACGATCACGGCGGAGAAAACGCCCGACGCGATCAGTGCGCAGGTCGAGGGGTACGATTACACCTCCGGCATGCTGACGACGCATGCATCCTTTTCGCAGACCTATGGCTATTTCGAAATCCGCGCCGACATGCCGGAAGACCAAGGCGTGTGGCCTGCTTTCTGGCTGCTTCCGGAAGACGGCTCCTGGCCGCCGGAACTGGATGTCGTGGAAATGCGAGGTCAGGATCCCAATACCGTGCATGTGACGGTTCACTCGAACGAAACCGGGCAGCAGACGTCCGTTTCCTCCGCCGTCAGCGTCTCCGGTACGGCAGGTTTTCATACCTACGGTGTCCTGTGGCAGGAGGATGAGATCGTCTGGTATATCGATGATGTCGCCGTCGCGCGCGCTGACACGCCGTCCGACATGCACGAACCGATGTATATGCTGGTCAACCTCGCCGTTGGCGGTATCGCCGGCGCGCCGGCGGACGGACTTCCCGACGGTTCGGAAATGAAGATCGACTATATCCGCGCCTATACGCTGGACGATCTTGCCTGACCTCAGCGCCGGAAGCGCTTCAACGCAGTAGGCCTGCCTCGGTCATTCTTCGGGCTCGGAACCTGCTGCTTTGAAGCGCTCTTCGAATTCGCGTCTCAGGCTGCGCCTGACCTCGGCCGCGCGCTCGCGACGCTTGGCGACACCGGTCTTTGGCCTATAGGCGGGTACATTGGTGGGGCGGCCCTCGGCGTCGACGGCAACCATGGTGAAATAGCAGGAATTGGTATGCCGCCGCTCGCCGGTGCGGATGGTCTCCGCTTCGACCCGGATACCGACCTCCATCGACGTCCGGCCGGCATAATTGATCGAAGCGCGAAACGTAACGAGTTCGCCCACATGGATCGGCTGGCGGAAGACCACCTGATCGACCGACAGGGTCACTGCATACTCCTGCGAGTAACGCGAGGCACAGGAAAAGGCGACGCGGTCGAGAAGATTGAGCAGCGCCCCGCCATGGACCTTGCCACTGAAATTGGCCATGTCGGGCGTCATCAGGACGACCATCTCGAGTTGGCTCGTGTCATGACCGGTTTCCAATGCGCACTCCCGCTCGTATTTTCCCAAATTCGCTTCGATTATCTACAACGATCCGGCACTGTTCAAGCCGGCTCCATTTCGGACGCACGATCATGCACACGGCTGATGGAGCACCCGTCACATGCTGCTGAAAAGATTGCGCCTATTCGACGTCGCCAGGGGCGGTCACCGATGCTCGCCGGACATATTTGTCCTACTCGGCCATCAGGCCGTCAAAGACCTCAAGCATCGCATCGGCGATGGCCTTGCCAAGGGCGGAGCCATTCTCCTTGAGGGCGTCTTCGTCCATATCGCGGGCAGCCAGCGCCAGGGCCGCACCCTCGGCCATGACGATTTCCTGTGCCCGCTGAATTGCCCAAAGGGCAAAATCGCTACGGCCATTGATTTCCACGGTATCCATCTGCACATCCATTGTTGCCATCTTGTCGGGCCTTCCAATAGCAGGGGAAGGCCGCCTTGGAAAACACGCTTGCAATATCTGGCGCGCRCTCCAGATTGGTGTCACAGGAATTGAGGGAGACGGTCGTGACGGATGAAGCCAAAGCGGCGCTGGTTCGCATCACCGGGCGTGTCCAGGGCGTCGGTTTTCGGTTCTGGACGCGCGGTCAAGCGCAAAGGCTTGGCCTGACAGGCTGGGTTCGCAATGAATCCGATGGATCCGTGACGGCTTTGATCTGCGGGCCTGCTGCAGCCGTGACGACGCTGCTGGAACGCTGCTGGAGCGGCCCTCCCGGTGCATCTGTCGCCAATATCGAGACGGAATCAGCTCTCGTTGACGAGGTTCCCCCAGGGTTTCGCATCACGAAATAAAGCCTGTGGAACCCGGGAACAAGTGGCCTCAGGGCATTGCTTTGATTGAATTTCCCAATCCTGCACCGAGCTCAGGCCAAGGCTTGAAAGCCGGATCACCTAGCGCGTGCAGCAATATTTACTTGTCGATGACGCGATGCAGCAATAGAAGGAGATCGTATTTTTTGCGGTCAGTAATAAAACGGGGAACGAAAAACACACACGTCCGACCATGAACAACAGGAGACTTCCATGTCCATTGCAGTCAATAATTTCAACGATCTTGGCTTCGGCGCAATTCCTAGCGGAACTGTAGCATCCCGGGTCAAGGCCTATCGTGAATCGGCCGGTTACAGCATAGAAGACCTTGCCGTGACATGCGGGCTGGCGAACTCCGAGATTTCCGCTGTCGAAGATGGCAGCGATGCCGATCCGGCCAAGTTGAGAAGGATTGCAGCGGCGCTCCAGGTTCCCGTTTCGGCCCTGCTGGAAACCGAAGTTTAAGCCTATGACCGGTCCCGCCGGTTGTGATGGGCGGGATCAGACGAGCCTCCAAGGCCGATCCGGGCGGGTTGCATTTTCAGTAACCGCCCGCACCTTTCCCCAACTGAAAGCCTAAACGGCCCTCCTGCCTGCAGCTCCAAGCTCTGTGCAGTTTTCGACAGTCGTCCACCCGGAGCAGTACGCCGTGTTATGCGTGCTGCTCAGCCGGCTTGATAGCCCGGATTGCGTACCGATGCTGCGTCGCGCGGGCCATCCCTTTCAGGACATTCCAGTGCTTGGCCTGAGTGCGGTGGATCTCGTCAAGGTCGGTGTCGATGACGATGTTTTCGAACCCGGCGGCAGCCAACAGACCAGCAACGGCTTCGGCGCGAGCGCCTTGCGAGAAATAGACCCGCGAAAGGATGCTGCGGTGGGTCTCCATCATGCCGGGCGGGGCGTGAAGAGGATCGCCTTTCAACAGCCCGTAGCGCTGCCCCCAGCCGGCAAGCTTCATCAGCGCGCGTTCGACCAAGGTCGAGCTGACGAAATCGCCGTCGATCACCAGCAATGTCCCGCCGGGTTTCAGCACCCGCAGCCATTCGGCAAAGGCGTTTTCCGGGTCCACCAGCGTCCAGACCAGATGCCGGTTGATGATCGCGTCATAGTGATCGTCCGGTTCCATGGTGTTCTCCGCGTCGCCGATGCGGAAGGTGATGTTGCGGGTGCGGATTTTCGCCTTGTTGCGGGCGCGCTCCAGCATCGGTTCGGCCCAGTCGAGCCCGGTAACCTTGAAGCCGAGGTCATCCATCAGATGCGAGATAACGCCGGTGCCGCTCGCCAGATCCAAGGCCGAGCGCCCGTCACCCCTGCCAAGATGCTTGACGACCAGCCGATGCCAGGCGGCGCGCTCTTCCTCGGAGAAAATCTCGTGTCCCGGCGATTGGTCGAAGGTTGCCGCGCGCGCTGACCAATAGGCCTTGATCTCGTCGCGCAGGTCATAGTTCGAGAGACGGGACGTGTCGGTCATTGGGGCTGCCTTGGATTGATGTGTGGGCTTTCGATTTCTGGAAAGCTTCTAAAAGATAAAACTTGACTGTCAATATCATGATAACTACGAAACGCGCAGTTCCCCGATGGAGTAGAAAACGATGGGTATGTTCGGCAAGGCGGCCTTGGTCGCCGTGGGTCTCTGCGCGCTTTTTTCCAGCACCGCGCTGGCCGGTGAAAAGGTCGTCATCAAGGACATAACGGGGCGCGACGTCGAAGTCAGCGTCCCGGTCGAGAATGTCATTCTCGGCGAAGGGCGTCAGATCTATTTCGTTGCCGCGCTGGACCGGGATGCACCGTTCAAACGCGTAGTCGGCTGGCGGGATGACCTGTCCAAGGCTGATCCGGAAAGCTATGCCGCTTATCTCGCCAAATATCCGGAAATGGCAAAGCTGCCGACTTTCGGCGGCATGAAGG
>NZ_JBFUBH010000039.1:0-27601 GCF_056405855.1 Pararhizobium sp. P1_E7 | reverse complement strand
CTGTGCAACATCGCCGATGCACTCGGTGCGAGCGTGGATGCGTTCGTCACGTCGCCGCTCCAGCATGGCGCGGTTTCGCGCCAGGGGGAGCGCCGGTCGTTCAGCCTTGGCGATATCAGACGTACCTATGAATTGCTGGGGCGCGGGTTTCCGGGTGCGAAGCTGCATCCCTCGCTGGTGCGCCGCCCGCCCGGCCATGTCTCCGAGGTCATGCGCAACGAAGGAGAGGACTTCGTTTATGTCCTGGAGGGGAGCATGCTGCTTGAGGTTGCCGGTGAGCGCCACCTCCTCAACGCGGGCGATTCCATGCACTTCCAGTCGCATCTGCCGCACCGGTCGACGACATTGGGGAGCGAACCCACTCTGGAGCTTTGGGTGCGTACGCAACCATTCTTCCCGTAGTGGGCACGAGGGTGACCGCGTCGCGGTTGTTTGAACCGGCCAAACACGAATAAGCCGGCCATTGGAGGAGGAGAAGCAGAATGAACATTTCCCGCTGGGCGAACTCGGTCGCCCTTGCCGCCATGCTGGCCGTATCGAGCCCCGTCTGGGCAGCGACGCCGGCCAACACGCTCGTCGTCGCCGATGCGATCGACGATGTGATCACCCTCGATCCGGGCGAAGTCTCCGAGGTCGGCGGCGTGCTGGCGTCCAACCAGATTTACCAGCCGCTGGTCAGTTTCGACGTCAACGACCCGACCAAGATCATCGGCGTCCTCGCCGAAAGCTGGACGGTATCGCCGGACGGCAAGGTTTATACCTTCAAGATGAACCCGAAAGCGACTTTCGCCTCGGGTAATCCTGTCACCGCGAAGGACGCGGAATATTCGCTGCGGCGTGTCGTGCTGATGAAGTCGCGCTCGGCCTTCATCATCACCCAGTTCGGCTTTACGCCGGAGAACGTCAAAGATCGTATCAAGGCGACCGACGACCGGACGCTCGTCGTGGAAATCGGCGACACCTATTCGCCGAGCTTCCTGTTCTACTGCCTGTCCTCCTATGTCGGCGGCATCGTTGACAGCAAGCTGGTCCAGGAGCATGAAGCCAACGGCGATTTCGGCAATGCTTGGCTGAAGAGCGCCAACTCGGCCGGCTCCGGGCCGTTCGTTCTGGCCAAATGGGAACCGAAGCAGTCGATCCTGCTCAAGCGCAACGACAATTACTGGGGCGAGAAGCCAGGCGTCGAACGGGTCTTCATCCAGCATAGCGCCGAGAGCGCGGCGCAAAGGCTGCTGCTGGAAAAGGGCGATATCGACATCGCCAACAAGCTCGGCCCGGATGATTTCGACGCCATCGCCGACAAGCCGGATATCGCCATCGCGAACGGCCGTTCCGGCACCATCTACTACATGGGCCTCAATGTACGGAACGAGAACCTCGCAAAGCCCAAAGTAGTGGAGGCGCTAAAGTATCTCGTTGATTATGACGGCATTGCCGGCACCATCTCCAAGGGCACGATGGAGGTCCACCAGACGCTTGTTCCCAACGGCTTCCTCGGCGCGCTGGACTACAAGCCCTACAAGCTCGACGTGGAGAAGGCCAAGTCCCTCCTGGCCGAGGCCGGCGTGAGCGGCGAGATTTCGCTCGACACCGTCGTTTGGAACACGCCGCCCTATACCGACTTCGCCCAGGCTATCCAAGCGACGATGGCGCAGGCCGGCGTCAAGCTGAACCTGCAGGTGGTCGACGGCCAGCAGTGGCTCGATCGTTACCGCAACCACAATCTGGACATCTGGCTCGGCCTGTGGGGACCGGACTATCCGGATCCGCATTCGAACGCCAAGGCCTTCGCGGTCAACAAGAAGGATGCGCCGGACGGCTCCGACAGCCTCGCCGACCGTTTCGGCTGGGATGGCGGTGATCTTTCGAAGCAGGCGATGGAAGCCGTACGCGAGCAGGACACGCAGAAGCGCAAGGCCATATACGAAGCGATCCAGAAGACGCACACCGACACCTCGCCCTTCCTCTACATGTTCCAGCAGACGCGCAAGGTAGCCGTCAGCTCGAAGGTCAAGGGACTGGTACTCGGCCTCACCTTCTCCGACGACCGCTATTGGTCGATCACCAAAGAATAGGACAACGACACACGGCCGCCCGCGGACAATCTCGTCCGCGGGCCTTTCATCAGTGGGCGGGTGCTACCTTTGATCTTGCGGCTTCTTACATTTTCGCGACATGCCGGCGCCTGGGCTGCGACCGTGGCCATCACGCTTTTCGGCCTTGTCGTGCTCACCTTCGTGGTCGGCCGCGTCGTGCCGATCGACCCTGTGCTCGCCATCGTCGGCGACAAGGCCTCGCCGGAGGTCTATGAGCGGGTTTTCATCGCGCTCGGCCGCGACAAACCGCTCTACGTCCAGTTCGCCACCTATGTCTTAGGGCTGCTGCACGGCGATTTCGGCCAGTCCTTCGTCACCAGCCGGCCCGTGCTGGACGACCTGCTCGACTTCTTCCCCGCCACGCTCGAGCTGTCGACCATCGGGCTTCTGATCGGTGTCGTGCTCGGTATTCCCGCCGGCGTCGCCGCAGCCTATTGGCATGAGAAATGGCCGGACCACGTGATCCGGCTGATCGCACTGGTGGGGTATTCCGTGCCGGTGTTCTGGCTGGGGCTGGTGGGCCTTTTCTTCTTCTACTTCAAGCTCGACTGGGTATCCGGGCCGGGCCAGCTGGATGTGTTCTACCAGGGCCTCGTCGATCACCGTACCGGATCGATCCTCATCGACAGTGCGCTTGCCGGTGAGTGGGAGGTGTTCTGGAACGCGATGAGCCACATCATCCTGCCGGCGCTTCTGCTCGGTTTCTATAGCCTGGCTTATATCGGGCGCATGACGCGCTCGATGATGCTCGACCAGCTCAACCGCGAATATGTGCTGACGGCGCGGCTGAAGGGCGCCAGCGAATTCGAGGTTGTCGTGGGGCATGCGCTGCGCAACGCGGCAATCCCGCTGGTCACGACCGTTGCGCTTTCCTATGGCAGCCTGCTGGAAGGGTCCGTTCTCGTGGAAACCATCTTCTCCTGGCCGGGTATCGGCAACTATCTCGCCTCGTCCCTGTTCAGGGCCGACATGAACGCCGTTCTGGGGGGCACGCTGGTGGTGGGCGCCGTCTTCGTCTTCCTGAACATGCTGTCGGACGTTCTTTATGGCGCCCTCGATCCGCGCGCCCGCGAGCACCTGTCATGAGGTCTGTCATGCCGATTGAACCGACCGATTCACGACAGGCGCTGCGCATGGCGCGCCGGGCGGAATTCGGCCGCTTTGCCCGCCGCTTCCGGCGTAACCGGCCTGGTATGGCCGGCCTCGCTATCCTCTTTCTCCTGGTGCTCAGCGCCATCTTTGCGCCGCTGCTTGCAACCCACGACCCCTACTTGCCGGATCTTGGCAAGCGCCTGTCGGCGCCGGGCGCGGAGTTCTGGCTCGGCGCCGATGAGCTTGGGCGCGATATCTACACGCGCATTCTCTACGGCTCGCGCCTGACGCTGATGATCGTGCTGCAGGTGGTGATCACGGCCGCGCCCGTCGGGCTTGTCGTGGGTGCGATATCGGGCACCTATGGCGGCATCGTCGACAAGATCTTCATGCGCGTCACCGACGTTTTCCTCGCCGTGCCGAAGCTGCTTCTGGCACTGGCCTTCGTCGCCGCGCTCGGTCCGGGCATCTTCAACGCGGTGCTTGCCATTACGCTGACGGCCTGGCCGCCCTATGCCCGCATGGCGCGAGCCGAGGCTCTGGTGGTGCGCAACGCGGATTACGTGAATGCCGCACGGCTGGCCGGCGCCTCGCAATCCTATCTGATCGTTCGCCACGTCATGCCCATGTGCTTCTCGTCGGTGATCGTGCGCATGACGCTCGACATGGCGGGCGTCATCCTCATTGCAGCGGGCCTCGGCTTCATCGGGCTCGGCGCACAGCCACCCTTACCGGAATGGGGGGCGATGATCTCGACCGGCCGCAAGTTCATCTTCGACCAATGGTGGGTCGCGACCATGCCGGGCATTGCGATCTTCCTCGTCTGCCTTGGTTTCAACCTGTTGGGAGACGCGATGCGCGACCTGCTCGACCCCCATCTGAGGCAACGCGGATGACAGACAGACCTTTGGTGGAAGTCGAAAACCTCCATATCGCGTTTCCGCGCGAGGATGGCGGCTGGCACGAGGCGGTGCGTGGCGTGTCATTCTCGCTCGGCCGTGAGAAGCTCGGCATCGTGGGCGAATCCGGATCTGGCAAGAGCCTCTCCAGCCGGGCGCTGCTCGGCGTTCTGCCCGCGCACGCTCGAATGAGCGCCGACAGGCTGCGCTTCGATGGCATTGACCTTATGTCCGCCTCTCAGCGGGAGCGGCGCAAGCTGCGCGGCGGGCGCATGAGCATGATCCTGCAGGATCCGAAGTTCTCGCTGAACCCGGTCCTCAAGGTGGGGCGGCAGATCATGGAGGCGTTTCGCATCGGTTATCCGGCGCTTTCCGGGGCCGAGGCGCGTCGCCGGACCATTGACATGCTGGAGGCCGTGCACATCCGCGCACCGGAACGTGTCGTGGATCTCTATCCGCACCAGATTTCCGGCGGCATGGGACAGCGGGTGATGATCGCCATGATGATGGCCCGCGAGCCGGATCTCCTGGTGGCGGACGAGCCGACATCCGCACTCGACGTTACCGTGCGCGCGCAGGTTCTTTCGATCATGGACGAACTGGTGACGCGCCGGGGCGCGGGGCTGATCCTGATCAGCCACGATCTCAAGCTGGTCAGCCGGTTCTGCGATCGGGTGCTGGTCATGTATGCCGGCCGTATCGTGGAATCCCTGCGCGCCGACGAAATGCACAATGCGCGCCATCCCTATACGCAAGGCCTTCTCGCCTGCCTGCCGTCGATCCAGAGCACGGGCGATCCGCTGCCGGTACTGCAGCGGGAAGCCGGCTGGGCCAATCCGGAGAGGCAACCATGATCAGGGTCGAAAATCTCAATGTGACGTTCGGCGCCGCCACGGTGGTGCGCGATGTCGTTTTTTCGGTCGCGCCGGGTGAGAGCTTCGGGCTGGTCGGCGAGTCGGGCTCCGGCAAGTCGACGGTGCTGCGCACCATGATGGGCCTCAACCGCACCTGGAGCGGTACGATCGAGATTGACGGCGCGCCGATCAGGTCGATGGGGCGAAAGGATCTGGCGCGGCGGGCGCAGATGGTTTTTCAGGATCCCTATGCGTCTCTCCACCCCCGTTTCGTCATCGCGCGGACGGTTGCGGAGCCGATGCGGATCAACGGCATGGACAACAGCCAGCAGCGGGCGCGCGAACTGCTGGAAATGGTCGGCTTGCCTGGCGCATTCGGCTTTCGCTTCCCGCACGAACTGTCCGGCGGACAGCGTCAGCGCGTCGCCATCGCGCGGGCTCTCGCGTTGTCGCCGAAGGTGCTCCTGCTCGACGAGCCGACTTCGGCCCTCGATGTTTCCATCCAGGCGGAGGTGCTCAACCTGCTCAGCCGGCTGAGGCGTGAGCTCGGCCTGACCTTCGTCATCGTCAGCCATGATCTGGCGGTCATCTCGCATATGTGCGACCGCTTGGCGGTGATGCGCGATGCGCGCATCGTCGAAACGCTCGACCGGCGCCAGCTTCAGGAAGGTCGCCTGGTTCAGGACTAYTCCCGGGAGCTGCTGGCTGCTAGTGGTGACGTTTAGCCGTAGCGTTGCCCGCATCCGCACGAGTGGGATATGCGGTGGGGTCGTTGGATCGGAGTAGACCGTGTCGGTGGCCTGGCCGGCATCCTCTTTCATCGTGTTGAAGCTGGTCTGGCCGTCCGGATCGGCAATTGACGCTTCCAGCAATGTTACGGTGCTTGCGGAAAGCTGGTCGCGCACTTCGCCCAGCCAGCTATCCAGATATTGCTGACGCTGGGAACGCACCAACAGTTCCAGCTCCTTACGTGAGGGACCGAAAATGCACCGGTTCCGCTGCCAACGGAAAACATGATCAACCATGGTGTTAGCGATTGCCCGGTCGTGCACGGCACGCCAGCAACCCACAGCGTTAGATTTTCCCGATCCACCTGCTTCAGTCGCCGAAAGCCAAGATGCGGCAAAACTCCGCGCAATGCCGGCGGGTCGTGTGACCGGAGAGATCATGTTGGTTCACGGCATCGGCTTCGACGCGAAGCGGTTCGGCCAAGCAAGCAATGCCATCAGCGGGGACTAACACCTGCTTCAGCTGTAAAAGATGTCAATCAAAAGGTTCTGTCGGCCCCTTCGCGGGGCGGGTGAACCAGTGTGGCCCTTGCTCAGTCAAGAAGATGTGGTCTTCCAGCCGAATCCCAAAGCGACCGGGAACAACGATCATCGGTTCGTTTGAGAAACACATGCCCGGCCGAAGCGGCATTTCATTGCCGCGCACGATGTAAGGCTCCTCGTGCATCTCCAGCCCGAGGCCGTGCCCGGCCCTGTGCGGGAGGCCAGGCAACCGGTAATCCGGACCCAGACCATGGCGCATGAGCACGGCGCGCGCTGCGTCGTCGAGACTGTGGCAAGGGGCATCGAGTTGCGCGCAGTCGAAGACCGCCTGCTGCGCCTCCCGCTCGATCCGCCAGATCCGCGCGTAGTCGGCGTCCGGCTCGTCGAGCATATAGGAACGTGTCAGGTCGGAATGGTAACTTTCGATCTGCGCGCCGGTGTCGACCAGGATCGGTTGGCCTGCCTCCAGCACCTGGTCGCCGGTGGCGCCATGCGGCAGGGACGTCGCCTCCCCGAACGATACGATGCAGAAAGTCGAGCCGCCCGACGCTCCCAACGCCCGATGCTGTTCGTCGATATGGCGCACCACCTCAGACGCGCGGATACCTGGCTTCATGATCGCATGGGCGCGTTTGTGCACCTCAAGTGTCAGGCCCATCGCATATTGGATCAGCGCGATCTCCGCGGCCGACTTGCGGCGCCGCAGGTCGCGGATGAGGCGCGTGCCGTTGGCAAGCCGTTCGGTCCCCAGGCTCTCCACCAGCGCATGGTAGATGAACAGCGGCAGCGCATCGTCCAGTCCAACGCGGCCGGAGGAACCGACAAGGGACCGCACCAGCGCCGCGGGGCTCTCTTCTTCCTCCCAGGTCGCGATGTCCCCGGCCAGATGCGGCAGCGTCTCCACGCGGCTGCGCTCGAAAGCCGGAACGATGTAGGTGAGCCCGGCCGGCGTCACCAGCGCTCCCAGTAGCCGTTCGCTCTGGTGCCAGACAAGGCCGGTAAAGTAGAGCAGGCTCTCGGTCGGGCCGAGCAGCACCGCGGCGAGGCCGGCCGCCTCCATATTCTCGCGCAACTTATGCAGCCGCTGCTGTCTTTCAGCGACGGAGATCGGGGCAGGGCGAGCGGGGAAAGCCATATAAACTCCTGGGTCGGGGCGGTCTCGATGCCCTCCTTGCGGGCACTGAACGCACGGTCAAATATCGATACGCGATGAGAAGGAGCAAGCGGGTCGATGATCCCGCCGCTCAACATTTCGTACCTCACACTTCCTGTTCAAGCAGCACCTGCGTCCGCCTGCCATCGTCGGCGGGTGTTTCCCGTCGGCGTTCCGCGATGGCGCGGGTTTGCCCGATCAGGAAAGGCAGCGTTTCCGGCTGCACTAGGTCGGCGAGCGTGTTCCTGACACGGGCATGGTATTCGTCGAGCCAGYGCACCTCATCCGGGCTCAATTGCGTCGTGTCAGCCATCGCAAGATCGATAGGGACCAGGGTGAGCGAGGTGAAGCGGCAGAAACCCGCTCCGTCGGCGACAACCTCGACCTGGTTTTCGACGCGCATGCCGAAGGCGCCTTCGCGGTAGTAGCCCGGCTCGATCGTCATGATGTTGCCTGGCTCCAGACCGTACAGGTTCGGCCTCTTGTCCAACCGGTGCGGATATTCATGCAGGAGCAGATTGTGGCCGACGCCGTGGCCAGTGCCATGGTCATAGTCCAGACCCGCGTCCCAAAGCGAGCGCCGCGCGAACGCGTCGATCTGATGGCCCTGCGTCCCTGTCGGGAAACGTAACGAGATCAGCGACAAGAACCCTTTCAGAACGGCCGTGTAGGCCACTCGCATTTCGTTGCTCGGCTCACCGAACATCAATGTCCGCGTCAGGTCGGTGGTGGCGGTCAGATATTGCCCGCCCGAATCGATCAGGTAAGGCGCCTGGCCGTCGATGACGGCATTGGTCGACGGCTTCGCCGCATAGTGGCACATCGCGGCGTTGGCGCCGGCTGCGGATATGGTGCGGAAGCTTGGTTCCAGGAAACCTTGCCGGGTCCCGCGGAAGGCCAGCAATTGCGCTTCCGCCTCCAGTTCGGTCAACGGGCCGGCCGCATGCTGCCGTCGGCTGGCTTCCTTTGTCACCCATGCGAGGAAATCGGTCATCGCCACGCCGTCCTCGACATGGCAATTGCGATAACCTTCGAGTTCGGCCTCAGTCTTGATCGCCTTCGCCAGGGTAACCGGGCTGGTTTGAGCGACAAGGCGGCCACCACTCGCCAGAACCCGGGCGCGCAGCGCGTGCGGTGCGAAATCGGCGTCGATCACCGCTGTTCTGGTTGCCGATATCGCGGCGACCCGGTCGAGGAAGCGTTGCGGCGGGGTTAGCCGCACATCGGCGATTTCATAGCCGCTCGGGTCGTTGCCGAGCTTGCGGCTGTCGACAAACCATTCGACCGTCCCGTCCGCGCCAAGCGCGAGGAACGAATGCGGCACCGGGTTCATTTCGACATCAGAGCCACGCACATTGAGCAGCCACGCGATGTTATCGGGCAGCGTCTCGATCAGCCAGTCGGCTCCCATCTCGCGCAATTGCTCTGCGATGCGCCGGCGCTTGTCGATCGAGGCCTCGCCGGCCGCATCCACCGGCATCGCGCGGATCTTGCCGAGCGGCGCAAGCGGCCGGCCGTCCCATATTGCGTCGAACGGATCGCTGTCGAGCTGGACAAGCGATGCGCCACGCCCGGTCAATGCTGCCTCCAGCCTGTCATGCAACATGAAGACGGTTTTCATGCCATCGACGCCGATGCGCCAGCCTTGTTGGGCTTCCTCCCCAAGCCATCGGTCGATTGGCTCGTCGCGGAGATGGCGCAGTTCGAAGGCATCGAGGTCGACCTCGCCGCGAACCTGGATCTGGTAGCGCCCGTCGACAAAGATCAGTGCCCTGTCGCTCAGGATCAGCGCCAGGCCGGCCGAACCGGTGAAACCGGTGATGAAGGCAAGGCAATTGTCATGCGGGGCGGTGATCCCGCTCTGATAGGCGTCTGTGCGAGGCACAATGAGCCCGTCCAGGCCGACATTCGCCATCCAGGTACGCAGGCGGCCGAGACGGTTCGCCATTTCATTCATTGTTGTTTTCATGGAGTGTCATTTCGTTCTTGTGTTCTATGCGGCCGTGCGCGGTCCACCCTTGTCGCGAGCCATGTCGACCAGGCGGCGAACCACCATTCCGGCCTGTTTGATGCCGTCATGCTCGAACTCGTTGGTGATCCAGAAGTCKAGATTGCCGACCTGCCTCGCCGTCTGCAGGGAAAGATCTGCATCGACGAACATGTCGTCATGGTAGATGACGGCCGAAACCGGAATGTCGTTTCCGGCTAGCCGTACCGTATCGTAGAGCGGGCCGTGCTGCCGGCGCTGGGCAAGAGCGTCGACACCGGCTTTGAAAGGACGCAACCCAGCGATTTCCTCGAACATCCAGGGATAAATCATCTCGCCGGTGAAGAGCAGCGGGCGCCTGTCTTCGGCAAACGCAGGGAAGTCGCCGCGCACCCGCTCGGCCGACCAATTCGTCGCTCCCTCGCCCTGGATGTAGGCCGCCTCATGCAGGGCGGCGAACAACGGATTGCCGCGAAACGCGGTCAGGTTCATGACGCTAGACAGGAAGAAATCTGTCAGACGGTCCTCTTCAGGTGCGGCGAAAGCCTCATCGAGGAGCCAGTGGATATTTTCAAACCCTGGCCCCATGCCGAGATCAAGCCCGACCGTCTGCAGCCGCCTGACGGTGAGTTGGTCACCATCAGGCAAACGGACGTCGTTGCCGGCGATAAAGTCAGCGATCGCAGCCAATTGTTCTTCGTCTTCCGGATAGCGTCGAAAATAGGCAGCATTCTTTGCCGCCACGCGCGGATAGGTTCTGCGATAGACCTCGTCAGCCGAAGGTACGAGGCTGGGTAATCCTCCAGCAACATAACAGGCGGAAAGTCCCTCCGGCGCATGGCTGAGATAGGTCATGGTGATGAAGCCGCCGAAACTCTGCCCGAGTGTCTCCCAGCGCCTGTCGTCGAAAAGCGTCTTCCGTATGTGCTCACAGTCGGCGACGATGGAGTCGGCACGGAAATGGGCGAGATAATCGGCTGCCGCTTCGCCATCGACGAAGCCAGCCATGGCGGTAGCTTCCACGGGTGTCGAACGCCCTGTTCCGCGCTGGTCCGGCAGCACAACGCGATGCGTTTTCAGTGCTTCCGCGAGCCAGGCCGGCGAGCCGCGCGTCGGGCGCGGCGACTTGCCGCCAGGACCGCCCTGCAGGAAGCACAGGATGGGCAAATTTTCGAACCGGCGCACCGGGTCGACGATTTCGCGCGCGAACACCTCGATGGCTACGCCATCCGGCTTCGACCAATCGAGAGGAACCGCAAGCTTGTGGTCGCGCACCAGCATTCCGGGGATTGTAAATTCACTGACAGGCATTGGAAATCTCATCGGACACGTGGATCGAGGAAGAGGTAGAGCAGATCGACAATGATGTTGGCGGCAACGATGAACACGCCACCCAGCAGCACGACGCCGATGATAATGGGACGGTCCTGGTTGTTGACGGCCTGCACCGCCAGCGCCCCGACGCCCTGTAGGCCATAGACCTGTTCAATGACGATGGCGCCGCCAAGCAGAAGCGCGATGTCGGCGCCCAGTTGGGTCACCAATGGCGTCAGGGCCGCGCGCATGCCATGCCGCCAGACCACAGTGCGTTCGCTGGCGCCCTTGGCACGGGCGGTACGAATGTAATCCTCGCCCATGACCTCAAGCATCTGTCCGCGCGTGAGCCGGGCGTAGATGGCTGCCATGGTGAGCGCGAGCGTCGTCCAGGGCAAAACCAGATGCCAGGCCCAAGTCGCGGGATTCGAGCTCAACGCTTTGTAGCCGCCGGCCGGAAAAAGCGTGAAGCCGGATTGCTTCGGTAGGAAATAAAGCAGGTAGAGCGACATCATGCCGAGAACGAAGGTCGGGAAACTCAGGCCTACCAGGATGAACGCCTGCCCGAAACGGTCGCGCAGACTGCCTGCGTGACGCGCGGAACTGATGCCGATGGGTATGCCGATGGCAAGCCAAAGCAGAACCGCACCCGCCACCAGCGAGACCGTCGCCGGGATGCGGCGCAGAATGATGTCCGCGACCGGCTGCTGGTTGCGGTAGGAGAAACCGAGATCGCCGGTCACGGCGTTGGCGACGAACCGGCCATACTGCTCCAGGATCGGCTGATCGAGGCCCAGGTTCTTCCGTATGAGCTGGATCTGGGCTTCGGTTGCCTTATCACCGGCAATCATGCGCGCCGGATCGCCGGGCGCGACAAAAAACAAAAAGAAAACGAAAGCGCTGAGCGCAATCATGACGCCGGCACCAAAGAGGATACGTCGACCGAGAAAACGGATCATCGTTTCGTGGCCCYCTTTACCTTCTTCCTAAGACTGCGTGCCGTACGGGCACTTTTCGGATCGAGCGCGTCGCGCAAGCCGTCACCCAGGATGTTGAAGGCCAGAGTGGTCAAGAGCAACGCAATGCCTGGCACGAACACCATCCACCACGCGATCAGGTAGAGCGAGTTGGAGGATGCGTCCGCTAACATGCCACCCCAGCTTGGAGTCGGCGGCACGATGCCCATGCCGAGGAAGGAAAGCGTCGCCTCGAAGACGATCGAGCTGGGAATCTGCATGGTCGTGTAGACGATGATAGGCACCGACAGATTGGGCAGGATGTCGACGACCATGATGGACAAGGGACGAGCCCCCAGCGACCTACTTGCCTGGACGAAATCCTGCCTGCTCAGGGAAATGACCTGGCTACGGATGACGCGTGCCATCGGCGCCCAGCTGAAGAAGACAATAACGATCACACTGAGCAGGAGACTGGGGCCGAATGCCGAAACCAAGGCCAGCGCGCACAGCAGAAACGGCACGCTCATGACAAGGTCTGTAAGCCGGCTGAGACAGGTATCGACCCAGCCGCCGAAATAGCCCGCGGTTACCCCGATGATGACCGCAATCGTCGAGGCGGCCAACGACGCCAAAACGCCAACAAGCAGTGACACGCGCGCGCCGTAGGCGAGCCGTACCAGAACATCACGGCCAAGCTGATCGCTGCCGAACCAGAAGTCCGCGCCTGGTCCCACCGGGATGCCCATCGGCGTCAGGCCGATGTCGCGGAACTGCTCGATCGGCGAATGGCCGGTCAGGGCGGCAATGGCAGGCGCGGCTATTGCCAGCAACACCACGGCAACGATCACGCCAAGCGCCGCCATGCTGGCGCCGTCGCGCCGCAGACGCCGAAGCGTCAGTTCCAGCGAGCCGCGCTGAATGACCTCGGTTTCCGTGATACCAATTTCTGATACGACTTCACTCATTGCACGGCCATCCGGGTTTCGCGAAGGATACGGTCTGGTGCACCGGTCAGGGCCGGCGGAACATGCGACGCCGTCAGCAGGGTTCGCGTGTATGGATGCTGTGGGTTGGCAAACAGCTGTTCCGTGCTTGCCAGCTCAACGATACGGCCGCCTTGCATCACAGCGATGCGGTCGCACACATGTCGCACCACCGAAAGATCATGCGAGATGAACAGATAGGTCAGGTCGAGTTCACGCTGCAGGCGTCGCAGCAGGTTCAGAACCTGCGCCTGCACCGAGACATCGAGGGCCGCGACAGGCTCATCGCAGATGATCAGCGATGGATTAAGAGCCAGGGCCCTTGCAATGCCGATGCGTTGCCGCTGGCCACCGGAGAATTCGGAAGGAAATCGATTGTAGTGTTCGGGGTTCAGGCCGACGATCTCCATCAGATGCCGTACCTTGTGTTTGCGCTCCTCGCCGTAGGCTTCTCCATGCAGGCGAAACGGATCGCCGATGATGGATCCGACGCGGCGGCGCGGATTGAGCGAGCCGAAAGGATCCTGGAAGACGAGTTGTACGTTCTTGCGCATCTCGCGCCAGCGGGCGCCGTCCAGCGCGCCGATGTCTTTCCCGAKCAGCTTGACCGAGCCGCTGGTAGCGCGGGTCRGCCCAGCAACGACCCGCGCGAAGGTCGACTTTCCGCAACCGCTCTCCCCGACAAGCCCGACCGTCTCACCCTTGGCAACGGTTAGATCGATTCCCTTGAGAACATCGAGGGTTCGGCGCTGGCCGAAGAAGTTGCCGAT
Source organism: Pararhizobium sp. P1_E7 (assembly GCF_056405855.1). Lineage (NCBI taxonomy): Bacteria > Pseudomonadati > Pseudomonadota > Alphaproteobacteria > Hyphomicrobiales > Rhizobiaceae > Pararhizobium > Pararhizobium sp. P1_E7. The sequence goes on along the minus strand of NZ_JBFUBH010000039.1, from coordinate 14,223 downwards.
CTGGTAGCTCAGATGCACGTCCCTTGCCGCAACGATCGGCTCAGCAGCGTTATCCCGGTCCGGCGCCGCTACGGTTGGCCGTGCGACTGCAGGCGCAATGCTTGCCCCATGCTCCCGCCAACACTGAGACTCTACACCGTCGCTGTAGAGCCTCAGGGGTGGTCGCTCCGAGATGCAATTTGCCAGTGCGTCATTGCATCGTGGTGCGAAAACGCAGCCAGTGGGGGTGGCAAGCAGGCTGGGCGTCCGCCCTTTGATCGGAACGAGATCCGAGCCCTGCAGGCAATTTGCGGGGGACGATTTAAGCAAACCGTTCGTGTAAGGGTGAACGGGCGAGCGGAAAACGGCAGCGCTCTTGCCGTATTCCATGCGATGTCCGGCATACATGACCATCACGTCATCGGCCACGCTCGACAGCAGGCCGAGGTCATGCGTGATCAGGATCACTGTCGTCCCGAGCTCCTTGCGCATGGCGTCGAGCAGCGCGACGATCTGGGCCTGAACGGTGACGTCGAGTGCCGTCGTCGGTTCGTCCGCAATCACCAGGGAAGGTTTCAGGATCAGCGCCATGGCGATCATGACGCGTTGGCGCATTCCGCCCGAAAATTGATGCGGATAGTCGCCCAGGCGGTCGCCAGGAGACGGAATGCCGACCTTGCTCAGGATTTCGACGACACGCGATCGCGCGTCGTGGCGATCGATCTTCTCATGCAGATGCAGCGCTTCGGCAATCTGAGCTCCGATGGTGTAGTAAGGGTGCAGGCTGGAAAGCGGATCCTGAAAGATCATGCCGATGCGCCCACCGCGCAGCTTGCGTGCCTCTTCCTGCGCAAGCCCGATCAGATTGCGCCCTTCGAATAAGGCCTCGCCGCTGATGTCCGCGTTGGGCAACAGACCAACGAGCGCCTGTGTGAGCACGCTCTTGCCCGAGCCGGACTCCCCCGCAATGCCGAACAGAGAGCCCTGCTTGACCGAAAACGAGACGTTGCGGACGGCATGGACGACGCCATCCTCGGTCGGAATCTCGACCGTAAGTTGCTTGGCTTCAAGAAGTGCCACGTTCGAACCCTTTCGCACTGGACCAGAAGCCGGCGCCGCGGTCGGGCGCCGGCCTATTCTCAGTTCACCGTTCGAGCCAGAGGTTGGTCCAGTCGCCTTCGACACCCAGCGCATAAGGCTGGTAGTTTTGCACCGCCTGGCTGCGATACTTCGGGTTCTTGTTGGCTATCAGCGGAATGACCGGCACGTCCGCCATGACCAGTTCGTCAACTTCGGCCCAAAGCTTGCCGGTCTCTTCCGGCGTGGTGGCGTTGATCGCCTGCCCAGCGATCTCGTTGGCCTTCGGATTGTTGTAGTCGGTGTAGTTGTAGGTCTGGTGCGTTCCGTCAAAGGTGAACTGCGGCTGGAACACGGAGCGTGCCGCGCCGCCGACCCAGTCCGGCGTCCAGCCAACGGGCGCGATGTCCCAGGTGCCTTCCTTGGTGTTGATCGGATTGGTCATGAACTTGGAATAATAATCGGCGGCGGTCACCGGGCTAAGTTCCAGCGTGATCCCGGCGCGCGCCATGCTGGCCTGAATCGTGGCCGCGGTGGTCGCCTCCATGTCCTTGTTGCGATACGGCATCTTCAACGTTATGCCATCCGGGAAGCCGGCTTCGGCAAGCAGCTTCTTGGCCTTATCCGGGTCGCCCTTTGAATCAGGTGAAGGATAGAGGTCGAACTTGTGATGGCCGAGCACGCCGACGCCGAAGATGCCGCCAACTGGCTCTGCAACCGTCGAGCCGCCCCACTGCTGGGCAATCGCCGCCTTGTCGACGGCATAAGCCAGTGCCTGGCGCACCTTCAGGTTCTTCAACGCGCCATTGTTGTTGCTCGATGCGGTGTTGATGAACAGGAAGTTGGTGTTGCCGGCCGACATGGCGGTCAGCTTCTCGTCCTCGCTGGCGACGAGTGTCGCCAGGATGGCGGTCGGAACATTGATGTCATAAGACAAGTCAGCATCGCCTGCCTGCAACTGCTGCATGATGGCATCGGGCTGCATGCCCATGGTGATCTCGATTTCGTCGACATAGGCTTTGCGCAGGGGATCACTTTCGGCCTTCCAAGCCGGATTGCGCACGAGCTTGAGGCTCGTATCGGGCGTGTATTCGCCGATCGTGTAGGGACCGCTGCCGATGAAATTGGCGCGGTACTCCGGACTGTCCGGAATGTACTCCAGCGTCTCGACCGGCACCGGTGCGGGCATCGGCAATGACAGCATGTAGACGAAGTCGCCGGCCCGCTCCTTGAGCTTGAAGATGACTGTCTGCTCGTCCGGCGTTTCGATGCCGGCGACGTCGTTTTCCTCGATGAATTTCTTCATCGCCACAGCGACCGGTTCGACCTTGGCAAAGCCGTCGCAGAATTCGGTGAGACCCGAGATGAGTGCCGTGAAGTAGGTGAGCGTTGCCGCCTGCAGATGCGGGTTGCACAGGCGCTTGAAGCCGCGCTCGATATCCGTCGAGGTTATCTGGCGCGGGCCCGACGGAGCATTCCAGAGTGCGCCCTGGCGCAGCTTGAATGTGTAGGTCAGACCATTGTCGGTGGGCTGGGGCACCTCCGTCGCCAGATCGCCCACGGGCTTGATTGCGACATCGGGATTGCTCGAGGCCTCGTAACTGATCAACTGCCGGGAAATGGCCCGCATGAGATTGTTGGTCGGCACCATGCCCGCAAGGGCTGGATCCATGTGATCCGGCTCACCGGTGGCAAGAATACGAAGCGTACCGCCCTTCTGCGGTTCCTGCGCCTGCACGTTTGCTGCGAAGGTGCCTGCCAGCACCATCGCAGCCCATAGCGGAATCGACCTTTTATGAATGCGCATTCGCCCCTCCATGAGCACTACCGTTAATGTCGAACATCTCTCACAAAAATCTAACTCAGGCAAAAGAAATTTAAGCAGTTGTATAATTTTTATAGTGTGGAAAAATACTTTATGAGTCTGGCGTACAATCGCGTATCAGCTCATTGATCGAGTTCACAAAGGGCGTGCCGCACGGTTGCCATCGGCTAGGCCGAGCGCACGATGGATTTCAAGATGGTTTCGCAACCAAACACCGAGAAAACGGACGCGACCGATCAGGTCACGCAGGCATCTCTCGGGAAAAAAATCCGAAAGCGGCGCCGTGCCATCGATATGACGTTGCAACAGGTGTCAGAAAAGGTGGGATTATCCGTCGGCTTCCTGTCTCAGATCGAGCGTGGCATGTCGACGCCATCCCTGTCCTCACTCTGCAACATCGCCGAAGCGCTCGGCACCAACATCGACACCTTCGTCCCGGCGCCACGCCAAACAGGCGCCGTTTCTCGCCAGGGCGAACGCGAAACGTTCAACTTGGGAGACACCGGTCGGAGCTATGAACTTCTGGGGCGTGAATTTCCTGGTGCCCAGCTGCATCCTTCCCTGGTCCGTCGTCCCGCAGGGCATATGTCCGAGATCATGCGCAACGAAGGCGAAGATTTCGTCTACGTGCTTGAAGGCACCATGCTCCTCGAGGTGGATGGAGAGCGTCACATCCTGAACAAGGGAGATTCGATGCATTTTCAATCTCATCTCCCGCACAGGTCTGCGACATTGGGCAACGAGACAACACTGGAACTGTGGGTTCGCACGTTGCCGTTTTTCCCCAGCGTCCGCGACGACGACCAGTCGGATCAGTAATCGACAAGCGGTTTCCTGGCACCCTTTCCTTGAACTGCTGTATTGCCAGAGCGGCGGATGTAGATCTACTTGACGTTCATCCCCGCTCAGGCGGCGGTATCGCTATGCACGCCAATGAGTAAGGCAAGACGATCGCGGCGGCAGGTGAATTTCGACGACCAAGGCACGCTCGGCAGGCCTTTATATTTCAGGAGACCCCCATGTTCGATCACGTCAAATTCGGTGTTAGCGACTATGCCGCGAGCAAGGCCTTCTTCCTCAAGGCACTCGAACCGCTCGGCGTAGCTGTCGTATCGGAGGGGTCGCCGGCATACGGCGTCGAGATTAGTCCAAAGGGCAAAGCATCATTGTGCCTGTATCAAACCGAGGAGAAACCCGCGCATCTTCACTTGGCATTCACGGCTGAGCACCGCGAGCAGGTCAACGCATTCTACCATGCTGCCCTGGAGGCAGGTGGCAAAGACAATGGTGCACCTGGACTTCGCCCGCACTACCACGCGAACTACTATGCAGCGTTCGTCATTGGCCCGGACGGGCACAACATAGAAGTGGTTTGCCACAAAGCCGAGGCCTGACACCCTATCGCGGCGATGTCCACAAACGGGCTTAGCACAGTTGTCGCGGCCCTAACTGCTTTCCACGGTCCCCGGAATGCGCTCCGACTGGCTCGACAAGCTTATTAAGGCGCAAACCGTCCAAGCCGGCGGACGGTGCGGCCGGCGAAGGATTGGGACGGCAGACCGCTTATGGATGCGCTGCGTTACGGCACGGTGCTGATGGCAGCGAACAGCGAAATCCATCAGGCCCGCGTTGCAGCCGCTCCATATGGCAATGACACTCGCGGCGCGCCGGCGCGCCTTGAAAAGACCCTGTGGGTGTCACCGGTTAAAACGCTGTCGTCGTGCGGCAGGCGAGGGGGCACCAGAAAGAGGCCGGTCTCCTCTTCGGCTTCAGCACTTTTGTCAGCGCGAGTGATTCTGACGGCGAGCTCCATTCACCGAAAGCACGACTCATGAAGTCGGAGCGGTCCGTTAGATCCCCGATCCATCGAACTGCGGGGCGTCGTCGCTTTCCCAGGGTGAGGGCATGGATGCGCGGCTGCGATTGGCGGAAGGCATCGGCATCCAGCACTTCAGCTCCGGCTCGGCATATTCAATGACGCAGCCGGGCGAGGAATCAGAGGCGCGCCAGCCTTCCGCCCCGAACTGATCGCCATGCGACCAGTAGGCGAGGTCAACTTCCGCCGGCCCCTGTTCGGACGGGCGGACCGTGACGAGGATCCGGCTGCCGTCTTTCGGCGCGCTTGCCATGTGGCGCCACCTGTCTGGCTCGTCCATCGTTTTTTCTCCTGCCCTGCTGCAGGTAGAGTGTCGCCTCGCCATCGAAAACGGTCAACCCAAACTTTGCACAAGCCATAGGTCATCTTTTCCTGGGAACCTTGCAGCACAGCCGGCATCAAATAGAATCCCGAAAGGAGAACGCAGATGCAAGCTTTACAAAGTGCCATCCCTCATTCACCCGCCGCGCAGGAGGCCGGTCTCATTCGCCGTGCGGTCGCTGGGGAGGTTGAGGCTGTCCGAGAGATCATCAAAAGCCATAACCAGCGCCTGTATCGTCTTGTCAGGGCTGTCGTCCGCAGTAATGCGGACGCGGAAGACGTGCTGCAGGATGCCTATCTTCGCGCCTTCGGCAGTCTTGATAGCTTTCATGGTGAGGCGTCCCTCTCGACATGGCTGTCGCGCATCGCCCTCAATGCCGCGCTCATGCATTTGCGTGCACAAAAGCGGCGAAAACGGGCCGTTACCGCCGTTGGCCCCGCAGCGGCCGAGGTCATTCCCTTCCCGGTTGCTTCCTCCACCGCCGATCCGGAGCGCATCATGGCGCAGCGACAGCTTCTTCAACTCGTCGAGGAGGTGACTGACGCGCTTCCCGGAGCTTTCCGCCTCGTCTTCGTCGCCCGCATTATCGAAGGCTTGAGTGTCGAGGAAACGGCGGTGTTGCTCGATCTTCCTCCGGCTACGGTGAAGACACGCCTCCACCGCGCGCGAAAGCTTATCCGGACCCGGCTCGAAGAGCAGATCGGCCCGGTGCTTGTCGATGCGTTCCCCTTCGCCGGCACCCGATGTGACCGGCTGACGGACGCCGTGCTCGAAAAGCTCGGCTTACACAAATAACGGGAACCTCTCCGCCGAAGCGGCATCCAATGCTGTGTAAACCGAAACAGGCGCGGGCCACCCGCTTGCGCCAAGGAGACCCCGATGAAAATCCTCGTTACCGCGCTCGGCGCGGCATGCCTCATTCTGTCTGCATCCATCGCTGGTGCAGCCGACAAGCCGACCGATCCGCAGATTGCCCACATAGCTTATAGCGCCGGCGTCATCGACGTTGAGGCGGCCAAGCTCGCGCTGTCGAAAACCAAGAATGCAGATATTGCTGCTTTCGCGCAGTCGATGCAGAAGGACCATGAAGCCGTCAATGACATGGCGCTGGCGCTGGTGAAGAAGCTGAATGTGACGCCACAGGACAACGCCACCAGTCAGGCGCTCGTCAAGGCTGCCGAGGAGAAGCGCACCGAACTCGGCAAGCTTGACGGTGCAGCCTTCGACAAAGCCTATATCGACAACGAGATCGCCTATCACCAGCAGGTGAACGGCGCGCTGGAAACGCTGCTCATTCCTTCGGCAGAGAATGCCGAGCTGAAAGGCTTGCTGGAGACCGGTCTAAAACTGTTCCAGGGGCATCAACAACATGCCGAACACGTCGCAGCAGCGCTGCAATGACGACGAACCTTCTCAGTCGGCGGCAGCTTCTCGTCACCGGCGCTGCAGTGCTAGCCGGCCATACGCTCGTCCGCGCACACAACGGCACGGTCCATGTTACCATCGACAAGCTCGCCTTCCTGCCAGCCGAAATCGAGATCAAGGCCGGCGAGACTGTTGAATGGACCAACAAGGACCGCTTCGCTCACACGGCGACGGTCAAGGGTGGTTGGGAGGTCCTAATCCCGCCCGGAAAGACGGCGACGCATGTAGCGACCGAAGACGATACCGTCGACTACTACTGCCGTTTCCATCCCAATATGAAAGGGCGGATCGTGATCTCGGCGTAAAGCGCCGACGATGCCGGACGGAAACGTCCGGCATCCAAAGGCCCTGACGTTGACATTCCATCGCGAAAACCCGGGCAATTCTACCACCGTTTCGCCAGCTCACCGAACAATCGGTTGTTAGGAGCGCGACAACACGGCCTCGGCCTCCCTGGTCCATATTCTCAAGATTTCCGTTCATGGCGCTCGAACGAGAACGGTGAGGGCTTCGTCCCGTCCCGATATCGGCTTTCACATCGCTCTTTGGGCGATGGCAGCATGCACTGCACCTTTTAGATTTGACACAAAACAAAAGCTAAAGTGTATTCTATATTGTAGCCTATATTGTATTCTTGCAAGCGGACCACCTTGGAAAATGCCCATGGCTGGGATCGCTTAAACTGAAGGGGAAGGATGTGATGACCAACGGGAATGCGGCGGCGGCGGAGAGGCGGGAGCCTTCCGTGCCGGTTCTTGACGTGCGCGATCTCCGGATCGAGTTTCCGGTCCGCGAAAAGGCGCTCGTCGCTATCGACGGCGTCTCCTTCTCAATCGGCCGCGGCGAAATCCTCGGCGTGGTCGGAGAATCCGGCGCCGGCAAGTCACTGACCGGCAGCGCGCTGATCGGCCTGCTGCAGGCACCGGGCCGCATTGCCGCCGGCACCATCCACCTTTCCGGCCAGCGCATCGACAACCTGCCGGAAACCGATCAGCGGCGCCTGCGGGGAAAACGCATCGGCGCGATCTTCCAGGATCCGCTGACCAGCCTGGATCCGCTCTTCACCGTCGGCCGACAGCTGACCGAGACGATCCGTACCCATTTCCCATCGATGTCACGGGCGGACGCCAAGGCGCGCGCCGTGCAACTCCTGGCGGAAGTGGGCATTGCCGACCCGACGACCCGCTTCGACCAGTATCCGCACCAGTTTTCCGGCGGCATGCGGCAACGCATCGTCATCGCGCTGGCACTTGCCGGCGAGCCGGAGCTGATCATCGCCGACGAGCCGACGACCGCGCTCGACGTATCGATCCAGGCGCAGATCCTTGCGCTCCTCAAGCGGCTTGCCCGCACGCGAGACACCGCGATCCTGCTGGTGACGCACGACATGGGGGTCATCGCGGAAGTCGCCGACCGGGTGGCTGTGATGTATGCCGGCCGGCTCGTCGAGATCGGCCCGGTAGAGGATATTGTCCGGCGCCCCAACCATCCCTATACGGCCGGGCTGATGGCCTCCATTCCGCCGCTGCACCGCCAGCCGGAGCGGCTCGCCCAGATTACCGGCTCGATGCCGCGCCTCGGCAGCTGGCCCGCGGGCTGTTCCTTCCATCCGCGCTGCCCCCATGCGGGGCCGCGCTGCGAGGTTTCCACCCCCCTCTTGATGCCGGCCGGCGCCACCGCAGCTGCGTGTTTCCGCCATCAGGGCGGCACCGTACTCTAGATCGAATACACCTTGCCGAAAGATTGTGCACAATTACCTTGGCATTCAAATACAATTATGTAGACTAACTTATGCCTGTGTGAAATCATCCTTGTGTTCGATCCGATGATCAAAACGCGCCACCACCCACCGGAATGTGGGACGGTGAACGCTGTCTGCAACCGTAATGCGTGCATTGTTGGCGAGTGAGAAAAGCCGGAACTAAAACCTAAAGCACCACTTGCCAGGAAGCGCACTAAGCTGGGAGAAGCTCATGAAACGCTATCTGAAAGTCCTGTTGCTCGCGTCCTGCGCCGCTCTGGCGACAGGGGGCGCGTATGCGAATACGCTTCGTTTCGCCGAGGCGCAAGAAATCAGCTCGATGGATCCGCACGCCGCGCGCGAGGATTTCACGCTCAGCCTGCTCTCCAACGTCTATGAAGGCCTGGTGCGCTGGAATGCCGACCTGAAGATCGAGCCGGCGCTCGCCGAAAGCTGGGAGGCGCTGTCCGATACCAAGTGGAAGTTCAATCTCCGCAAGAACGTGAAGTTCCACAACGGCAACCCGTTCACGGCTGATGACGTCATTTTCTCCTTCACACGCGCCGGCTCTCCGGGCTCGCCGTTCGCCGGCCTCCTGGAGCCGGTCAAGGAGATCACCAAGATCGACGACCACACGATCGAGGTGACGCTGAAGCGCAAATACGCACTTCTCCTCAACGACTTTGCCGGCTGGTACATTCTCGACAAGGAATTCCAGGAATCGGTCGGCGCGCAAAAGCCGATCGATCTGTCCACCAATACCGGCGGCGCGATGACCACCCAAGGCGTCGGCACCGGCCCGTTCAAGCTCTCCGAGCGCCAGCCCGATATCCGCACCGTCTTCGTGAAAAACCCCGACTGGTGGGACAAGCCGCAGCACAATATCGACGAGATCGTCTATACACCGATCACCAATGCCGCGACCCGCGTCGCAGCATTGCTCTCCGGCGAGGTCGATTTCATCCGCAATGCGCCCTCGCAGGATATTGCCCGCATCGAATCGACGCCGGGCATGAAGATCATGCGCGCGCCGCATCTGCGCAACATCTTCTTCGGCATGGACCAGCAGAGTGCCGAGCTCGAAGGCAGCGGCGTCAAGGGCAATCCCCTCGCTGACGTGCGCGTGCGCAAGGCGATCTATCAGGCGATCGACATCGAGGGCATCAAGCGCTCGATCATGCGCGACAACAGCCGCCCCACCGCCGTGCCGCTCGCGCCGGAACTGCCCTTCTACGATGCCAGCCTCGACGAGCGCTTCCCCTTCGACATCGAGGCTTCGAAGAAGCTGCTTGAAGAAGCGGGCTACAAGGACGGCTTCACCCTGCCGATGGACTGCCCGGCGGGCTCGTTCATCAACGACGAGCGCATCTGCCAGGCGGTCGTTGGCATGATCGCCAAGGTCGGCATCAAGGCGCAGCTCAACATGCATACGCCGGTGCAGTTCGATACAGAGCTGCCGGCTGGCAAATATGCCTTCTACATGCTCGGCTGGGCCGGCCTTCCGACCATCGACGCCTATAACATCATGTCGGCGACCTTCCACACCCCGACGGGCGATCTTGGCGCGTGGAATCCGAAGGGATTCTCGAACAAGCATGTCGACGAGCTGATCGAAAGGATCGGCACGGAATACGACCCGGCCAAGCGCCAGGAAATGATCTCCGAGGCGGTGAAAATCCACCGCGACGAAGTCGGTAAGATCATGCTGCACCAGCAGTTTTTGACCTGGGGCATGAGCGACAAGGTCAACGCCATCGTTCCGGCCGACGAATATACCCGCTTCTGGTACTACACCATGAAGTGACGCGACCCCGGGACGGCGCGCGGATGCGCCGTCCCTCCATCTTTTGAGAGGTTGCGATGATCTCCTTGCTCGCCACCCGGCTTACCAGCGTCGTTCTCGTCATGCTGGTCGTCTCGGGTCTGTCATTCTGTGTCTTCAATTTCCTCGGCGACCCCGTGAACAATATCCTGGGTGTCAACGCCACACTGGAACAGCGCGAGGAGCTGCGCGTCGCGCTCGGCCTCGATCAGACGACGATCGTGCAGTTCTGGCGCTTCGTCGAGCGGGCGGCGGTGGGTGACTTCGGCGTCTCCTACCGTAACCGCCAGCCGGTTATCGACCTGATGCTGGTGCGCCTGCCGGCAACGCTGGAGCTGGTGCTGACCGCCACCCTGACAGCGCTTCTCATCGGCATTCCCATGGGCATCTATACCGCCCTTCGCCCGAAGGGATTGCTTAGCCGCATCGTCCAGCTTGTGTCTTTGCTCGGCATCTCCATGCCGCAGTTCCTGATCGGCATGCTGCTGATCCTTATCTTCTCTGTGGAGCTACGCTGGCTCTCGGCCTTCGGCAGGGGGGAGACGGTACAGATCGGCTGGTGGACGACGGGGCTTCTGACGGTAAGCGGCCTGAAAGCGCTGGTCATGCCGACCATCACGCTCGCCGTGTTCCAGATCTCCATGATCATGCGTCTCGTCCGCGGCGAGATGCTGGAAGTATTCCGGGCCGACTTCATCAAGTTCGCCCGTGCCCGCGGCCTTTCGGACCGCGCCGTCTATCTGACACACGCGCTGCGCAACAGCCTGCTGCCCGTCATCACGGTCGTTGGCCTGCAGATCGGCTCGCTGATCGCCTTCGCCATCGTGGTGGAAGCTGTCTTCCAATGGCCAGGCATGGGTCTGCTGATCCTGCAGGCGATCGAGTTCGCGGACTTCCCCGTCATGTCCGCCTATCTCGCCTTCGTCGGCTTCAGCTTCGTCATGATCAACCTGATTGTCGATCTCACCTATCTTCTCGTCGATCCGAGGATGCGCGTAAAATGAGCTGGCTTACCGGAATCCTGAAAGACTGGGCCGCGAGCGATTTCGCCTGGCGTTTTCGCACCTCGCCGCCGGTCATCTTCGCCACCGTCGTCTTCCTGGCGCTGATCTTCTGCGCCGCCGCGGCCGATATCATCGCGCCGCACAACCCCTTCGATCCCGCGACGCTCGAGATCATGGATTCGCGCCTGCCGCCGGCCTGGCTGGAGGGCGGCACCACGAAATACCTGCTCGGCACCGACGAACAGGGACGCGATATCCTTTCGTCGATCTTCTACGGTATGCGCATCTCGCTGCTCGTCGGCCTTGCCGCCGTGCTGTTCTCGGTGACGATCGGCGTGCTGCTCGGCCTTGCCGCCGGCTATTTCGGCGGCTGGGTCGATGCGCTGATCATGCGCCTCGGCGATGTGCAGCTGAGCTTTCCGACGATCATGATCGCCTTCTTCATCGACGGGGTCGCCAAGATCGTCATGCCGGTCGCCATGCGCGAGGAAATGCGCTTCTACGTCGTGATCCTTGCGATCGGCGTTGCCGACTGGGTGCAGTTTGCCCGCACCGTGCGCGCCTCGACCATGGTGGAGCGGCGCAAGGACTATGTCGCGGCGGCACGCATCAGCAAGGTCAGCGGCGCGCGCATCGTGCTCACCCACATCCTGCCCAACACGATCGGCCCGGTTCTGGTGCTGGCGACCCTTGGCCTCGGCGTTGCAATCCTGACGGAAGCCATCCTCTCCTTCCTCGGTCTCGGCATGCCGCCATCGCAGCCTTCGCTCGGCACGCTCATCCGCGCCGGCAATGACCTTCTGCTCTCTGGCGAGTGGTGGATTTCGCTCTTCCCCGGCGCTGCCCTCGTCCTTCTTGTCCTGTCCGTGAACATGGTCGGCGATTGGCTGCGCGATGTTCTCAATCCCCGTTTGCGCTGACTTCAGGAATGTTTTCATGACCGATCTGCTCGTAACCAATGTCCGCCCCGATGCCGGGGAGACCGCCGATATCCTGATCAAGGGCGGCAGGATCGCCGTCATCGGGCCGAACCTGCCGCGCGAGGCGGGCGTCGTCGTCCATGACGGCCGCAACGCCGTCGCCATCGCCCCCTTCGTCGAGGCGCATGTGCATCTCGACAAGATCCTCTGGGGCCTGCCCTGGCACAGCATCAACGTGCCGCCGTCGCTGCGCGCCATGATCGACAACGAGGTGGAAATCCGCAAAAACCTGCCCTGGGATGCGGAAGAGCGCGCCGGCAACCTGATGCGCCAATGCGTCGCCATGGGCTCTACCCATATCCGCAGCCACGTCGATATTTCCACCGGCTACAAGCTCGACAACCTGCATGCGGTGCTGCGCGCCTGGGAAAAGACGCGCCACGCAGTCGGCCTCGAACTGGTCGCCTTCCCGCAGCTCGGCATGATGATCGATCCCGGCACGGCCGACCTGATGGAGGCCGCGATCGACGAGGGCGCCTCCGTCATCGGCGGCATCGACCCGGCCAATATCGACGGTGACCCGAAGGGCCATCTCGACACGATCTTCGACATAGCCGATCGCAAGGGTGCCAAGATCGACATCCACCTGCATGAATTCGGTGAACTCGGCCTTTCCGAGCTGAAGATGATTGCCGAGCGCACCAAGGCGCTCGGCATGCAGAACCGGGTCATCGTCAGCCACGCCTTCTGCCTCGGCGACGGGCCGGCAAACAAGGTGGACGCCATGATCGATACGCTTGCGGATGCCTGCATCGGCATCATCTCGGCGGTTCCCGGCGAGATCAATTTCCCGCCGATGTTCGAGCTCGCACGGCGCGGCGTGCGCTGCGCGGTCGCCTCGGATTCGCTGCGCGACACCTGGAACCCCCATGGCAATGGCGACATGCTGGAACGCTGCTGGCTACTCTCCTACCGCTCCTATTGCCGCACGGACGAAGAACTGGTCGCAGCCCTCGACATGGGGACAAACCGCGGAGCCGCGCTGCTGGAACTCGAAGGCCACGGCCTCGATGTCGGCCACGAGGGCAGCCTGGTGCTGATCGAGGGGGAGAACCGCGCGCAGATCCTCGTCGACCGGCCAAAGCGCAGCCTCGTGGTCAAGCGCGGCCGCATCGTCGCGCGCGACGGCGTATGGGTGGAGTGATGCCATGCAGACCGCAGCCGACACGGCATTGATCAAGGTCGTCAATCTGGGCAAGAGCTTTGACGTTTCCGAGCCTTTCCTGCAACGCGTCGTCACGCGCTCCGGACGCAAGATCGTCAAGGCCGTGGACGGCGTCAGCTTCGCAATCGAGCGCGGCACGACCTTTTCCATCGTGGGCGAATCCGGTTGCGGCAAGTCGACGATCACTCGGCTCGTGGCGGGCCTCGACCGGCCGACGTCCGGTGAAATCGCCTTCAACACGCCAAACGCGGCACCGGTGCGCCTGCAGATGGTGTTCCAGGATCCCATCGGCAGCCTCAATCCACGCTGGCGCATCGGCCGCAGCATCGCCGAACCGATGGACAAGGCGGTGAGCGCGGCAGACCGGCTGGCCCGCGTCGGCGACCTCCTGAAGACCGTTGGCCTCGCGCCGGCCGATGCCGGAAAATATCCGCACGAATTTTCCGGCGGCCAGCGCCAGCGCATCTCGATTGCCCGCGCGCTTGCGGCGGATGCCGAACTCCTGCTGCTCGACGAGCCGACCTCGGCGCTTGATGTCTCGGTGCAGTCGCAGGTGCTGAACCTGTTGAAGGACCTGCAGGAAAGGCTCGGCCTCACCTATCTCTTCATCAGCCATAACCTTTCCGTCGTGCGCTTCCTCACGGACCGCATTGGCGTCATGTATCTCGGGCGGCTGGTGGAGGAGGGCTCGGGGAAGGCGGTCTTCGAGACGCCGCAGCACCCTTACACCAGGCTGCTGCTGGAAACGATCCCGGACATGGAAAACCCCAGGCGTGACCGCGAGCCGCTCACCGGCGACCTGCCGAGCCCGCTGAAACCGCCGTCGGGCTGCGTTTTCCATCCGCGCTGTCCGCTGGCGATGGACGTCTGTTCGCAGGTGCGCCCGGAAATGCAGGCCGCTGCCAACGGCTCGAAAGTTGCCTGCCACGCCATCGCTTGACCTTTCGTCTCCCAGGACGCTGGAGCGTTTTCGCCTTTCCCAAAATGCGAAAACGCTCCACTTATCC
>NZ_JBFUBH010000038.1:0-27700 GCF_056405855.1 Pararhizobium sp. P1_E7 | reverse complement strand
CAATATCATCAGCTGCCCACGCGAATTCGGTGTAGATGTCCTGAACGTCCCAGGAAATCTCGCTCTTCCCGAGCATTGATTTGACTGTTTCCGCCGCCTTGTAAAGTTCGTCGATCTCGCGTTGCCGCTCTTCGACCCAGACGGTGGAAATGACATCATATGTGCCGAGGTAAGGGCCGGCTCCCATTGCTACCACGAGGGCAGTCAGGTGGGCTTGGTGCGTGCCACAGAACGTGATGGCACTCTCCAGGTCCTTATGGAATTTGGTGACATCGAGGACACCGAGAACGGTTTTGATCGTCATGGTCTGAGCCTTTCCTGTGTGAGGATCGTCCTGAGCATAGCAAACCAGCAGTCGCTGACTTTGATCTAGCGCAAAGGGCGACCGTCGCCGACAATGCGCGGGCGCTCGTGGCAATCCGCGTTACCAAGGCAATCACGGTCGCGATTAACGAGGTATTGTCAGTCCAGGAGCTGGCGCAAGCGCGCCGCAAGTCCACGCGTGGTATAGGGCTTTTTCAGCCAGCTCGCGTTTTTCAGGAAACTTCCGCCAATAATCTCAGGCGACGCATAACCAGACGTTAGCAACACCGCAACATCGGGGCGCCGCTCCTTGACCGCCTCTGCCAGCTTGTCGCCGGTCAGGGGTCCGGGCATTATGATGTCAGTGAATACGAGTGCAATTTCCGGTATTTGCTCGAAGAGAGCGAGCGCATCTGTGCCGTTTCCTGCCTCCAACACCTGATATCCCAGACCTTTCAACCGCGAGACAGCCACGCGCCGGACCCGGGGATCGTCCTCGACGACCAAGACAAGTTCCTCGCCCGTCGGGAGTGCGACATCGTCAGTAACGGACGGACCGTCAGGAGTGATTGCTCCTTGCTGAACTGGCAGAAATATTCGAACACACGTTCCTTGGGCCGTCTCGCTGTAGAGCTGGACATGCCCACCAGACTGGCGGGCAAAACCGTAGACCATACTCAGCCCAAGCCCGGTCCCCGTGCCGACGGCTTTGGTCGTGAAGAAGGGTTCGAACGCGCGGCGTTTGATCTCTTCCGTCATTCCAGTCCCGGTATCGCTCACAGCGATGAGCACATATTCACCTGTCCTGACATAGGGGTACATCGCCGCATAATCGACATCAAGGGTTACGCGGCTGACCTCAATTGTAAGACGTCCGCCGTCCGGCATCGCATCGCGAGCATTTAGGGCAAGATTGAGGATTGCGTTTTGCAGTTGTGACGCATCCACTAGCGCGCGATTGGCTGCTCCAGTGACAATGCTGCGCAACTCCACTCTTTCCCCGAGCGTGCGCCTGAGAAGATCCGCAAAACCGTCGATTAGTCGACCTACGTCTTCGAGCTTTGGATCGAGTGCCTGCCGGCGCCCGAAGGCAAGAAGCTGACCGGTGATCTTGGCGCCGTCGTCTGTGGCCAACTGCGCCTCACGAGCGAGGCTAAGAAGTTTCGGGTCGGAAAGCTTCGCCTCGAGCATTTCGAGATTGCCCCCGATGATGGTGAGAAGATTATTGAAGTCGTGCGCAAGTCCGCCCGTCAATTGACCGACCGCCTCCATCTTCTGCGCCTGGCGCAGTTCCTCCTCCATTCGATGGCGGCTCGTCAGGTCGCGAATGAAGCCCGTGAACACACGCTTGCCGTCAGAAATCGCCTCGCCCACCGAAAGCTCCATCGGGAACAAGGTACCGTCTTTTCGCAGGCCGGTGACCATACGGCCATATCCGATAATGCGACGTTCGCCGGTTTCTATATAGTGAGTTAGGTAGCCATCGTGTGCCCCGTGATATGGCTCGGGCATCAAAACGTTTACGTTCGAACCTTTCAGTTCCAAAGCTTGATAGCCAAAAAGTCGTTCGGCAGCAGCGCTAAAGGCTGTAATTTGGCCCCTTTCATCGATAACGACCATTGCTTCGGGGACCGTAGCCAAAATAGAGGCCAGATGTGCCTCACGCTGCGCGAGGTTCCCTTGCGCTTGTTTCAGCGTAGTGATGTCGTTGTTGGTCTGGATAATAACCAGAGTCCCGGTTTGCTCCTTGATTACACAGACAAAACGAGCAGCGATATAGAGGCTGTGCCCGTCCTTGTGTTGGTGCTTTAAATCTCCGGACCAAGCACCAGTCTCGTGAAGTTTGCGACGGATGTCCTCAAGAGGTTCCGGAAATTCTGTGGCAAGAAGGTCGTGCACGATGGCGCCGATCGCCTCGGCACGGGACCATCCGTAAAGGGCCTCACATCCTGCGGTCCAGCGCTCGATCACCCCGTCGAAGCGATGAACAATGACGCTTGCCCCGCCGAGGATCCGTTCGATCTCGCCCAATCCGTGTTGGGTGACCGTTTGTAACGCCTGGAATTGAGACATCGCGGTTCTTCGGGTTAAGCGCTGGCAAACTCGCGCGCGTTCACGTCATCATGCACATCCGCCCCGCCATGGAAAGCGTCAACTTCACCGGCGAGCGTGATCAACTTCTCGATCTTGACCCCGTATTGATGACGCCCCTTCGCCGTGATCACCCCGCGCGAAGCAAGGCTGGAAAAGGTCCTGGAAACTGTTTCGATTGTTAGGCCAAGATAGTCTGCAATGTCCTGGCGTGTCATCGGTAAGTCGAGCTGAGACACAACGAATGCGTCCCGGTCGCGTCGAGCTGTCAGGACAAGGAATGTGCAGACGCGTTCCTCTGCTGTCTTCGTCGCCAACAGGACCATCTGTTCCTGTGCGGCAGCCATCTCGTCGCTCAGTCGCGCAAAAAGGCTGGGTCGGAGTTCAGGCGACTGGTCCATCCTTTGCTGGAAGCTCTGCTTGGAGAAACGCCGGACCCTCGTCTTCGTCACCGCCTCGGACCCGTAGAGATACCGATCCAGGAGCGAAATTCCAATCAGATCGCCAGCGTAGAGAAACCCGGTAATGACGCGGCGGCCGTCAGAGAGTATCTTGAAGACTCTGACGAGACCTTCGACGATTTYGAACACATGCTTTGCGGGGTCGCTCTGCCAGAAGATCGGCTGTCCCGGCTCGAATGTTTCGATTGGCTGTCTGTCGAAGACGCACGCCAGGCTCGGTTGAAGGTGTGACGCCAGAGCAATGACGCCTTCGGAACGGGATTGACGAGCGATTTCTGTCGGGACCATAGCCATCTCCTCTCTCGTGTTTGACGAGGGGATTTGAGCTGGTACATGTGACGAGCGAACGCTAGGCCCGTAATAGTTAGCGCGAAATTGCAACAATTTGTAACAGATGCCAAACTCCTTGGGACACAATAGCGATTGGGCTTCCTGCATGCAGAACCTTCTTGTCATCGACGATGACCCGCGCATCCGGGATATGCTGACCCGCTATTTCCAGGAGGAGGGTTTCGGCGTGACGGCGGTGGCGGACGCCTCAGCGATGCGCGCCTGTCTGGCCCGCACAACGTTTGATGCCATTCTCCTCGATCTCGTCCTGCCCGGAGGCGATGACGGACTAGCGATCGCAAGAGAAATACGTCTAACGTCCGACATTCCAATCCTGATGTTGACAGGGCGCGACGACGTCATCGACAGAATTGTCGGCCTGGAGATCGGGGCAGACGATTACATTGCCAAACCCTTCCACCTTAGGGAGGTGCTGGCGCGTCTTCGCACGGTGCTCCGGCGACGCGCGGCGATCAGCACTCCGAACGGAGACGCCAAGGGCGACGCCCTTACCTTCGAAACCTTCACTCTTGACCTCGGCCGGCGCCTTGCGGTGACTGCGCGCGGAAGCGACATCGACCTGACGACGGGCGAATTCGACATGCTCGTCGTTCTCTGCCGCCACCCAAAACGTGTGTTTTCACGCGAGACGCTGATGGAACTCACTCGCGGCCGCGATCTCGACGCCTTTGACCGAAGCATCGACGCGCAGATCGGTCGCTTGAGAAAAAAGATAGAACCTGACCCGTCCAGACCCGATCTGATCAAATCGGTCCGGGGCGTTGGCTACGTCTTCACCGGCAAGCCTGTATCCCGATAGCGCACGACTATTTGAGGATCAGCCGAACGCCATGATCCCAACGGCTGTAGTCTAAACGCTGTAGCCGCCGCGTCCAGTTGTCGGACGTCAATGTCCAGAAGCGAATGCTTGTGCATTCGGCTTTTGCGGCGATGCCCCGCAGCTTGTCAATAAGGGCCTTGGAGACCCCGGCATCGTCTGCGGCACTCGCAACGACGAAGATGGGCACATCAAGTATTCGTTTATGCGCGAAATCATCGCCAAGCTTGCACAAAGCAAGTCCCTGAATCACCCCCATCGGATTGAGCGCGATCCATGCCTGCTCCCCTCGCTCAACAACGTTGGTGTTGGTCGCCAGCTGAGCGCAGTATCGTCGCCATGCAGCAAGGTCGAGTGTCGAGGCGACAGGTTCGATAAGCGGATAGGCCCTATCCACATCAAACGGCTGGATCTGTGTAATAGTATAGATTGGAGACATACGCATTTCCTCAGTGAACCTCGTGGCCGACCTTGACGCTACCTTTCAGCCGATAGGCTTGCCGATGTCATTCGTCTCGAATGCCTACGAAAGCGGAAAAGCCAACCTGTTGCATTGCGACAGATCAATGCCGGATCTTCGAATTTAAGCTGAATTGGGCATTCCAAGCCAAAACCGGGCAGAACGCCTGCATTGCGCCCTCCAACTCGCAAGGACGACCGATGATCCCCAAGCGCGGCGGCGAATTCCTGTTAAAGGTGCGCTCGCGTGGCGTCCTATTGGTGCTGACTGCCTCCCTGGGTCTGCTGATGGGCACACTCTTTCTAACTGCGAGACGGTCGGAACTGGCAGGGCTGGCATTCATGGGAGGCACCATCCCAGTACTCTCGGCCCTCTTCCTCCAGATTGTTCGGTCGCTTCGCAAAGGCGATGCCGGACTCGATATCGTCGCGGCGTTGTCGATGAGCGTCGCCCTCGCCTTCGGTGAGCATCTTGCCGCGAACGTCGTGGCATTGATGTATGCCGGCGGGCAACTGCTTGAGAGTTTCGCCTCCAACCGCGCGGCGAGGGAAATGACGGCTTTGATGGGTAGAGTCGCTCACACGACAATGCGTTATGCCGGCGATGCTCTTGAGGAAGTCCCGATAATAGACGTCCTGGCAGGCGACCGGTTGATGATCCGCCGCGGCGAGGTTCTACCCGTCGACGGTGTGATTCTCTCCGGCGAAGCGACGCTCGACGAGTCGGCACTGACGGGTGAGGCTGTACCAAAACGCCATTTGGTCGACCAGGAAGTCTTGAGCGGCACCACCTCGGTGGGAGACGTCTTCGACATTGTCGCTCTTCGTCCGGCAGCCGAAAGCACTTATGCCGCCGTCGTCCGCCTAGTGGAGGCTGCCCAGCAGACCAGGGCGCCCATGGTGCGTCTGGCCGACCGATACGCGATCCTTTTCCTGGTCGTCACCCTTTCAGTCGCCTTTGCGGCATGGTGGTTGTCGGGCGACCCGCGACGGGCTCTTGCCGTTCTGGTGATCGCAACACCTTGCCCTTTGATCCTTGCAGTGCCCGTGGCGATCATGTCCGGCATCTCTCGTTGTGCAGCGCAGGGTTGCCTCGTCAAGGACGGCGGCACGCTTGAGGCGCTCGGGCGAGTTCGGGTCGCCATCCTTGATAAGACCGGTACGCTGACCCATGGCAAGGCGACGGTGGCCGCCATCGAGACAACTGGCTGGCTGGAGGAAAACGAGCTTCTACGCCTTGCCGCCTCGCTCGACCAAGCCTCGGGCCATGTGTTCGCCTCTACTTTGATAGAGGCCGCTCGTGACCGTGGCCTACCTCTTGAGCGGCCGACCAATGTAGATGAGGCGCCAGGTGATGGCATAGAAGGTTCCATCGGTCACCATCGAGTCATTGTCGGCGGTGCCCCCTTCGTGGCCGGTCGGGTTGAAGAGGCCGTAAAACTGCATGTACCGAACCCACGGCGTGCGGGTGAAGCGACGATCTCCGTCGCTGTCGACGGGCGAATTGCCGGATCGATTGTGCTATCGGATCGGGTTCGTCCAGAGGCACGAAACGTTCTTCACAAGCTCCGTCGTCACGGAATCCAGCGAATCATCCTCGCGTCTGGCGACAGGCTGGACGTTGCGACCAGGATCGGTAAAGACCTCGGTCTCGACGAAATTCTTGGCGAACAAGCACCAGCTTCCAAGGTCGTTATCGTTGCTTCCGCACGCCAATGGGGACCCGTCCTCATGGTCGGCGACGGTGTGAACGATGCACCCGCTCTGGCGATGGCCGATGTGGGGGTGGCCTTGGGGGCACGAGGCGCTGCTGCCGCCTCGCAGTCGGCTGGGGTCGTTCTGCTCGTCRACCATCTTGAACCGCTCGCCGAGGCTTTAGGCATTGCCCAACGGACGATCCATATCGCCCGACAGAGCGTGTTCGCCGGCCTTGGCTTTTCTCTCGCCGGGATGGTCGCTGCCGCCCTCGGGTACCTTCCACCCCTGCATGGGGCTCTTCTCCAAGAGGCGATAGACGTTGCTGTGATCATGAATGCTTTGCGGGCATTGCGACCGGTAGAAAGGGTAGATGCCAACGTTTAGAACTGCCAGACCTCTTTATGTTACAAACAATGGACGGGGTTCGACCGAGATTAGGCGGAACATTCTCGCTCGTTGTTATGTGTCACGCGGGTCTGAGACTACCGGCAAACGCGACTATTCTGTCCAATACTTTCCCGGTTTCGAAACGCCAAATCGATAACGCACCTGCCCCGGACAGGCGCACTCGTCGAGCGCATGTCATGGCACCAACACCGCGGCACCGCTCAGACGGCCATGTCGCAGGTCGGCTAGCGCCTCGTTCGCCTTTTTGAGGGGATAGATTCTGGTATGGGTCCGGACCCGGGCTGCCGCCGCGATCGGAAAAAACTCTTCGGCATCTTGGCGAGTAAGATTGGCGACCGTCAATAATGCGCGCTCGCCCCACAAAACCGCGTAGGGCATGGATGGGATGTCAGTCATGTGGATGCCACCGCAAACAACCCGACCACCCTTTCGCACCGCCTCGAGAGCGGCAGGCACGAGTGCACCCACAGGTGCAAAGATGATCGCGGCGTCCAGTGCGATCGGCGGCGTTGCATCCGAACTTCCGGCCCATCGGGCTCCCAGACGGCGGGCAAAGTCCTGCGCAACATGATCCCCGGGGGCCGTGAACGCATAGACCTCCCGCCCCTGAAAGATGCAGATCTGCGCGATGATATGGGCGGCGGCCCCGAATCCGTAAAGCCCGATCCTCTTGCCATCACCCGCCTTGTTCAGGCACCGCCAGCCGATCAGCCCCGCACACAGTAAGGGCGCGAGCGCGGCGGGATCCGCACGCGGATCGAGGTCAAAAGCATAACCCGCATCCGCAACGGCATGGGTGGCGAATCCACCGTCTCGGCTATAGCCGGTGAACTGCGGTCGGTCGCAAAGATTTTCCGCTTTCGAGAGGCAGTAGTGGCATCTGCCGCAGGTGTGTCCGAGCCATAGCACGCCGACGCGGCGACCGAACCGCGCTGGGTCCACGCCCTCTCCAATCGCGTCCACGATCCCGACGATCTCATGACCGGGGATCACCGGCAGCGTTGGATCGGGTAACTCTCCATCGATCACGTGTAGATCGGTGCGGCACACCGCGCAAGCTTCGACCCTCACTCGGATTTCGCCCGCGGATGGAAGCGGGTCCGGTCTTTCCACCATCGCCAGCGGCGCCCCGATTGTCTCAAGAACCATGGCTTTCATAAATCAATTCTTCCCCCCGACTAGACCTGGCGAAAGTTCCTTTGAATAGACATTATAACAGAGGCATCGGCGACACGGATGCGTATGGGAAGCTCAAACGCGCGCATCGGCTCCATCGCCAGACCGATCGATCCTGCAAGATTGTTGGCTGCAGCAAGAATGCCGACGGCGCGACCACGGTCGTGCCGTCGCCTTGTTGCGTCAGAATTCAGGAAACTCTTATGTGGTCGACGACATCCTTCACGCCCGGTGCGGACCACGCGGCACGCTCGACTGCGCTGCGTTCCGGCCAAGCATTCACATGACCTTCCAGGGTCACCCTGCCGTCGGCGACAAGAACCGTGATACCGTTGGCCTCAACTTCGGCTGTGCGTTTCAGTGCATCTTCGATGCGTTTCTTCACGTCGAAAGTGGAAACACGCGGCTTGACATCGATGTTGTTGCTAACGCCAATTACCCCGGTTAGCCGTTTAACGGCATCAAATGCCGCGACTTTTTGGTATTGCCATTCTACCTTGCCAGACAACGTGCCYCATCCCTTCGTGACCTTAGCCTGAACTGCGTCTTTCGGAACGGTTGTATTCCAGTTGATCGTATTCAACGCCCGCTTGGCGATTTCGTCATCCGCCGTCGCGTTCGTCCCAAATGGGCGCACCTCGATTTCCTGGGCAATGCCGCGTACGCCCCTTACTCTGCTGACGACGTTTTCGACTTCAATTTTCTGAAAATAGCTGGGCACGTGGCCAGTCAGGGTTACGACCCCACTGTCAACTGCCACGCCGATGTCCGCAGCATCGATACTTGGTTCAAACTCCAGCTCATCGATGATGTTCTGCCTCAATGCGAGATCACTCATAATTTCATCCTCCCATATTAGAACGCAGGAGCCCCCTGCTTGAGCGATCAAGTATCAGGCTGTCCACCGTCCGCGTCTTTGATGTGGGTCAAAACAGATGTATTGACCACGACTGATCGGCTGCGTCACGTGAACTCCTTG
Organism: Pararhizobium sp. P1_E7; assembly: GCF_056405855.1. NCBI lineage: Bacteria > Pseudomonadati > Pseudomonadota > Alphaproteobacteria > Hyphomicrobiales > Rhizobiaceae > Pararhizobium > Pararhizobium sp. P1_E7. The sequence goes on along the minus strand of NZ_JBFUBH010000038.1, from coordinate 18,957 downwards.
TGCGCTCGGCTTCAGTAAATTGCGTGAAACGCACTGGTGCAGTTACTCCTCATTGTGACCCTGTTTGCACATAGCACGTATCAGGCCCTGTTCTCGATCGCATCTGTTGCCATTCTCGTGCCCTACATCTTTTCGGGCGCCTACGCGGCGAAGCTTGCAATCACCGGCGAAAACTATCCACCGGGAGAAAACCGCGTTCTGCCCATGCTCGTTGGTCTTTTGGCGACCCTGTATGGAGCCTGGCTGCTTTATGCTGCAGGTTTGAACTACCTCTATATGTGTGCTGCTCTCTATGCTCCCGGTATCCTTTTCTACGCCTGGGCCCATTTTGAGACGGAGCGTCGCCTTTTCCATCCAGTTGAAGTCGCGCTCGCGGTCGTTCTTGGCGCCTTGGGCCTCTATGCCGCGTACCAGATGTGGACCGGCACGATCAGCGCTCTTTGAAAGGAAAATGTCATGGACACACTTGGCGTTCACTCAGAGACCGGTCGGTTGCGCGAAGTCATGGTCCATCGACCGGATCTCAGTTTGCGTCGTCTGACACCGGACAACTGCAAGGCACTCCTTTTCGATGACGTCCTCTGGGTCAAGCGGGCGCGGCAGGAGCACGATGTCTTTGTTGATGCCCTGCGTGAACAGGGCGTATTGGTGCAATCCTTCGGTGAACTCCTGTCCGAGACCCTGGAACTGCCGGAGGCGCGAAAATGGCTTCTCGATCAACGCGCGGACGCCTCGGTTGTCGGCCTTGATATGGCGGATGAACTGAGGGGCTGGCTGAACGAGATGGCCAGCGATCAACTGTCCACTCTTCTGGTGGGCGGGATTGCCCGGGCCGAATTGCCTTTTCAACCAGCGGGTCTGACCGGCTGCACCCTTGCGCCGCAAGACTTCGTCTTGCCGCCATTGCCCAATCAGTTGTTCACGCGAGACAGCTCCTGTTGGGTTTATGGCACCGTCTCAGTCAACGCCATGTACTGGCCGGCCCGCAGACCAGAAGCCTCAAATGTGGATGCTGTTTACCGGTACCATCGACGCTTTCGCGATGCCGGGTTCCCGCTAATCTCCCCAGACATGCAGCGCGCCGGAGCGAGCCTTGAGGGGGGTGACGTCATGCCGATCGGCAACGGAGCCGTTCTGATCGGCATGGGAGAGCGAACGACGCCACAGGCTGTCGATGCTCTGGCGCGCCATCTATTCAGGACGGGAACGGCGACACATGTGATCGCTGCGTTGATGCCCAGAGACCGCAGTTTCATGCATCTCGACACGGTGTTCACCTTTTGCGACCGCGATCTGGTGACCATGTATCCGCCGGTCGTTGATCGCATCAGAAGCTTTTCACTGCGGCCGGGCTCTGCGCAAGGCAGTATCGACGTGACAGAGGAGAGCGAGAGTTTCATCTCGGTCGTGGCGGCCGCGCTGGGACTGAAGGCGTTGCGCGTCGTGGCAACCGGGGGTGACTGCTACGAGGCGGAGCGGGAGCAATGGGATGACGGCAACAATGTCGTCGCGGTCAGACCCGGGATCGTCCTCGCCTATGACCGCAATGTCTACACCAACACGCTCCTTCGACGCGCCGGTGTCGAGGTCATCACCATCGAGGGGGCGGAACTCAGCCGCGGCCGAGGGGGCGGTCACTGCATGACATGCCCGCTCATTCGCGATCCCAATTAACTCATACCGGAGGCACCTAAAATGTCGATCAATCTTCATGGACGCAGCGTGCTGGCGCTTGATGATCTCAGCCCGGATGAAATCCGGTACCTGCTCCGGGCTGGCGGCCGATTTGAAAGAAGCGAAAATGGCCGGAACGGAGCAGCCGCGCCTGTGGCGCAAAAATATCGCCTTGATCTTCGAGAAGGATTCCACCCGGACGCGATCGGGCTTTGAAGTCGCCGCCTACGATCAGGGTGCCAACGTCACCTATATCGGCCCTTCCGGGAGCCACATCGGCCACAAGGAAACGATGAAGGATACTGCTCGCGTCTTGGCCCGCATCTACGATGCGATCGAATATCGCGGCTTTGCCCAAAGCTCAGTGGAGGACCTTGCGAAATTCGCAGGCGTCCCCGTCTATAACGGCCTGACGAATGAAGCGCATCCGACCCAGGTCCTTGCCGACTTCATGACAATGCGCGAGTTTACCCACAAACACCTGTCCGACATGGTCATGGCCTTTGTCGGTGATGGCCGGGACAACGTCGCGCTCTCGCTGGCAACTGGCGCTGCGAAGGTGGGCATGGATTTTCGCGTGGTTTCGCCAAGAGAGCTCTGGCCTGCYCCCGACGTCATCGAAAATCTCGCGATGGAGGCTCGAAAAAAACGGCGGGGTCTTCTCCATTGGAGAGCATATCCGTCCCGGCGTCCTTCGCGCCGATTTCGTCTACACCGATGTCTGGCTTTCGATGGGCGAGGACGAGGCTGCCTGGGCCGACCGCATCCGCCTGCTATCGCCTTACTGCGTGACGACAGAGGTCATGGTGGCAACGGAAAATCCCTATGCCAAATTCATGCACTGCCTGCCCGCGTTCCACGACAGGAATACGGATGTGGGCGCTCGCATTTTCCAACAGTTCGGCTTGGATTGCATGGAAGTGACGGACGAGGTGTTTGAGTCCAAATCCTCCATCGTCTTCGATCAGGCAGAAAACCGGATGCATACGAYCAAGGCGCTGCTCGTCGCTACGATGGGAGGCTAGGATGCTGATCGTCGCGGCACTGGGAGGAAATGCGCTTCTCAAGCGCGGGGAGAGTATGACAGCAGACAACCAGCGCGCCAATATCCGGCGAGCTGCATCTGCCTTGGCGACATTGATCGCTGCCGGCCATGATCTTGTAGTTACGCACGGGAACGGTCCTCAGGTGGGGCTTCTCGCACTCCAGTCTATGATCCCTCCGGGTTCGCCGTTTCCCCTCGACGTTCTGGATGCCGAAAGCGCTGGAATGATCGGCTATGTGCTTGAACAAGAACTGGCGAACGTCGTCGACAAACACCGGTTTGCGACACTACTAACCCAAATCAAGGTCGATCCATCTGATCCGGCTTTTGACCATCCAACCAAGTTTATTGGACCAGGCTATGATCTGGCAACGGCTCGGTCTTTGGCCGACCAGCGGGGATGGAAGATCGCTGCTGACGGGGACAAGTGGCGCCGGGTGGTTGCCTCGCCCCGACCACTGGCAATCCTGGAAGTTCCAGTCATTGCCAGTCTCGTTGAACAAGGCGTTATCGTTATCTGCGCAGGGGGTGGAGGTATCCCAGTCGTGGAACGAGAGGACGGGATCCTGGTCGGCGTAGAAGCCGTGATCGACAAGGACCTGGCGAGTGCGATGCTTGCAAGAGACCTGAAAGCAGACATGCTGCTTTTGCTGACTGACGTCGATGCGGTCTATCGCGATTTCGGCACGCCGGCGGCTTGCGCGCTCGCACATGTCAACCCGGCTTCACTCAAGGCAAGCGCATTTCCGACCGGATCGATGGGGCCGAAAGTCGCCGCAGCAATCGAGTTTTCGACCCTCACAGGCAAGATAGCGGCAATAGGCAACCTCGAAGAAGCCATCGATATTGTTTCCGGTAAACGGGGGACATGGCTCGACGTTACAGTGCCACGGGATCCCGTCGTAGCTGCAAGTCAGGATTCCATCACCACCCGCTAGAGCAGGAGCAACAGGCTTGGAAAGCGTGGAAAGCCGTGATGCAATAGCTTCTGCTCTTTGCGCTCCTCATCATGATCGCGCCGTCCTAAGCGCCCTGCTCGTCAAGCATTCTCACGATAGGAAAGTTAGAACCGTACAGGCGGTGGAAAATGGGCCGACGCACAGATCGATTTTCGTCTATTTCGCCGACTTTTGATGCGGATCATTGCCCGTGTTGCGTACGGATCTAGGCTGGCACACTGAACCCAAGCAAGGAGACCCACATGATCGCCCAGCCAATCATCCACTTCCACGGCGCCGCAGGGACCGTCACGGGGTCCTGCTTCCTCCTGGAGTACGATGGAAACCGAATTCTCATCGACTGCGGCATGTTCCAGGGATCGAAGACGGAAAAGGAGCTGAACTATCGTCCCTTCCCCTTTGCGGYGTCGCAGATCGACGCCGTGATCCTGACCCACGCTCACATCGATCACTCCGGACTATTGCCGAAGCTTGTCAAAGACGGGTTTGACGGGCCTATCTATGCAACCGCGGCGACCCTCGATCTGTGTACCATCATGCTTGCCGATTCCGCACATATCCAGGAAATGGAAGTCGAGCACCTGAACCGGCGCAACCAAAGACGCGCAAGGGAGCCGGTAGCCCCGATTTACAACGCCACAGACGCTGCGGTGTGTATGACGCAGTTTCAGGCGATTGCATTCCAGGCTTGGCATGACGTCGTGACGGGTGTTCGGTTCCGATTTTGGAATGCCGGCCACCTTCTTGGGTCCGCGTCTGTCGAACTCGAGGTTGGGGACGGTGGTAAGCGCCAGCGCATCCTGTTTTCCGGCGATCTCGGCCCCTCCCATAAACTCCTGCAGTTCGATCCGGAAGCACCCACAGAATGGGACTACATTGTCTGCGAAAGCACCTATGGCGACACAACGCGATCCGAGGTGTCGGAAGAGATGCGACGAAGCAGGCTGTGTGAAGAAGTCAAGGAAGCTGCGCGCCATCGCGACGGGGCGCTCATCATCCCTTCCTTTGCGGTGGAAAGGACGCAGGAACTTCTGGCTGATCTGATCTTTCTGATGGAAAGACACGAGATCGCATCATGCCCGATCATTATTGACTCGCCCCTGGCTGCCCGCGCCAGTCAGATTTTTCAAAAACACGCGCGCGTTCTCCAGAACGGCGATGCTTTGGTGCGGGCCATGAGGTCGAGGAATGTCAGGTTCACCGAAAGTGCGGAGCAGTCGAAAGCCATCGATTCCATTCACGGATTTCACATCGTGATTGCAGCAAGTGGAATGTGCGAGGCTGGCCGTATTCGACATCGGCTCAGAAACTGGCTCTGGCGCGAAGAGGGCACCGTGCTGCTTGTCGGTTATCAGGCGGCCGGAACACTGGGACGTATCCTGTCGGATGGGGCCTCGATCGTAAAAATTCAGGGCGACGATATCATGGTGCGCGCCAGAATTCGCAAACTGGACGTCTACAGCGGTCATGCGGACGGCACAGAACTTGAAACATGGGTCAAGGCGCGGCTGCCGATCAGAAAGGATATCTTCCTGGTTCATGGCGAAGCGGAGGCCCTCGCGGGGCTGCGCCAGCGACTGTCGGGTTTCCTTCGGCCGGACCAGATCGTTGAGCCTCGGCTGGACGCTGCCTATCGTCTTGGCGCTGAAGGCGGCGTGGACATCTCTCCGGCAGCGCCTCCTCCGCGCATCGATCCGGTTCAAGCGGGCCATCGCGACTGGCACAATGACGTTCAAGCTCTCATTCTTGATCTTCAGGAGCAATTAGCATCGGCCGCTGACGAGAAAGCACGAGGCGTGATCATCCGCAGGATTCGCCGGGCGTTGGAAGAACAGAACTGATCTTCGGCGCGCCCATAGAAGATTTCAGCGATTAAGTCGATCAAGGTGAGGGTGAAGCCGTTCGCCACCGTTCTGGGCGCTGGCGAAATGCCGGCATGTGGGAAGGGTATCGAGGCGCCTGAAACAATGAATCTTACGGTCGACAGTACCATCGTAGTCGCCGATTAAGGGACGCCGGAACCGGGCCCAAATGGATCAGCCATCTGCTGTTCGACGCGTTGGCCGGGTTCTCCGCTTCATCGTGTCGGCTGGAGCATTCGAAGACCTCCCACGCTGAGCGGCACGACGGTTGCCGCGATGCCGACTGTTGGGACCATCTGCAACGCGGTGCAGCGGCGTCGGCGGCCAGCCTTCAAACTCGGTGCGGTGCGCTCGTGCCGATGCTGTCCCGATGCAAGGCACAGCCATCAGCTTCGATGCGATCCGCACCGCCATTCTCTTGTCGGTGCGGATCGATTTGAGCTGCATCTACTTCAGTGCAAGGCAAAAAAGGCCACTGTAAGTGGCTCCTATTGGTCCCGCATAAAGCCTTGCATCTCCTCGGTTGTTACCTTGCCATCCTTGTTTGCATCGACGTTGTCGAAGACCCGTTTGTGAATCGTCGTCACTTCCTCGAAGGAAAGTGCTCCGTCTCCATCGACATCCGCGATGGCGAACATGATTTTCATCATGTGACCACGCATCGCGCCGCCGCGCATTCCGCCCATCATTCCGACTCTCCCCATCATCGCGTTTGGCATCATCTCCGAGGGCTCGGACTCTACAATCTGGTCCGCGGCCACGGCCGCCGGCGCGAAGGTCATAGTCATGGTGCCGGCTGAAAAAAGTGCGGCGACCGTTGATATGCATGCCAGTTTTGTCAACGTCATATGCGTTCTCCTTCTGAGATACGGATTAGAGGCGGCGGTCGCAGCGCTGTCGTTTCTTACGCTGTTTTAGCGCCAATATTTATAATATCCCTGAGGCGAAGTTGCTGCTTTGCGTTACATCAATCCGGCCACGCACATTTCTTATCGATAAAACGACTCACAATGCCCGGCCCTAATCCCGCACTTGCTCCGAGTTCCGACGCACTCTCTCTGGCTGGAAGCTGGTGGCCGCTTACGCACGCAACGGTGGTCTTGGGAGGGCAAACTCATGGGACGCACGCAGGTCCTTGGACTGCTGTGCGTCCCAGGCTCTTGACGCCTTGAAGGATATCTATCGCCGTGCACCCTTCGGGATTCGCTCCCGTCGGAGATCAGCAAGAACGTAGCTCCGCAAAAATTCAAAAAAGTGCTGCACACTTAAACTTATGATATTAGGGTGGCCACAGCCTCGTCGAAGTCATCTGGCGTGCGTGCCTGCCGTCTGAGTGCCTGGAGGGATCTGTTGGGGTGGCTTTTTCGAATGATCGCCAATCTATCCCATGCGGGCCGCTCGGTCCCGACAAGCGCTTCTGTAGATAAGCTGTTCCGGGAATCGGAGATTGAAGCGGAATATGCGATTGGATGGGTTCGAATCGCCGTGGGGCTCGCCCTCCTCGCGAGTGGTGTACTCGTTTCGTCAGGGACCGCCGAGCTTTCCGATGAATACAGCCTGAGCCAAGTTCGTTTCACGGCCCTGTTCACGGTCGGGGCATTTCTAGCCCTCGGTATCGTATCGTTGCTCTTGGTTATCCGCCACTGGTTCAGGCCATGGATGGCATTTGTGCTCGTTACCGGTGACGCGGCCATTCTCGGAACCAGCCTATTTTTCGGCTTGGAAGGCATTGGTCTAGGCGGCAACTGGGTGGCCGCAGTACCGACCGTCTGGCTCGTACCTCTCGGTCTCGCCGTCGGTGCCCTTCGATATCGGCCACTCGTTCAAGTGTGGGCCACCTTTGTAACAATGATCGCTCTGGTTGGCGTCGTTTCCGCGCTTGGCTTCCGCTCGTTCCAGGAGGGCTTTGGGATCGCTGCATTTCCTCCTGACCTGGAGGCGAGCGTTGGTCGCCTGTTCTCGCTGCCGCCTTATCTCATGCGGGCCGTCATGCTGACGCTAGTCGGTCTCACAACAGCACTCGCAATGCTGCGTTCTCGGCGCCTTCTCATGCGCGCTGTCAGCGAGACAACCGGCCGGGCAAACCTCGCTCGATTCCTGCCAGCCGAGATCGCACCATTGGTGGGGGAGAGTGATATCTCCACGTGGCGGCAAGGGCGCCGCCAACAGGCTACCATCCTGTTCGTCGATATACGAGGGTTCACAGCTTATGCGGAGGGCATGGATCCGGCGCGGCTGTCCATCTTCATCTCCTCCTTTCGGCGACGGGTGACGCATGCGGCGGAGGCCTTCGGCGGCGTGGTCGACAAGTTCATTGGCGATGGCGCACTGCTTGTATTCGGCATTCCAAATCCCCAGAGTGATGACTGTACCCGCGCTGTAGCTTGTGCCCAGGAGCTTCTCGTACTCTTGGATCAATGGAACGCGAAGCGCGGATTTGATCCTCCTATACGGATTGGGATCGGCATCCACACGGGCGAGGTCTATTGCGGGCTTATTGGAGACGACAAACGAATTGAGTTCACAGTGCTTGGCGACGTCGTCAATGTGGCTGCTAAGATCGAACAGGCCACCAAGCGGTTTAATACAGCGCTGCTGGCTTCTGAGATCGTAGTGATGCGCTCGGGACAATTTTCCGCATGGCAGGAGGTCGGTCGTGAGCCGTTAGGTGGGCGCGGCGAGCACCTTGCGATCTTCGCACAATCGGGGACAAGCCCGACCGGCTGAATGGCGGGTCCAGACCCCACATTCTGATGGCGGACGCGTTAAGTCCGCGATACCCGAATCCGGGCTTGTCAATTGCGGTGATCTTCGAGCACCAGCCCGTCGGGGTGCCGGTGCTTGCAGCACATCGGCCGTTGTCCCACTGCTTCAATGCGCCAGAAAAAGCGGCACGCTCGCCTTTTGGAGCATCGACTGCGTGACACCGCCGAAGAACCGCTTGCCTCAAGCGCGAGTGGTTGTAGGCGCCCATGACGATCATGTCGGCGGAAACGTCGATCGCGTGCTGCCGCAGCGTTTCAGCGACCGAGCGACCCCTTGTTGCGATGCGGTTGACATCGGCCTTGATGCCGTGACGTGAAAGGAATGTCACCGCTTTGGCGCCCGACTCCTCACCATCGGTCGAGCGGGTCGGGATGGGATCGACCAGCGTCACATGGACTGCACTGGCCGACAGCAGAAAATCCATCGATTGGCGGGCGGCCCGGGCCGCCTCATCGCTCGAATCCCAGGCGAGCAGAACTGTTTTTGGAGCTGGATCGATCGCGAGCACTGATGGGTTGAGCATGATCGGCGTCGGCGAGTGGAACAGGGCTCCGTCGATCACCCGCTTGCGAAACTCTTCGGCTCGCGCGGCCTGCGGTCCGATCAGCACAAGGTCCGCATAAAGCGCGCGCGCGGCTATATTGTCGGCGGCCCAGGCGAATTCAGTGTAGATATTCTGGACATCCCAAGAAATACCGCTCCGGCTGAGCACCTTGGTCGCTTCGGCCGCACTGGCAATATGGTCGAGCTCGCGCTGCCGCTCTTCGACCCAGACGGAGGATTCCATGTCATAGGTGCCAATATATGGCGCGGAGCCCAATGAGACAACCAGCGCCGTAAGGTGCGCCTCATGCGTCTCGCAAAATGTGATGGCGCTCTCCAGATCCTTGTCGAATTTGGCGACGTCGAGTGCGGCGAGAACGGTTTTAATTGCCATGACCAAAGCCTTTCCGGATACAAGATAATCGCAAGCATAGACTCTCCGACGCACTGGCACTTCGACCCAGTACAGGCACCCAGGCGGATCGTTCTGTCGGATGCCTTTGCGAAGTTCAGTATCGATATGGTCGAAGACAAAAGAAACTGAGCCGAATGGAGCCGAGGGAACTCAAGCGTTTTCGCGCGTCGAGACGGATACCAGAGGCTGCCCGTGGAGGCGGCGTAGGATATCGTGGCAGAGTGCTTCGGTAGGCTGGCTGGCATCCATCCGGAGCCATTCAATGTCGCCTATCTCATGAGAGAGTTGGCGCGCCAGGATATCAACGGTCGCATCGGAAGTGCCTCCAACCCTCGTTGCAACCCGCCGGTGAAGCAATGCCGGATCTCCATGAAGCCAGAAGGCCGAAAACGCATGTCGGCCCTCCGCCGCCGCTTTTTCGATCATCTGTCGATTGTGCGCCTTGTCGAAAACTGCATCCGCCACCACCGTGCCGCCTTCCGCGAGTATGAGGCGGACCCGCCAGACCATCTCCTCATAGACTTTTGCAGAGATTTCAGGGAGATACGCAGCCTGCGGCAGCCTCGTCTCTGGCGGCACGCCATGCATCGCCTTGCGGATACGATCGCTCTCGATGAGACGCGCGCCGGGGGCAGGCCCGATACGCGGCGCGAGCGTTTCCGCCAGTGTTGACTTGCCCGAACCACTCAGACCACCAATGGCAACAAGCTGCCCCGCCACCGGCTGCAACAGAGACTGGGCGAGCTGGAAATAAGATCGCGCTTCGCCCGCCAACGTTGTTGCCTCGTCATCGGCATCTTCCGCCTGAGTGGCGATCACGTGCGCCCGGACAGCAGCACGCACGGCGATGAAGAACGGCAGCGCGCCAAATCCGTCATCCTCGTCTGTCTCGTCGAGATATCGATTCATGACGAGGTTAGCGAGTTCGGGGTGTCCGCGATGCCAGAGATCCATCAGCAAGAAGGCAAGGTCGTATAGTATATCGGTCGTGGCGATCTGATCGTTGAACTCGATGCAATCGAACAGGCATGGTTCGCCCTCTAGCAAGAATATGTTGCGCAGGTGCAAGTCGCCATGGCAACGCCGCACTTTGCCTGATCGTTCCCGTCGGTCCAAGAGATTGGCAAACTGCGTCAGGCGCCGGTTGAAGGCCGCCGTCAAGTCGTGGACCTCCTTTTCTGAAAATACATGACTTGTCGCAAAGCCATCCTCATTCACCTTCAGTATAGCCGCCATATTGGCCGTGCCGCTGCTGCCGTGTATGATCGGTGCGAGACGATGAAACTTGACGATCGCTCTTGCCAGAGAGGTCACTATCGTCGGCGTCAATCGTCCTGAAGTGGCAATATGGTCGAGCAGTGAAGACTGGTCGAAACGCTTCATCTCTACGAGAGCATCAAGCAACTGTCCTTCGCCGCCAAGCGCAAGACCGCCGTCATTTTCTCGTGTGACAGTCTTGACCCCGAGATAGATACCGGGCGCTGTCGGGGTGTTCAGCTCTACCTCCCTGCGACAGGCCGCTAACCGTTTCTCCGCTGAGGAAAAATCGGCATACGGCAGCTTCACGGCACGTTTCATTTTGTAGGCTCGTTGCCCCGCGAGAAAAATGCGCGAGATGTGGGTCTCCATGATCTCGACGGGCGCCGCATTCAAGGTCAATGCGTCCTTGAGAAAGGAGATGGTTGCAGACTGGTCCTCAGTGATCATTTGCAAACCTTTCGTATGCCGTGGTCAGATCATCAAGTTCACCATGACCCGGCACACAATGCATTGACGTGGGTCAAAGATCAGATTGCCGCCGTCGGACCTGCTTTCGAAAACATCCGACGGGCGTCACGCGATCGCGCTAGAGAGCTCCTTCTTCTCAGTTTGCGGACCGAAGCGCTTTCGGCCGCCTTACGACCTTGGAAGGGGAAGAATACCCCTGATTCACGAGGATCGCAGCATGCAAACTGAAGCGTTTTTCCAGTTGTTGCGCTAGATCAAAGTGCAGCCAGTTTGGATCGCTATTATCCTTGACTATAGGGTACAGCGGCTAATCCAACTGAACGGCGCCGACGCCCGTTGTGCGGGCTCGAAGGAGACACGAGATGCTCGAAGATACCGATGACGACCTGACCACACGCACTGGGTTCCGCTTCCATGTACGCCAAGCGACGCCGCAAGATGAAGCTACCGTTGCCGAGTTTTTCAAACACGTGACGCCGGAAGACATCAGATTTCGGTTCCTCTCCGGCATGAAAACCGTATCTCACGAGCGGCTCCTCGAAATGACGCGCGCCGACGATCCTCGCGTCGTTAACTTCCTTGCCTTCGCTCCGAATGAAATGCTGCTAGCTGTGGCGATGCTGGCTGTTGGCGAGGATCCTCAGCGTGGAGAAGTCGCGCTCACAATCCGCAATGACTACAAGCATCAGGGGATAAGCTGGGAAATGCTCACGCATATCTGCCGCTATGCAGAGCGGCACAATTTCAAAAGCATCGAGTCATTGGAAAGCCGTGAAAACCACGCGGCGATCGAGCTGGAGCGCGATATGGAGTTTCAGGTCTGCGACGACGAAGAGGACCCGACCGTAGTCGTACTACGCCGCGATCTCAAACCACAGCCATCACCCGACGCCGCCCCGCACGACGGCGACGAAGTCTCGCATATGTTGCGACCCTGATCTATTTTGAGTTCCGCTCCGTTCGGAGCGACGCAGGGACGGAAGCCATCGCTCACAATACGAAGCTGGAAAAGAACGGATTGGCCAATGGACACAATGCCGGGACACGGTCGTTATGATTCCTTCGTTCGCAGAGCGATCACCATTTCACCAATGCGGACGGCAGTCGTCCATCCTTGCTCAGAGGAATCCCTCCGCTCTGCGATTGATTTAAAAACTCAAGGACTTCTCGACCCGTTGTTGGTCGGGCCTGTTCACAAGATCAGGGCGATTGCCGAGGCCGCTGCACTTTCCCTCGCGGACCTCGACATTGAGCCGGTCGAGCACAGCCATGCTGCAGCGGCCCGCGCCGTCCAACTCGCCTCGACCGGCAAGGTCGCTGCGTTGATGAAAGGCAGCCTGCACAGCGACGAGCTGCTTTCTGCCGTATTGTCACCCGCGTCGAGGCTTCGGACAGACCGCCGCATCAGCCACGTCTACGTTATGGATGTGCCCGCCTACAGCAAGCTGCTGGTCATCACCGATGCTGCAATCAATATTCAGCCGAACCTCGATCAGAAACGGGACATTTGCCAGAACGCCATCGATCTCATGCGGCTTCTCGGCGTTGAAAGGCCGCTCGTCGCAGTGCTCGCAGCCGTTGAAACCGTCAACAGCAAGATGCCTGCAACGCTCGACGCCGCCGCCTTGACGGTGATGGCTGCACGCGGCCAGATCGAAGGCGCGATCGTCGACGGTCCGCTTGCCTTCGACAACGCGATCAGCATCAAGGCCGCGCAGGCCAAATGCATCAATTCCGAGGTGGCAGGTCAGGCGGACATCCTCTTGGTTCCGGATCTCGAAGCCGGAAACATGCTGGCCAAGCAACTCATCTATTTCGCAGGCGCGGATGCGGCAGGACTTGTCCTTGGCGCGCGCGTTCCCATTATCCTGACAAGCCGCGCGGATTCGGCCAAGGTTCGCATGGCCTCGGCAGCCCTCGCGGTGCTGACCGCCGCAAAACGGAATGAACCAAAGGCGATCCCATGACGGGCAACCTCCTCCTGACGTTCAATGCCGGCTCATCCACGGTCAAGATTGGCATCTTCGAGTTGGGTGACACAGGGCTGGAGCGGAGCGGCAAGGCGGTTGTTGATTTTGGCACCCGTTCGCTACAACTGACTGTGAAGGAAGGTTCGACGCACCTCGACCTTGCTCGAATGGGTGACCGAAGCGACGATCTGTCGGAACTGATGGCAGAGGTCTTCAAGGCGCTGGCCAGGCATTTTGATCTTGATCTAGTAACGGCTGCAGGCCACAGGGTCGTTCATKGGGGCGATCTCTTCCCCGGTCCAGCCGAACTGAATGCCAAGACCGTCGACCAGATCACGTCGCTAACCGACCTTGCACCACTCCATCAGCCACAGGCGCTGAGACTTATCAGGGCGATCAAACACCTGCGGCCGGATCTTTTCCAAACCGCTTCGTTCGACACCACGTTTCACGCCACGCAGCCGGATCTCGTGCGTCGATTCGCAATTCCGCGCGTCTATCACGAGCGAGGAATCAAGCGATACGGGTTCCACGGTCTTTCCTACCAGTCCGTTTCAAGTACCCTGGCCTCGAAGTCGCCGGAAGTCGCCTATGGCAAGGTCATTGTGGCTCATCTTGGCAGCGGCGCCAGTCTGTGCGCGATCGACAACGGGACCAGCCGTGATTCCAGCATGGGCTTTTCCACACTTGACGGTATCCCGATGGCTACGCGTCCCGGCTGGCTCGATCCCGGTGTGCTCCTGCATTTCTTAGGCCCGCTCGGAAAGACCATCGAGGAGGTGGAGGAAATGCTCTACCTCCAGTGCGGCCTGTTCGGCGTCTCTGGATTGAGCGGCGACATACGTGAACTGTTCGAAGACAATGGATCGGGTGCAAAGGAAGCTATTGACCTCTTCACACTTCGGATCGCAGGCGAAATCGGTCGGCTTGCATCGACGCTCAAAGGACTTGACGCCCTGGTGTTCACGGCAGGCATCGGCGAGAACCAACCGCGGGTTCGCGAACTTGTCACCGAAAGGCTTCTTTGGCTTGGCGTCGAGCTCGATAGGCGCGCCAATGACATGAACGCATTCAGGATCAGTACGTCCGCAAGCCGCGTCGCGGTTTACGTTATTCCGACGGACGAGGAAATGGTGATCGCGGAAGAATGCCTCGCCGTCTTCAATTCGCGGAATTTACCACCGCAATCATAAGCTAATCGTGGATGCGGTCCGCCTCTGGCGCGACGTTCCCGATGTACCAAAGGAACAAACAGATGCAGTCAGATATCTCCCTGGCCCCAAATCCTGCGATAACTTCGGAAGAACTGACGCTGATCGACCGCTACTGGCGCGCCGCCAACTATCTCTCCGTTGGACAGATCTACCTTCTCGACAACGCGCTGCTGCGTGAACCGCTGCAGGCGGAGCATATCAAGCCCCGTCTGCTTGGCCACTGGGGCACGACGCCCGGCCTCAACTTCATCTATACCCATCTCAATCGCATCATTCGAAATCGCGATCTCAGCATGATCTATATCTGCGGGCCGGGTCATGGCGGGCCGGGTATGGTTGCAAGCACCTATCTTGAAGGCAGCTACAGCGAAATCTATCCGGATATATCGCAGGACGCCACCGGCCTCCAAAAGCTGTTCCGACAGTTTTCCTTCCCAGGAGGAATTCCCAGCCATGCCGCGCCGGAAACGCCAGGCTCCATCCATGAGGGCGGCGAGCTCGGTTACGCGCTCGTGCATGCCTATGGCGCGGCGTTCGACAACCCGGATCTCATCGTCGCCTGTGTTGTTGGTGACGGCGAGGCTGAGACCGGGCCGCTTGCCGCGAGTTGGCACTCGAACAAATTCCTCAATCCGGCCCGCGACGGCGCCGTCGTACCTATCCTGCATCTGAACGGCTATAAGATAGCCAATCCGACGCTGCTGGCCCGCACAAGCGACGAAGATCTCGACAATCTGTTTCGTGGCCTTGGATACGAGCCCTTTTTTGTTGAAGGACATGAACCGGCAGATATGCATCGGCAGATGGCTGCCACCCTCGACACGGTTTTCGATCGCATTCGCATCATTCAGCAAGATGCGCGCGAAGGTTCACCACAAGACGGCTGCCCGCGCTGGCCGATGATCGTGCTGCGCAGCCCAAAGGGGTGGACCGGCCCGAAGGAAGTCGACGGTAAAAAGGTCGAGGGCTTCTGGCGGGCGCATCAGGTGCCGGTCGCCAATTGCCGGGGAAACGCCGACCGCCGCAAGGTTCTCGAAGACTGGATGCGCAGCTACGATCCGCAAGACCTTTTCGATGTTGGGGGACGGCTCAAGCCCGAGCTGCAGGCACTGGCGCCGATGGGCGAGCGGCGTATGGGTACCAATCCCCATGCCAATGGCGGACTGCTGCGCAAGGAACTCGTTGTGCCTTCGATCCGGGACTATGCCGTGCCCGTGACCACCCGCGGCGGCTCCATGGTGCAGACGACTGAAATTCTCGGACACTATCTGCGTGACGTCCTCAAACTCAATGACGACAACGCCAACTTCCGGATTTTCGGCCCCGACGAAACGGAATCGAACCGCCTTGGAAGCGTCTTCGAAGTTACCAATCGTGTTTGGATGGAGGCGATCGAACCATACGACGTCCAACTCTCGCGTGATGGCCGGGTGATGGAAGTCCTGAGTGAGCATCTGTGCCAGGGTTGGCTGGAAGGCTATCTGCTCACCGGCCGCCACGGGTTGTTTTCCTGCTACGAAGCTTTCATCCACATCATCGATTCGATGTTCAACCAGCATGCCAAGTGGTTGAAGGTTTCCCGGGAGCTTCCATGGCGCAAACCGGTATCGTCGCTCAACTACCTGCTGACATCGCATGTCTGGCGGCAGGATCATAACGGCTTCAGCCATCAGGATCCCGGCTTCTTGGACCTTGTTGCCAACAAGAGAGCCGACACGGTGCGGATCTATCTGCCCCCGGATGCCAATACTCTGCTTTGGGTCGGCGATCACTGCCTGAGAACCTGGGACCGAATCAATGTCATCGTCGCAGGCAAGCAGCCGGAGCCTCAGTGGCTGACAATCGACGAGGCGGCAAAGCACTGCGAAGCAGGTATCGGCATATGGGACTGGGCCAGCAACGAGGAAGGCTCGGTTGAGCCAGACGTCGTGATGGCCTGCGCGGGAGACGTACCGACCCTGGAGACGCTGGCGGCTGTGAAGCTGCTGCGCGAGGCAATACCTGAACTCAGCATCCGGGTCGTCAACGTGGTCGACCTGCTTTCCCTTCAGTCGCAAGAGCATCATCCGCACGGCCTCTCTGATGAGGCGTTCGACCGGCTGTTCACAAAAGAACGGCCGATCATCTTTGCCTATCACGGCTATCCCGCCCTCATCCACCGGCTGACCTACAAACGCACCAATCACGAGAACATCCATGTTCGCGGCTTCATCGAGGAAGGCACCACGACGACGCCCTTCGATATGACTGTTTTGAACGAGCTTGACCGCTTTCACCTGGCGATAGAGGCGATTAAGCGCGTGCCGGGGCTGAAGGAGAATGCCGATCCGGCCATCGCCGCACTCGAGAGCAAACTCGTGGAACATACCCGTTACGTGCGCGAATATGGCGAGGACATGCCTGAAATCCGCGATTGGAAATGGGATCAGTGATGCGCATGTCCGGATCGAAACCTTGCCGAGACATCATCGAAGCCGGCCCCGACTGAGACAGCGCCGGTTCTAGCCTGCGAGCAAGGCAATTCGCAGCCGTACGGCTCATCCAAGGCGACGGGTCAGTGCCAGCCATATACAATTCCAAAGAGTGCCCATGTGGCGGTGGCCTTGGGATTGGCGCGGAATCTGCTCGAAGAGGAAGCCTGGCTGCCCTGAACGCGTCGAGGGGTTGGAACCGCCGTTGCGCCCTGTTCAAGTGATCGGATGCTGACGTTGACCGATATCAATGTCCAGGACATCACGAATACTACACTTTTGGATGAACGTCGGCTCTTTGTCGCGACGATCACCACACAATCTCTGATCTGGAGTGTCGCATGACCGCCACCGCTCAATTGCCTCGTGACCTGCAGGCCATCGGACAAGGGCCTGGAGGACTGACCAGTGTTGAGGCTGCCGATCGCCTGGTGCAGTTGGGTCCGAACACCATCCCCGAGCCCAGGGCTGCATCCCTGTTGCTGATCTTCATCAGGCAATTCCGCAGTCCACTGATTTACATCCTCCTTGTCGCAGCTGCTGTATCGCTCGCCGTCAGTGAACCCGAAGATGCCGTTTTTATCGCCATCGTCCTTCTGCTGAATGGGTTGATTGGTGGCATTCAGGAACATTCGGCCAGCCGCGCAGCCGCTGCGCTACGCAATCTTGAGCAGCCCTATGCGAACGTCATTCGTGACGGAGAGGCACGGGAGATCGAAGCTCGTTTGCTGGTTCCCGGTGATCTCGTCCTCATTGAGGCCGGCGGCAAAATTCCCGCTGATATCACTCTGACCGAGGCGAACGGCCTGCTGTGCGATGAATCGCTGCTGACAGGGGAATCAGCGCCGGTCCACAAGCACAATGGCCTTGCCGATGAGCCTGGGGAATATCGAAACTCGGACCTTGCATTTGCGGGATCGTTGGTCACCCGTGGCCGCGGCAAGGGTCTGGTGACGGCCACGGGCCCCGCAACCCAGATCGGTAAAATCGCATCTGAAATCGGCAAAGCGTCCATTTCGAAGCCGCCGCTGATGATCCGGCTGGCGCATTTCTCTAACAGAATCGCCTGGCTGGTCGGCATTGCCAGTGCCGTGCTTGTCACGGTCGGATTGGTAAGAGGGGTGCCTTGGAACGAGCTGTTGATGATGTCGATCGGACTTGCGGTCAGCGCGGTTCCCGAAGGTTTGCCGATCGCCATATCAATCGCGCTGGCCATCAGCATGCGCCGCATGGCCAAGCAAAATGTGATCGTCCGGCACATGACGGCGGTCGAATCCCTTGGCTCGTGCACGATGATCGCTACCGACAAAACAGGCACTCTGACCCTCAACGAGCTGACAATCACCGATATCCGGCTTCCCGACGGCACTTGCCTCGAACTTGACGCTGGCACGGATCTCGATAGTTGCGAGATCCGCGGCCCAAACATGAGCGTGGCAGACGCCCGTCAAAAGGCCGCACGCCTGCTCAAGGCTGCCTCATTGCCGAACGAGGGCGCGCTCACCAAACAGGAAGCCGGCTGGCAGGGCATCGGAGATACAGTCGACGTAGCACTACTGGCAGCTGCCCGCAAAGCGGGTCTTGAGCATAGGGTCATGCAGGATGCTTATCCGCTTCTGGCACGCATCCCCTATGAGCCTGACCTAAAGTATGCAGCCTCCTTCCATCAGCGGGGAGACAGTGTCCACATGTTCGCCAAGGGATCGGCCGAAACCTTGATCGATATGGCCGATCGCATGGATGCGGGTAATCGTAACGTGCCGATCGACCGTGAGGGGCTCCTCGCACAAAAGGAGGAGATGGCAGGACGCGGCCTGCGCGTGCTCGCCTTTGCCGAGGGCGAGATCAAKGCGGCAAATGACCACACATTTGGCCACCATCATCTCGTTGACCTTGTCTTCCTGGGGCTTGCGGGTATGCAGGATCCTATTCGTCCGGAAGTACCCAAAGCTATCCGGGATTGTTATGCCGCCGGCGTCGAAGTCGCAATGATCACCGGAGATGACCCGAGGACAGCCTCCGCCATCGCCTGCCAGGCAGGTCTGAAATTCCGGCCTGACCAGGTGGTCGTGGGTGATGATGTCCGGAAGGCGGAAGACCGGGGGCCCGGTTGGCTGAACGCTTTGACGAAAGATGCCCGACTCTATGCGCGCGTTGTGCCGGCTCAAAAGCTCGCGATCGTCCTGTCGCTTGCCCGCAACGGGCACTTCGTTGCGGTCACCGGCGACGGCGTCAATGATGCGCCAGCCTTAAAACATGCCCATGTGGGCGTCGCGATGGGACGAAAGGGAACTGAAGTCGCCAAGGAAA
>NZ_JBFUBH010000037.1:0-30191 GCF_056405855.1 Pararhizobium sp. P1_E7 | reverse complement strand
CGTCAGTGCAACCGTGTCCCAGAACCTCAAATTGTTCAGGAAACAAAATGGACTGACGCTCGACGAATTGTCCCGTAAATCAGGCGTCAGCAAAGGCATGCTGGTCGAAATCGAGAAGGGAAGCGCCAACCCCAGCATTGCGACGCTCTGCCGGGCAGCGACTGCATTGGGCGTTTCAGTCGCCGATTTCGTCGGAGTGGCAGTCAGTGTGCCGGTTCGTATCGTTCCACCCGCGGACGCCTCTGTCCTTTGGCGCGGTCCAAAGGGTGGCAGTGCGACGCTTCTGGTTGGTACGAATGGACCCGATGAAATCGAGCTTTGGCGCTGGACCCTATTTCCAGGCGAGGTGTTTGAATCACCCGGTCATTCCCCAGGAACCCTCGAACTGCTCAACGTCGAGACAGGTTCGCTGACTTTGAAACTGGCTGACACAGAACATGTCGTTCCTGCGGGCTCCTCGGTCTTGGCGCGGACGGAAGAAAAGCACGCCTATCTTAATAGTGGCAAAGAGGAACTCCGCTTTGTCATGACCGTCGCCGAGTTGCAGCGGCCGCGTGTGAGAACGGGATTGTAGCGCGGTCGCCCAGATCCAGCCAGTGGACGAAAATTTGGCAACGTCGTCGAAATTGCTAACGAGACACCGTGCCTGTTAATTGTCGGATCAGTTTGACCCATTTTTCCATTTCGCCGTGAATAGCATCCGCGACACGACGTCCGCTCACCTAGTAGCTGCCTGACACGCAGCGGGACGAGAGCACCTCCTGGCTTACTGATTCTGACAAACAATCTGGACATTTCGGACAATCTGCACTATCTTCGTTTCAAAGAACATGGAGGCGATTATGGTTTTGACTGCTCCAAAATCGGGTAGTGACAGCGGGTTTGCGGTAAAGCCAGCTGCCATGCACGATATTCTAGAGGTACTCGCCCGCCACAATCCCGGATTATCCAAGACGGCGCTCAAGGCGACAGGAAAGGTTATGGCCGCCATTTCGGCAGCGACGGCGCAGCTCACGACCGAGCAGCAACGCAAGATCGTATCCCATGAGGACAAGCTAGCGGAAGCGCTGGGGGCGGTGGTCGCTGACATCGCGTCCAGAGATGGACACCCCTTGACCGTTCTCAAGGTCGAGCGGCCGATGGAAGTCAGCCAGGGAGCCGGGCTCAATAATCTGTTGGACATGGACGAAGGGCGCCGACGACTGACGGCCTATGCGACGCCGGTGCGGATCGAAGATTGGGCGGGTCCCGTTGCTGGTCCCGCCGAGATCGAGAAGACGTTCGGCACGAAAAGATCGACGCTGCACGACTGGCAGAAACGCGGGGCGGTTATCGGTCTGTTGAAAGGGGAGCGTAAGCATGTCTTCCCGTTGGCTCAGTTCGTGGACGGTCGTCCCGTCAGGGGCATGTCGGATGTGACCCGGATCATCGGCAATCCGCGTGCGGCATGGCAATGGTTGATCCAGCCGAAGCAGAGCATTGGCGGGACTCCCCTTGATCAACTCAAGGCAGGGAAGATTGACGAGGTTATCACGGCGGCCGGACGGGACTTCGGCTGAATCGTGAAGCTTGATTCAAAAACAGTCTCGGAACTCGCGCTTGATTTCCAGCCCCGGTCCTATCTCCGCGTGATGCCCGTTTCCCATATGGCGACTCCCCTCGGCATGGGCTTTGGGCAGACGCGATTCTCGAGCCCGAGCATGGCCTTCCGACTGGTTTATATCGCACGCGATGTTGCGACGGCGATTGCCGAAACGATTGTCAGGGACCGTTACGAGGGCGCGACCGAACGGATTCTTGACCAGACCGAGATTGAGGAATGGGCCGTTGCCGAGGTAACGGCTCCGACGCCGCTGGTGGTGATCGACTTACGCGCCACGGGGTTGCTGAGGCTCGGCGTCAGCACGGATGCAGCGCGCGCCAAGGAACATCGGGAAGGCCAGAAGTTCAGTGAAACTCTCTACAGCTCGTTCGCCGTCGATGGTTTGCTCTACTCGTCGCGGCTGACATCGGCAGAATGTTTGGCGGTTTATGACCGTGCCGTCGGCACCAAGCTTGAAGCATCGCCTGCCGTAAATCTCATCCGGCATCCCGACCTGATTCCAGCGCTGGAATCCATCGGTGTCACTATCCGGGGAGCGTAAAGCTGGAGATCGAAGAAAACTAGCCCAGGGTGCGCGGATAGCGTATTGATTTCGGCCACGTCCTGGCGTGCCACGTCGACGGCCATCAAACGCCGGGCGCTGCTTGTGTGGATTTCCAGATCGCGTACTTTTGTTGCAGACGAGACTCGATCGATAGCAGCTGTGCGGCATAATCGATCCCAGCAGAAGACTTCGCCGCGACTTCTGATGCCAGGATGATAAGGCGCCAGGCTGCGTAGTCGTGGAACGGGTTGAGTCCGATGACATTGCCGTGCGAGAAATCAGCGGGCTCCGGCGCATTCAGGAGCTTGGCGAACTTTCCGATCGCAACGTTCAAATCCCAATCCGACACAAATAGCATGAGGGCGCAAAGAACGAGAAGCGGGGCCGGGGCCTGGTTGAACCGGAAATATTCCGGCCTCGTCTTGCTGAACGAGATCTTACTGTTTTTGCCAACAAAAGCACAAAGCGCCACGCTCTTGTCGTAAAATGGCTGAAGGACGGTGGTGTCGAACACCTCGTGGGCAAAATGCCGTTCTGAAAGATCACGGGCACGTTTCCAATGTGCATCATCGTGCACAACGCGCTTGGCACACTCGATCAGCGTGAGATTTTCCTCGGTGAACTGAAATTTTGCAGCTGCCTTCCAGTCAAAGGCGGGCATATCAGCCTGCGCAGGATGAAACTCCCAACGATGATAGCTGGGATGCCGCTGCAGCTGTTGCGCCCAGTCGACGATCTGAGGAGACGCAGTCACCGTGAATCTGGTCGAGGACTTGAGATCAAAAAACCACTGGCGCATCGAACGTACGGCGGCCTGGTCGAAGATCTTCTGTTCTAACCCCTTGCAGATCAGCGTGCGCACGGCTCTGGTCTCGACACTTTTTTCAGCCCCGAAATTAATGAGGCTGTCAGGCTGCCGCATCATTTCATCGGCGCTGTAGAATTCGCAAAATGGATGGTGCGCATCGCCACCGGACTGATCGGTAAACCGGAAATGCGCTTGTCGAACGACAGTCTTCGTCCCCCGCGCTTTGCCGGGCCGAACGACTTGAGCCCCGCGCTTTCCGCATGAGGAGCATTGTATGTCGTCTCGGATCCAGTCCGCCCAAGGCGAAAGATCAGGAATGCCTTGTTGTCCGCCGACAGGTCCGGTGTGGGTCAGCAACCACGCAAGCTGTTCGACATCCAATTCACGGGCATAATGTTGAGAGAAAGCTGTCGCAGGCATCCATCACCATCCTTCAAATTCCGAATCTGCGCAGGAGCACTTGCCTGAATTGCATATTTGCAGCCAAACCGCGCCTGTCATTGCCGAACCTGTGGGGACGCGGGCAGGCCGCGGTCTGTCGACATCATTTCGCAGCTCAGGCCGCAATAGCCTGGTCTGGTCGCCAAACATGTGGCTGATAGTTCATCAGAGTCTGGCCATCAGCACTTCGGCTGAGTTCTATGGTAATCAACCTGTCATTCTGGAAAGCCGGACTCAATTCCAGCGCAAGATAGTCGAACAAGGGTTTCTCGTGTACGGCCACGATGATCTGGCGTTGTGT
The DNA here is from genome assembly GCF_056405855.1 of Pararhizobium sp. P1_E7. Classification (NCBI taxonomy): domain Bacteria; kingdom Pseudomonadati; phylum Pseudomonadota; class Alphaproteobacteria; order Hyphomicrobiales; family Rhizobiaceae; genus Pararhizobium; species Pararhizobium sp. P1_E7. The sequence goes on along the minus strand of NZ_JBFUBH010000037.1, from coordinate 26,494 downwards.
TCTGGATTTAGCCAATGTGCGCAGCAAAGCCGCGAACTGCGCGATATGCACCTCATCCATGCTCTGGACGGGATCATCGATCACCAGCCACGGTAGATCCGGCGACACAGACAGATGCAGAGCGAGGAAAAGCGTAAGGGCTGCAGTGTTCAGATTGCCGGCACTTAACATCGCGCGCGGGTTTCCGCCTTTTCCACCCGCCCGGTACCACGTCTCCAGGATTGCCTCGACCGGACCACCATTTGTTTCCGGTACGGCGAAGGCCGGAACGAAGGGCTCCTCAGGTGCCAAGCGGACAAACAGGTCGCGCCAGACCCGATTAAGTGAGCCATTGAAGACCTTTCGAACAATTGCTGTACGCGCCTCTCCGGCGCGTTTGGCAAGTTCGCGCGCATCTTGAATAATGGCATCGGCACGCCCCTTAGCCGCATTCAGCGCATCGATGCGGCCTTGCGCGGTGGTAATCGCGGACAATACCGGTTCACGTGATGCTCTCAACCTGTTCGACTCGAGAGTGTTGCCGGTCATTTCTCTTCGGAGGCTTTGGTTCGACGTGTATGCTGATACGCGGCGGGACGCTTCAGCTGTGAAACGAGCCAGTGCGGCGTCGACAGCTTCGGCTGCTCCGACCGGATCGAGGTGAAGTTCGGTCGCAAAACGGCTCAGCGAGTCTCGGAGAACCGTCCCGCTCTGATCTGCAGCGGCCAGATCAGAAAGCACACGCGATGCGGCGGTTGACACGGCCAGAAGGCGCTCACCTTCCCCGACGCTTTCGCCCATCTGTTCAAGAGCGAGGTTCGCCTCCTGTAGGAGAGCCTGTCTCGTCCTAAGATCATCGCGGCTCTGTGGCTCGAGCCGTTGGCCCCGAACCTCACCCAGGTGCCGCTCTGCACTTGCAGCAGCCGCCAGTGTCGTTGCGCGATCTTGGCTCAGTGCCTGCAATTGGCCCGCTGCGGCGGTGAGCTCTGCTATCCTCGCCGAGACATGCGCATGCAGAGGAGTTTCGGATGTTTCGCTAAAATCCCGCCCGCACACCGGGCAATCTTCAGAGTGTATGTGGGGTAGTACGCCACTCAGCGCTTGGGCCAACACACCAGCTTCGGTTGCAAAGCTTGAAATCTGTTGTTCGAGCGCCAGAATTCTAGCTCTTGCACGGGTGATCTCGCCGTCAAGGTCAGCCTCACGGACTGAGGCTTGTGCGTCACTGTTGAGAACCGCCGTACAGCGAGTGAGTTCCTCCTTCACCGCTTCAACGGCCGTGGAATGAGCATATTGCGGTCCACTGGAACTGATCGGCGGCAGATCCGGGAAGAGGGGGGCAAGACGTTCAAGCAGGCGGGTTAGCTCGCTGCCCTGGATAGCTTGCCATTCCTGTATTGCTTTGTCAGCGGCTTCGCTTCGTGGCTCAGCTGCGACGCGCTCTTTGGACGCATCGGTGTTGGAAATCTGCTGCCATTGTCTCACCGCGACTTCGATTTCCCGCTTGATGCCCGTCAATCTGACAAGTTCTCGCTCCTCGAATTCGGGTGTGATCGGCAACGCGTCAGAGTTTGCTGGCTCAATAGACGTCAGTTGCGAGGTGCGCTCTTCGTTTGCCTTAGTGAGCTCCTGTATTCGGGTGTCGGTCGTTGCGAGCCCTGCGCGGAGCCGTATTACCTCCTGTTCGAGCTGCGGCACGGCATCCTTGGTCTCGGCGTAACCTGGAACTCCAGACCGAAGGCGACGGACATCGCCGGCATCATGTAGGCCGTCGATGATGGCGTCGAGATGATCGAGCCGGAGAAGATCTTTGACGAACCTCGTCAATGCTGAATCGGTTCGTTTGGGGGAATCCTGATAGAGTTCCAGCAGTCGACCCAGCGAGGATTGAGCGAGAAAGCAGCGCTCACCGTAGAAGCGCGACAGATTGGTGTTGAGCAGAGCGGCTCCCGAAATCCCACTGCCGCCCACCGTAAAGTCCGCTTCGTTTACATCCAGTCCAGTCGTATGGATCTGCACGTTGGCAGATTTGGCGTCCTTGTGTACCAAATGGCTCGCATAGTCCGGATCAACACGTTCAAGCGACGCAACGGACCCCGTTAATGCCAACTCGATGCCAGACAGCAGGCTGGTTTTTCCAGCTCCATTTTGTCCATGCACCAAGACAATTGGTGCATCGAGAGGAACTGTAATACTCCCCCTGATACTGCGGAAATTGGTGAGCGTGATAGACTTCAACTGGGCAGGGCTCATTCGAAAATCCCTCCGGTGAGATTAGAGCCTCTGTCAGCATCCGGACTGTCGATGTCGGGAACGACTAACGAGGCGTTGAGAAGTTCGTGCAAGCGCGCCTGCACCGCATCAGAACCGTGCGCTCCCAGCGCCACCATGTCGATGACGGTCTTTTCCAGGTCGCTCGAACTTTTCACAATCGACTCCAATGGTTCCGCAATGTCGTTGCTCGGCTCTGGCAGCGCCAAGGGGAGGAGCACGGCCAACCAGTTCTGCAGCAGAGAATTATCTTCTTCGGTTCCGATGACGCCAGTCGCCAAAACGCGACATACCTTGGTCATCGCATCAAGGACAGCGGCCTTTGGCTTTGGTCCGACAAGAACGGTCGTCAAAGGGCGTTTCGAGCGCGCGACATCAAGCGCACGGGCAACTCCCTCGACTTTGCGCAGAATGCGTATGTCTGTCTCGAACGCTGTGTCCGCGACAAGTATGAGATCGGGTGACGGGTTCTCACCCACCAATGCGGCGGGAACCTCAAATGAAAGGCCGGCAATCGAGAGTGGGGATGGAAGTCGCCGATAGCCCGAACCCGTCAACAGCTTTACGACGSCTTCTATGGGTGTGGAAGTGGTCATATCGCGGCCTCCTCACGAAAGAGCTGCATGAGTTCAGCACTGCTGGTCGTGGCTTGCAGCAAGTCGTACATGCTAACTTCGCGCAAACCCAAATGACCCGTGCGACCCGGAGAACTTCGAGGCGACCGCGTCATGGTTGGCGGTCTCTCCGCACTATAAACGAGCACGGCGTCCTCATCATCGACAATATGGCCGTTTTGCTGTAGCCGAATTGCCGCCCGCCCATGCGCGGCGAGCACCATTTTTGTGCTGGCGGTGGCTGTTTTGACAAGCGCGATGCCAGCTGACGGATCCGATGGATCAACGCCTTCCAAGGCCCACACGCCAGTTTCAATTCCGATGCCAAGAACGCCAGCGATGACGGCGACTTCAGCCAGTCCGGTGGACGGGATGTTCTGGTCCCCTGCGATCTGATGCAGCGGCGTGGAAGTCAGTGGATTGTATCGTCGCGGCGCAGTTCCTGCCGAGCCGTCCCTAAACATTGTCATTGTCCGGGAGGTCTGGTCGGCGAATGATTTCACGAACTCCGACCGGTTGCCTTTGTCCAGACTGGAGAGGTGGTTCCGCAACGAGACGATGCCTTGCTTTATGGCATTCTTCGCATCCGGATCCAGGGCACCCTCGACCAAGTCGACCATGCATCTCAGCTTGTCGCAAATCACTGATAGCAAGAGCGCCATCAGGAGCGGATTGGCATAGGATTTGACCAGAGATTGTTCGTTGACCTGATCGCGCGTTGCCGCAGTGTAGGCCTGAGGATAGACGTTCCTGAGTAGTGCCTCCTGATCGGCTCCAACCTGATCGCCGGAGAAAACGAAGCTCGGCCTGTCACCGGGCCACGGCCATYGCATCGTAGCTTCGGCACTGGCGAAAAACGCCTGAATATTCGAGTCCTGCGCCGACAAGCCCATCATCAACGTCGGCTTGGAAACGGCAATGTCTGTGAGGCGACCAATAACTGCCTTGTTTTCGAGTGCCGCGGCCCAACGATTGATCTGTGAGAAACGCGCGACAAGAAACGGCCGATAGTGCGTTTCATCGGCGACGGCGAGTATTGCGCAGCCGTGGAATTTGATCAGCTGGGCAGTGAGTTTTGGCTGGCGAAGGTCCTCGGACCTCACACAGACTACAAGTTTCGGTACACCGCCGGTGAGCTCGTCGATTGCTTTTTCCACGAGGCCGTCCCAGTTGGCCGTCGCGATATCTGAAGCCGCACCTTCCAGCACAAGCATTGCCATGCAAAGATGCTCAACGTCCGGTTCGATCGCTGGATTGGCGAACGTGGCTGCGATCCCCACACCTTCCCACAAAAGATAATCTTCGGCCTGACCAGCAACAGTAATCTCCAGCAATCGCGCGTAATTGTTGGTCAATCGTGTGATAATGGCAGCTTGATCAGGCCAGGTCGAAAACTCAACGCCGGTATCTACTCGCGCCCATTCTTCATCTGAGAGGCCAGCAAGCGACAGGGCGCGATTCAAGGCTGCTGCAACCGCACAATTTGCATCAGCTCGGTCAATCCTCTGTCGCAGGAACTCGATGACGCGTGGGATGATCTTCTTCAAGCCATCCACTTTTCCGAACGAGATGCCCGAACCAAGCCAGAATGCATAGCGATCCTCGGCCACTCCGGCCGCGACAGACCGGAAGGGGCCATCGAGGATATCGAGTGTTTGTCGAATAGAAATGTTGGATGCGCTGGGCGCAAATGCCATGTTTTTATGCCCATCGCGAAAGAAAATCGAAGCAGCTAACTGGTACTATCGACTAAATTCTTACAGATCACTATCTCAATCTCGGCGTGCAGAACAAATCGAAACGATTTGTTGGGAAGAGCACTGCCCGTGCGAGAGACAAGTCTGCAAGATCACCGAACGAACGCTGAACGCGGCGCAAGAATTATGAAGCGCCTGAAGACTCTCCGCGAACGCGCGGACGTACTGCCGATCGGGGACATTTGTGGGCGCGGGATGATAGCGCTCGACCTGGTTCAGGAAAGAGGGCAACTGACGCCAGCCCCAAAAAAACGCAACCACACTCACAACCACAGCGCTTGAAAATGGGCCTCATACCCCCTCCCAATACGCATCCTGGTGCCGTTGACAACCCCCAACGGAGTCATCGACCAAAGGCTCGATTTAATCGAGCGATCGCTGGTGCGTTCACATCAATGACAAATGTCACATGAGCCGAACCCTTGAAGAGATATTGGCGGACCTTATTGCCTTCCCAACTTGCACAGAGTCCAGAATGGCGAACCCCTGAACTGCTCGCTATGTTAGCGACTTCTTGACGACGAACGGTATTGCCTCGAATATATTCTGGGCGCCGGATCGCCAGCGTGGAAACCTATTAGCGACGATCGGCCCTGCCGATCAACCAATCCACCCCGGTGGGTGATAGTCGTGCCTGCTAACAGTGAGCAGTGGACACATCACCCTGCATTGAGCTTCGTTCCTACGTCGAGTATGTTGACGCACTCGCTGGTCACCTCGCCGCGTGAGGTACAATTCTGCGAGTGCGTTAACAGCCGCCCGCTCGAGTTTTGCTACGCCAAAACTGGTGAAACGATATTGCGCACGCGGAGAGTCCGTTCGTCTTTGGCGGCTCGAGTCACCACGTAAGTAAAGTACTTTTCCACACCAAGTTCAGCGGAGAGAAACTTCTCTAAAATTTCATTGTACCGATTCATGCTCGCAACGAGCAGCTTCATATGGTAGTCAAATGGGCCGGTTACTTCGTAACACTCGACCACCTCAGGAATGTTCTGCACATGGCGCTCAAACGCCTCGTATGCCTCGCGACTATGTTTTGAGAGAATTACGTGGGCTAAGACGATCTGGACATTCTGTAGCTTTTCAATAGCTATTTCTGCCGTATAGCGACGGATAATTCCCGCTTTCTCAAGATTCTTGACCCGCTGCCAACAGGGCGAAACGGAGACGCCGACCATATCGGCGATGCTCTTAACAGGGAGTCGGCCGTTCTCCTGGAGCACTTCAAGAATCCGGTAATCTATGCGGTCGAGCTTACTCATCTCGCCATCTTTATTCGATGGTGGTGTTTGACGCAACGTCGTACACATTTCAGAGCCCGTCTGAAAATGTTCACGGGTGAGCGATACGCCGTAGCAGGAAGCAGCCGCGGGCGACGTGAACCTCGCTTCGGAGACGTCGCGACTGCTCGTAATCGCGGATGAGGCGCTTTCGGCCTTTCGGCGGGTCATCCAGCCAAAGGTCCGCTCGGTCATTTAGCGCCGGCGGCTTGAGCCATGGCCAGCCGGCTGACGAAGACGTCGTCGACGGTGAGGTTGATCATGAGCGGCCTGCCATCCGTGTCCCAGCGATGCGCCGCTTCAAGCGAGCAACCAAACTGGGCAGCGTGGCCCGGGCGGTGCGCGCTTCAGCCACTTTGAGCGCCGAGGTGAGCGTCAGAGGACCGATTCGGGTAGGGAACGAATGTCCGGTGCTGGCAGGCAAATGGCCGCGGTGCGGACAGAGCAGAAGGTGGTATAGTTCTTTCGGCCAGTCCCTTTCATTTCTGCGCCGCCTTCCTCAACCAGTCGCGCATTTGTCGCGCGGGTCGTGACAGGTGCATTAAGCAGGCTGAGTAGGTCGATCTGCAAATGCTACATAGAATCCGTAGCCGGCTCGTATCGGCCAGAACAAATCTGATTTGTCAGATGCGCTCCAACTGTTTGGAGGATGGCGTAGCGATACGTCAGGGCGCGCCCTCATGGTTGATATCTGCCGCGTCTCGACGATCCGGAAACGATCTCATGGAGATGGCACCTCGATTTGCATGAGGATCCCCGGCGGCTCGTCTTCCAACAGGAGCTAAACCAGGAAGCCCAATCAAACAGTCCCCCGGGAAGAGTAAGGAACTGTTTTCAAAATTATCGCGTGTTCCAGCAAGTTCATCCGAAAGCGCGACCAAACTCAGCAACACTTCCGTGAAAGTGCGTGCTAATTTCTATCCGTATTCTCCCGTCAGGAAGCTGGAAAACCATGAAAGTAAGCATTAATGAGAAATTGGCTGATCCTGCACACAAAGCCACTCTTCATTCGGAAGCTCCAAAAGTAAACTCCCCGCTAGCCGCTAAGGGAATGACCAGGGAGGACATTGCGAAAGCGCTCATCCAAGCCCGCGAGACTGATGTCGATCCGCGATCGACTTTTTGCGACCGATGGATCAATGATAGGGGCTTGCTTATCGACGACGGCGCCGTGGATGTTGCCAAAGAAGCTTACATCCAGTTCTTTACGAAGAACAACTCTTATCCGCCGGTCCTTCAGTTCGAGCACGATCTGGTGACGATGGCGCTCGGCCTGTTTCAGGGGGGGCCTGAAGCGGTGGGGAGTCTGACGAGCGGTGGGTCTGAAAGCTTGTTTTTGGCAATTGCGGCGGCATTATATGCTGCTCGCCGAGACCGGCCGGATCTCACTGCGCCCGAAGTTGTGATGGCTGAAAGTGGTCATCCAGCCGTGGAAAAATATGGGCGCTACCTGGGCTACACGGTTCGGCGTGTTCCCGTAGACAAGGACTTCCGGGCTGATCCCTCGGCGATCGAGCGCGCCCTGAACCAAAACACCATAATGATCCTGGCATCCTTCTCCGCTTGGACACACGGGGCCTGTGATCCCGTTGCAAAATTGGCTGAGATCGCCTTGTCTCGAAAAATTTGGCTCCACGTAGATGCTTGCGTCGGTGGCTTTCTCGCGCCGTTTGTGCGGGCGCTGGGCCGCGACGTGCCCGATTTTGATTTCAGCCTCCCTGGCGTCGCGTCAATTTCCTCTGACTTCCATAAGTACGGCTATAGTGCCAAGGGCGTATCCGGCATCTTTTATCGAAGCGCGGAACTCGCGCGCACTCAGCCGTTCGTTTTTGAAGATTGGGCAGCAGGTCTCTATCGGTCACCGGTTTTTACCGGAACTAGAAGCGGTGGCTCCATAGCTGCGGCGTGGGCAGTCGCGCGTTATCTCGGGAAGGAAGGTTACACTCGCCGGGCGAGCCAGATTCTTAAGTTCAGAGACGCAATAGTCGAGTTTGTTGATAACGATCCGGAACTTCGCCTACTGGGACGAGCCGATCTTGGCACCGTCGCTATTGGAGCAGAAAAATTACCGATCCATAGGGTCGCAACAAAGCTAAAGGCCCGCGGATGGACCATCCTCGTACTCAAGGATCCATCGGCTCTCCAGATTGTTTTAGGCCCGCTTCGCGACGAATGGATCGAACGATTTATTTCAGAGTTTGCCTCGGCCGTTCACGAAGCGAATCACCGATCTGACGGCTCGGAACCGTCAAAAGTTGTGTATTCCGACGAGATGCTGGACCTGCCGGGCTCTCTTGCATACAGCGGGTATCAAAACGAGCGCTCGTAATATCAGAGTCGTCAATCGGACAATAAGAGCTAGGTTGCAAAACAGAATGCACACAGTGCGATGGCAACATCGCATCAGCTTAGCATGTGTTGATCCAAAATACTGGGAGGAATTCAAAGATGAAAAAGCTTTTAGCTTTCGCTATCTTCGGTCTGTGCATCAATGCCTTCACTTGCACGGCGGAAGCAGCTGAATGCGGCGACGTGTCGATTGCCGAGATGAACTGGGCGTCGGCAGGTGTTGCTGCGCAGGTTGATAAAATCATTCTCCAAAACGGCTATGACTGCAACGTGACACTTGTCACTGGCGATACCCAGCCCACTTTCGCGTCTATGGACGAAAAGGGCCAGCCGGATGTCGCGCCTGAACTCTGGCTCAACGACGTGCGCGCGCCACTGGAAAAGGCCGTGAACGAGGGCCGCTTAGTTATCGCTGCGCCACTACTAACCGAGGGGGGAGTTGAAGGCTGGTGGATTCCGAAATTTCTTGCTGACGCGCATCCAGAAGTGAAAACAGTTCAAGATGTCTTGCTTCATCCAGAACTTTTTCCGGCGCCGGAAGATCCCACGAAAGGCGCGGTCTATAGTTGTCCGTCAGGTTGGAGCTGCCAGACGACTACTGCCAACCTTTTCAAGGCCGTAAATGCCGAAAAGTACGGATTCACTTTGGTCGACCCAGGTTCGGCAGCCGGGCTTGACGGCTCAATTGCAAATGCGTTCGAAAAGAAGATTGGTTGGCTCGGCTATTACTGGGCGCCGACCGCCATACTCGGTAAGTACGACATGGTGCGCCTGAGTTTCGGAGTTCCGCATGATAAGAAGGAATGGGAAGTCTGCACCTCACAACAGAATTGTTCTAATCCTGAGGTAAACTCCTATCCAGCCCAGGACGTTTACACAGTCGTCACTAAAGCGTTCGCCGAAAAAGCGGGCGTCGCAATGGATTATTTGAAAATTCGTAAGTGGGACAACGGCACGGTCGCAAGGGTTCTTGCCTGGATGGTTGAAAATCAGGGGACCAACGAAGACGGAGCAAAGTATTTCCTTCAAACCTACCCCAACATTTGGACAGAGTGGGTTTCGCCTGATGTGGCTAGGAAAATCAACGCGGCCCTGTGATTCTTTCAGCATTGGCAAGGGCGATCGAAATCCGACTTCCCCTACGCTCAAGTCAAGCCACCAGCGTTGAACGTGTAGGTGCCGGTCCGGGCTTGGCCGGAATGTGATCCCAATCCAGGAAGTCGCGGCCTGAAGCACGGGGGAGCTGTGTTCAGGAACACGACCCCGCTCGTCCGGCTCAGACTCGAACAAGGAATTATTGCTTTGAAATGTAGTTACCTGCCCGATACCCTGTGTAATTTTCCGGCGATCAGCGACAGCCTGATCCAGATCGGGCGAAAGCACATTGACGACGACTTCCGCGCTATCGTCCGCGCCTACGGCAACCTGATCGACGCGATCGTCCGGCCGTTGCAATGGTTTCTAAACGACCTCGAATGGCTGTTCACCAACACGCCTTGGATCATCGTATTGACCGTCACGTTGGCGATCGTCTATCTCGCCGGCCGCAACATCCGCATTGTCATTGGAACGGCGGTCTCCATGTTACTGATCGGCGTCTTCGGCCTCTGGGGCGACACGATGATCACACTCGCCATGGTTACCGTCTGTACGCTCATCGCCATCGTTATCGGCCTGCCGATCGGTATCCTGATCGCGCGCTCGGACCGGATGCAGGCGATCGTCAACCCTATCCTTGACGTCATGCAGACGATGCCTAGCTTCGTCTACCTGATCCCCGTCGTCGTCATCTTCGGCATCGGCAAGGTTCCCGGCCTGATCGCCGTTGTCATCTACGCCATCCCGCCGATGATACGCCTGACCAACCTTGGCATTCGCCTCGTCGACAAGGAAGTGCTGGAAGCGGCAGACGCCTTCGGTTCCTCGGAAAGGCAGAAGCTCTTCGACGTGCAGATCCCGCTTGCCCTTCCGACAATCATGGCTGGCATCAACCAAACGATCATGATGTCCCTCGCCATGGTCGTCGTGGCCTCCATGGTCGGAGTCGGCGGCCTCGGCAAGAACACGCTGCAGGCGATCAACAACCAATTTTTCAGCGTCGGCTTCCTGAATGGCTTCGCGCTGGTGGCCATCGCCATCATCTTCGACCGCACCAGCCAAGCATATGGCCGGCGGCTTCAGAAGCATACAGAGGTCATCCATGCTTAGTCACGCGATCGAGATCAAAAGCCTCTACAAGATCTTCGGGCCGCGCGGCCGGTATTACGTCGACCATGTCAAGAACGGCATGGGCAAGGGCGAACTCAACGCTCAGCACGGGCACGTGCTCGGCCTGCAGGACATCAACATCTCTATACCAGCCGGATGCATTACGGTCGTTATGGGCCTGTCTGGCTCCGGCAAGTCGACGCTGATCCGCCACATCAACCGGCTGATCGACCCGACCGATGGCGAAGTGCTCTACGACGGCGTTGACGTCTGTAAGATGAACGCGAACGACCTGCGCGAATTCCGCAGGCATAAGACAGCGATGGTGTTCCAGAAGTTCGCTCTCCTGCCGCACCGCACCGTGATCGAGAACGCCTTCTACGGACTGCAAATTCAGGGAATCCCCCGCGCGGACTGCGAAAAGAGGGGCCGCCACTGGATCGATCGCGTCGGCTTGAGCGATTTCGAGAGCCATTATCCGAACCAGCTTTCCGGCGGTATGCAGCAACGCGTCGGTCTGGCGCGGGCGCTGACCAACGATGCCGATATCCTGCTGATGGACGAAGCCTATTCCGCGCTCGACCCGCTCATTCGCGTCGACATGCAGACCGTGCTCCTTGGTCTGCAGAAGGAACTGAAGAAGACCGTCGTATTCATCACGCACGACCTCGACGAGGCTCTGCGCCTCGGCGACAAGATCGCCATCCTGCGCAATGGCAAGGTCGTCCAGCAGGGTACTGGTCAGGGCATCGTCCTCGACCCCGCCGATGACTATATCGCTGGTTTCGTAAAAGAGGTTAATCGCGGCCGCGTCATAAGGGTTGAGGCAATAATGGAAAAGGTGATCCGCCAAACACCATCCGTTCAGGTGCCTGCTGACATGACGTTGGAGCTAGCTGCTAAGCGTCTAGTTGAAACAGGTCAGACTTCGGCACTCGTCGTAGACGGGGCTAACGAGCCGGTTGGCTCGGTTGAACTAAACAGTATCATTGCCGCGATGATTAACCCAATTACGCGCCCGACTTCTTCTCCGCCACCGGGGCGGTTTGAAAGCCTAAATAGTCAATTTCGCGAAGAGTAGGACCGACATGCGCAAAGGCGCTTGAGCGTGTACTCCTTTGATAAGCCGGCGCTAAAGCTAAGCAAGCGCGGGCAAGTAACCAACTTCGGAGTAAAAGACATGACATTCACGACTGCATTGACGAAACACGTTCCCTTTTCCTCGCCGTTCCTGCGCGACGCCGGCTATATCAACGGCGAGTGGACGAAAGGCGACGCCACCAGTAGCTTCGACGTGCTCAATCCGGCAACGGGCGAAGTGCTTGCATCGCTGCCCGACATGGGCGCGGCCGAAACCCGCAAGGCGATCGATGCGGCTTACGCGGCGCAGCCCGCCTGGGCCGCCCGCCCGGCAAAGGAGCGCAGCGCAATCCTGCGCAAGTGGTTTGACTTGATGATGGCCAATGTCGACGAACTGGCGGCGATCCTGACCGCCGAAATGGGCAAACCCCTCCCTGAAGCGCGCGGGGAAATCCTATACGCCGCTGCCTATATCGAGTGGTACGCGGAAGAGGCCAAGCGTATTTACGGTGAGACGATCCCGGCACCGTCGAACGACAAGCGCATAATCGTCATCAAGCAGCCCGTCGGTGTTGTTGGCACCATCACACCCTGGAATTTCCCGGCTGCCATGATCACCCGCAAGATCGCACCGGCGCTTGCCGTCGGCTGCGCGGTGGTTTCCAAGCCTGCCGAGCAGACGCCGCTCTCGGCCATCGCGCTCGCGGTTCTTGCCGAGAAGGCGGGCGTTCCTGCCGGTGTCTTCAACATCATCGTCGGCGAAGACGGCCCGACAATCGGCAAGGAGCTCTGCGGCAGTGACAAGGTGCGCAAGATCAGCTTCACCGGCTCGACGGAAGTCGGCCGCATCCTGATGCGCCAGTGCTCCGACCAGATCAAGAAGGTAAGCCTCGAGCTCGGCGGCAATGCGCCCTTCATCGTCTTTGATGATGCCGATCTGGATGCCGCCGTCGAAGGCGCCATTGCCTCCAAGTATCGCAACGCCGGCCAGACCTGCGTCTGCGCCAACCGCCTCTATGTTCAGTCCGGCATCTATGATGCCTTCGCTGCAAAGCTTGCGGCAGAGGTTGAGGCCATGTCCGTCGGCGACGGCTTCAAGAGCGGCGTCACCATCGGCCCGCTGATCGACGAGCAGGGCCTTGCAAAGGTCGAGGACCATGTCAGCGACGCAGTTTCCAAGGGTGCCAAGGTGGTCACCGGTGGCAACCGGATCGAAGGTGCGGGCACCTTCTTCATGCCGACGGTGCTGACCGGTGTCGCAAAGGGCATGAAGGTCGCCAAGGAAGAGACCTTCGGCCCGGTTGCAGCGCTCTTCCGCTTCGACACAGTCGAGGAAGTTATCCAGCAGGCCAACGATACCGAATTCGGCCTGGCCGCTTACTTTTTCGCACGTGACATCAAGAAAGTCTGGAGGGTCGCCGAGGCACTCGAATATGGCATGGTTGGCATCAACACCGGGCTGATGTCTACGGAGACGGCGCCATTCGGCGGCATCAAGCAGTCCGGCCTCGGACGCGAAGGCTCCCGCCACGGCGCGGATGATTACCTGGAGATGAAGTATCTCTGCATAGGCAACGTTTAGACGAATCCCACCAAGCGGAATGGTGGCTGCAGCCTGGTCAAGGCCCTGAACTCGCGTTAACCGGGACTTTGTTGCGGATCCGCGATCTACGCCATTCGGCTTCCAGGCGGTTGCGTGGAAATGGCTGCTGACCGGAGCCGCACTCGGATTCATCGCGAACGTTGTGAACCTCAAACGCTTATCTTATCATATTGATGGCGGGTCGGGAGGGATTCGAACGCGGTTTACGTCGACAGCCTAAGCCGCTAGCTTAGGAATAGGCCTTTCGACCAATCGCAGGAATCGTTGGTTGCATGCCCCCGCAACCAATTCGGATACGTAGAAGCGCGCAGACACAGTCGGGTTCCAACAGTTCCGTGGTGCCACGCTCTTCCGCCTTCACACTTAAACGTACCGCTGGACTTCGGACCAGGTCGGAATTCCAGTTTGCGCTCCCGGTTTCAGGCATGCGAGGGACCCAGCGATTGCGGCTCGACGGAGCGCCTGTGGGAAGGGAACGTTTGCAGCGAGACCGGCGGCGAGAAAACCGCAAAATGTATCCCCCGCCCCAACTGTGTCGACCGGACTGATGGTTAATCCGCGCACTCTGTAGATCTTACCGTTGTCAATCGCGATTGCGCCATCGCCTCCTAATGTGACAATAAATGTTTGTTCCGATCGCAGATGCATCCGCCAAAGGATTTCTTCATATTCCCCCGCGAGCACAACCGTTTCGCCGACTAGCAACTGAAACTCCGTCTCGTTGGCGACGATAATATCAGCAAGCCGAGAAAGGTCAGAGCCACGTTGATCGAGCGGAGCGGTATTGAGAATAGTCGTGACTCCTTTGGAGCGAGCCGCAATAAGCGCTTGTTTGACTACCTCCGATGGCAATTCCAACTGCAGCATCAGGATGTCGCCACTTTGCATTGATGCGATGGCTGCTTCTGCTTCCGCCTTGGTCAACTCTCCGTTTGCGCCAGGAATGACGATAATGGAGTTCTCGCCGTCCTCACCGACACTGATCACGGCCACACCGGTGGGCCCTTCCAGACGGATTATGTTTGAGAGCTCGACCTCTGCGTCGCTTAAGAAACGAAGAGACGCATCTGCAAAACCGTCCATTCCGACGGCGCCGACCATTCGAACCTCCGCCCCAGCACGTCGAGCTGCCAACGCTTGATTGGCGCCTTTTCCCCCGGCCGCTGTCGAGAAAGTCAGACCCGAAACGGACTCGCCGGGTCGCGGCAATCGGCGGGTTTTCGCGATAAGGTCGATATTGATCGATCCCAAAACGGTAATCATAAAGACGTCCTCACGTTATTAAAGTTCACGCTTAAGGGCAGGACCGGTCCACCGATCGGACGCCGCTGCGCTAATTTATATTCATGGTAACGTTCCCACGTCAACCGGAGAAGCCCGTTGCGCGGGTATGGGCGCAAAGAGAGGAAGTCAGGTGCATTGTCGCGTAATTAAGGAGTTTTGCCAGAATCACCAGCGATGAAACGAGATCGCTGCTTGGTAAAAGGGCCGGTCGAGCGACTTGCGATCTCGAAATCTTCGTGGTAACGTTCCCAAAATTCATACTGTGGGAGGACTCTTCAATGCACCGGAGGCGGCCGACAATCATTGACGTCGCGCGGAAAGCTGGGGTGTCCAAGAGCACCGCCGGCCGGGCACTCTCCGGCGCGCCCAATGTTACCGACGAGGCGCGCGAGCGGGTTCTCGATGCCGCCCGTGCCGTCGGCTATGAGCGCAACGATCTCGCTGTCGGCATGCGGTCCGGGCGCACCGGTTTGCTTGGCCTTGTCATTCCCGACATTACCAACCCGTTCTGGGCCGAGGTTGCCCGCGGCGCGCAGGATCGTGCTGTCGAAAACGAGGCCTCCCTGCTGGTGTTTTCTTCCGATTGGGATCACAGCCGTGAAGCCAGCCATCTCCGGGCCCTGCGGCAAGCGCGGGTCGATGGCGCGATCATCAACCCGGTCGCCGACAATTTCGACGATCTCGACAGGTTCGGGCTGCCCTTCGTGCTGATCGGCTCGAGTGCCGAGCGTTTCCCGTCGACCTCCAGCGTCGGTTCCGATATCGCCCAGGCGGTACGGCTCGGCATGGACCACCTGGTTTCCAAGGGGCATCATGCTCCCGCGCTAATCCTCGGGCCGAAGTCACGTATCGCGCGGGCCCGGTTTCTGCGGACCTTCCACGAACATTGTGTCGACCGCGACATTGATCCGGCGGCGCTTGCGATGGAAGACGGAGAGTACACAGTCGAAGGCGGACGCGCGGCGATGATGCGGATCCTGCAACGCGAGCGGATTGGGCACCTCGCGGTTTTCGCTGCCAACGATCTGATGGCACTTGGTGCCATGGTCGCCGTGCGCGAAGCCGGGCTGCGGTGCCCGGAAGACGTATCGATCCTCGGTTTCGACGGCATTCCCGCCGGCGCGTTCTCCTGGCCGGGACTGACGACGGTTGCCAAGCCCGGACGTGAGATCGGCGTGCGCGCCGTCGACTGCCTGTTCGACGAAATCGCCGGCCGCCCCGAACATGGCCGAGTGTTCATGCCATGCCGACTTGTCGAGCGCGGCTCCTTGGCCGATCTGTCGCTCACTCAGCCCAGACGCGCAGCAAGATCCGGGAGGGCGTAACGAATGACCAATCGCGATGAGGCGGTGATTTCGTTCGAATCTGGGAACGTTCCCAAGCCACACCGAAGGACCGGGCGCCTTGCCGTCACCGCCGACGGCTGGCGTCGTTGGTGGCCCTATTATGTCATGATGGCGCCGGGCATCCTGTTCTTCCTCGTCTTCCACTACCTGCCGATCTGGGAGGCGAGCATCGCCTTCGAACAGGTCAGGATCGTCCCACCCAACATCTGGGTGGGGATCAAGCATTTCCAGGTGCTGTTCTCCTCGCCGGTGTTCTGGCAGGTGCTGGCCAATACGCTGATCATCTCGGCGATGAAGATGGTCTTCTTCCTGCCGGTGCCGATCATCGTCGCATTGTTGTTGAACGAGGTCCGCGGCGGGTCGCTGCGCAATTTCATCCAGTCGGCGATCTACCTGCCGCATTTCCTGTCCTGGGTGGTGATCGCCGGCATCTTCATTGCCGCGCTGTCGCCGACCGATGGTGCCGTCAACAATCTCATGGGCATGGCCGGTATGGCGCCCCGGTCGTTCATGACTGATACCGGCGCCATCCGCTGGGTGCTTGTCTTCACGGAAATCTGGCGTTCGGCCGGTTGGGACAGCCTGCTCTATCTCGCCGCCATCATCGCTATCGACCAGCAGCTCTATGACGCAGCCGAGATCGACGGCGCCAACCGTTGGCAGAAGATCAGGCATGTCACCCTGCCGGGCATCGTGCCGACGATCGCGACGCTGTTCATCCTCAACGCCGGCATGTTCCTCAACGCCGACCTCAACCAGGTGATCAACCTCTCCAACGACGTGGTGCGCAGCAAGATCGATATCGTCGACACCTATGTTTACCGCATCGGTTTGCAGACCGGCGAATACTCGCTGGCAACGGCCGCCGGCCTGTTCAAGGCCGTGCTCGGCACGATGATGATCGTGATTGCCCACTTCGTTTCCAAACGCCTGACCGGGAAGGGAGTCTGGTAATGGCCCTGTCACGCAAGACCCCGATCGAACGCATAGAATATGCGATCATCGTTTCGACGCTGCTGTTGCTCGTCGTCGTCACGGTCCAGCCGATCCTCAACCTGCTTGCGGTCTCGCTGTCTGAGCCGGCAAAAGTGCCGGGCATGAGCGGGCTGACCATCATACCCAGGGGCTTCTCCTTCGAGGTCTGGAGCGTCCTCCTGCAGCACCCCAATGTGCAACGCGGCATCTTCAACTCGATCTTCATCACCGCCGTCAGCACCGTGATCGGCGTTGTCGGCACGGCACTGATGGCCTGGGGGCTTTCCAGGCCCGGCCTGCCTGGCCGCAAGGCGCTGTTCATCCTCGTTCTCGTCACCATCGTATTCGAACCGGGCATCATTCCCGACTACTTCGTGAACAAGCGCCTCGGCCTGCTCGACAGCTATTGGTCTGTGATCCTCTTCAAGGCGGTCAATGCCTGGTACCTGATCATCCTCATCCGCTTCTTCGAGGAGATCCCGAAGGAACTGCTGGAAGCCGCGGAGCTCGATGGTGCCAACCCCTTTCAGGTCTTCTGGCATCTGGTGCTTCCACTCGCCAAGCCGGCGCTCGCGACGATCTCGCTGTTCTATCTCGTCTTTCACTGGAACGAGTTCTTCCGCGCGATGATCTATCTGAACGATCAGGACAAATGGCCGCTGCAGGTGGTGCTGCGCCAGTTCGTTATCGATGGCGACAAGGTTGCGATCGTCGGCGCCAACAACGCCAGCCACAACACCGGCGCGAGCCAGATCGATCTGAGGTCGCTGAAAGCCGGCATGATCCTACTGACCATTGTCCCGATCCTGGCGATCTACCCGCTGATCCTGAAATTCTTCACCAAGGGAACCATGAGCGGCGCCCTCAAGGGCTGAACACGACACGAGATCCAACAAAGAAGCCTATCCAAACGGAGGAGACGAAATGCTTAGAAACATGGTCCTGCTGGCATCGACAGCCCTGGCGCTCAGCCTTGGTGCCGCCGCCCCGACAATGGCCGAACCGGTCAAGATCCGGGTCGTGTCCAAGGACTTCACCCCGTCCAACCCAGACGACGTCAAGCACCTGCAGCGTATTGAGGAAGCGTTGCGGGCGCAGGGCACCGATCTCGACATCGAACTCGTCGACCTGCCGTCTTCCGGCTATGCCGACAAGCTGTCGGTCATGCTGCTGTCTGGCGACATCCCGGACTTGATCTATTTCCAGGGCGGCGACGCCAAAATGGTCGAGCAAGGCGTGCTTGAAGACCTCCGCCCGATGATGGCCGACACCAAATATCTCAAGGACGCCCTGTGGCCGCAAAACGTCGAGCGGCTGAAGAATTATCCTTATCTGCTGTACGTCTATCCGGCGCGTGTGCCCCAGCCGCTCATCCGCAAGGACTGGCTGGAAAAGACCGGCCTCAAGGCGCCTGAAACCGTCGAAGACTATGTCACCCTGTTCAAGGCCATCAAGGACGGCGATCTCGACGGTAACGGCGTTGCCGACAGCTACGGCGTGACCACGGCCGACAACACCAACGAGCTCGATTCGATCTTCAACCAGGCCTTCGGCATCACCGGAACCTGGATGAAGAACCCCGCCGGCGAATGGGTTCATTCACGCATCACTGCCCAGGAGAAGGATAAGATCGCCTTCTACGCCTCGCTGCGCGAGCAGGGCCTTTACGACCCGGAATACATCACCACCAAGTTCGACGTGAAGGAAGACAAGTTCTACACCGGCAAGGCCGGGGTGATCTTCGGCTCATCTGCCGAGACCATCGACATCTATGGCGGCAAGATGCGTCAGGTCCATCCTGGCACCGAGCTCGTGCTGCTGGCACCGCCGAAGGGCCCTGGAGGGCAGGGCCTCGCAGCCGTCGACGTCTCCAAGGAATCGCGTGGGTTTGCCATATCGAGCATCTCCGAGCACAAGGCCGAAGTGATGAAGCTGCTCGACTACATGGCGARCCCCGAAGGCCAGATGTTCGATCGCCTCGGCTTCGAGGGCCAGGAATACACCAAAGACGGAGATAGCTACAAAGTCACCGACAAGATCGCGACCTGGTACCCCCGCTTCATGGTCGCTGCCAACTGGACCCCACCCGTCGTCTGGCAGTCTGAAGCGGCTCAGCAGTCGCTGGCGACGAGCCAGAAGGACTTCAAGCCGGACAACACATTCGTGTGGCCCGCAGAATACGCGGCCGATCTCGACGCGACCGAAAACGTCTACCGGTCCTGGGTCTACAAGTTCATCTCCGGCGCCGCCAAGATGGATCAGTGGGACCAGTATGTCGCGGAGTGGGAAGCGGCTGGGGGAAAACGTCTCAATGAATATGCAAGGACGGTTCTAGATGCAGAAAAGTAGCGTTCAAGGGCCCTCCCTGAAGGGGAGGGTCCGCGCGCTCATCCATGGCGTCGCGCTCGGCGACGCCATGGGGGCGCCGGTCGAAAAACTACCGGCAGCGGAGATCGCGGCCAGGTATGGGCGGGTGACGTCGCTTAACACCGAGTGGCACAAGATGTCGCTGGATGCCACGGCCCGCAACGGCCGGGTGCGCGGCAACGGCATCGTCACCGACGACACGCTGATGACGCTCTGCCTGATGGATATCTATGGCGAGGTCAGCAAGCATCTCGATGCCTGGGACATGGCCGATGGCATGGTCAAGCAGATCGCCTGGGTGCCGCGCTACGTACCGGAACTGCAGCGCGAAGCGATGCTGATCGAGCGGCTGTTCTACCCCGAGAAGTGGATATTCCAGCGCCACCAGCTCACCTCGTGCGATCCGCGCCAAGGTGGCATCGGCAACATGGTCAATTGCGGCGCGGCGATGTATGTGGCGCCGATCGGTGTCGTCAATGCCTGCGATCCGAGGGCCGCCTATGACGAGGCGATCGCGTTTGCCTCCGGCCATCAGGAAAGCTTCGGGCTTGAGGCAGCGGGCGCGTTTGCCGCCGCGGTTGCCGCAGCGTTTATTCCCGGAACGGATATTGAAGGTGTGATCGAAGCGGTTCTGGCACTGGCCAAGGACGGCACGCGCAAAGCCATTGCGGACATCGCCGAGGTTGCCCGCAAGCTGAAGGCGCAGGGTGCTGACTATCAGACCGTCGTCGCCGCGTTTCATGCGGCCATCGCGCCCTATTCTCCCATGGGCGATGACGTCAACCACACCTCCGCCAAAGTCGCCCGACTGACCGCTGCCTATCAGCCAAGCCGCCTCGGCTCGATCGAGGAACTGCCGCTCGCCCTCGGATTCTGCCTGTTCAACGACAGCGATTTCCGCCGTTCGATCGAAGACGGCATCAATTCCGGCCGCGACACCGACTCCATCGGCGTCATGGCCGGCGCAATCCTTGGCGCGATGCATGGCGAAGGCGTCATCGACGCTGCCGACCACGCCCTGCTCGATCAGGTCAACAAGTTGGACCTCACCGCTGCCGCCGATCGCTTCACTGAAACGGCGACAACCATCCAGACCGCCGACCAGGCGGCAGCCGACCGGCGGGCCAGCTTCCGCGCCGCCCTCACGTTTTGATTGATAACGAAAGACACAAGATGCCCAAGCTCAGCAAAGAGACGATTTACGAGAAGATCTATGCCGGCTTCATCGGCAAGGCCATTGGCGTTCGCCTTGGTGCGCCGGTCGAACCGACGATCTGGAGCTATGAGCGCGTCCAGAAGACCTATGGCGAGGTCACCCAGTACTTGCGCGATTTCAAGAATTTTGCGGCCGACGATGACACCAACGGCCCGATCTATTTCATCCGGGCTCTGCGCGACTATGGCCTCAACGCCAGTGCGGCCGATGTCGGCAAGACCTGGGTGAACTATGCCGCCGAAGAGCATGGCATGTATTGGTGGGGCGGTTTCGGCGTCTCGACCGAACACACCGCCTACCGCAACCTGCGCGCCGGCATTCCCGCGCCGCAATCCGGATCGATCGCCCAGAACGGCGCAACCGTTGCCGAACAGATCGGCGGGCAGATCTTCATCGACAGCTGGGGCTGGGTGCACCCGGGCGAGCCGCAGAAGGCAGCCGACGCTTCCGCTCGTGCGGCAAGCGTTGCACATGATGGCGACGGTCTGAATGGCGCCCGCTTCTGCGCCGCCGCCATCGCCAAGGCGTTCGAAGCGACCTCGATTGCCGAGGTCGTGGCCGCTGCCATGGCGACGATCGACGCCAAATCGACCTATGCCCAGGTCGTGCAGGCCGTCATCGACTTCCACAAGGCCAACCCCGCAAACTGGCGCGCCTGCCGTGACATGCTGACCGCCGAATGGGGCTATGACCGCTATCCCGGCGTCTGCCACATCATTCCGAATGCCGGCGTCACTGTCATGGCGATCCTCTATGGCGAAGGAGATCTGCCGCGCACCGCCGAGATCGCGACCATGGCCGGCTGGGATACCGACTGCAACGCTGGCAATGCCGGCGCCATCGTCGGCACGTTCCAGGGGCTCCAGCCGAACTGGGACAAGTACCGGAAGCCAATCAACGACTTCATCGTCGCCTCCGGCGTCGTCGGCTCGATCAACATCGTCGACATCCCGTCCTTTGCCCGCGAACTGACCGTGCTGGCGCTGCAACTGCGCGAAGACGATGTGCCGGCCCTTTGGCTCGAGGACTTTACCCGCCGCGGCGTTCGCTTCGATTTTGATCTGCCGGGCTCGACCCATGGATTCCGGACCGAGGGCTTCAATCGAATAAGCCTCAAGGGCTCGGCCGAGAGGCAGGTTGAAGGCTCGCGCGGCTCTCTCGAAATCCAGCTCGACCGGCTCGAGCGCGGCCACGGCGGTCGCATCTTCTGGAAGCCCTTCTATCGCCGGTCCGATTTCGATGACGAGCGCTATCGTCCGATGTTTTCGCCACTGGTTGATGCCGGCCAGAACGTGTCGTTCAAGCTGTGGCTTGACCCCTGGGACGGTGATGGCAACCTGCGCGTCGCACCCTATATTCGCCGGGCGATGTCAGGCGCGATCGAGGAGACCGGCGCGTGGCACGTCCCCAACCACGAAGGTTGGCAGGACTACGCATTCACCGTGCCGGAGGGTGCCGAAGCAATCGACGAGATCGGCATTCAGGTCGAATATTTCGGTCGCCTGAAATTCCTCGGCCGCCTGTTCCTCGCCGATTTCAAGATCGAGGGCGCTGGCAGGACTGTCATCGATCCCGAGACGGAAGTGCAGGAGTGGGGCGCGATCTCGCGCTTTACCTGGAACCGTGGCCACTGGACGCTGCAGGATGGGCGCATTCACGCCCACACCGCCAATGACGCCGACATGTGGACGGGCCATTACTACGCCCGCGACGTCAAGGTCCTGGCGGATATCAGGCCGCTCGCCGGCCCGTCGCAACTGGTGACGGCCCGGGTGCAGGGCACCAGCCGGTTCTATGCCGCAGGCTTCGACGGCGACGACGTGGTCATCCTCAAGGAGGATTTCGGCACCACCGTGCTTGCCCGTGCCCCGTTCAAGCGTGAGCTCGGAAAGAGCTACGGCTTCGCGTTTTCAATCAGCGGCAATACGTTGTCTTTCGCGATCGACGGCAAGACTTTGATCGAGGCGAGCGACGACCAGTTTGCCTATGGCATGGCCGGCCTTCGCCTCGGCGCGCTCGGTCGCATGAGCGTCGGAACGTTCGAGATTATCGAGACCGCCTGAGCGGGTTTGATCCTGCCTGCCGGTCCAACGGGCCGGCGGGCCAGAACCGCATCGGTCTATCAATTGGGAGGAGAAACCATGTCCGAGATTGAACTCAGGAACGTGGGCAAGAGCTACGGTAGCCTGCCGGTGCTCGATGATATTTCGCTAGACATGGGCAGCGGCGAATTCGTGGTGCTGGTCGGCCCGTCCGGCTGCGGGAAGTCGACGCTGCTGCGGATGATTGCCGGGCTGGAAGACATCAGCGCCGGCGAAATCACCATCGGTGGCCGTATCGTCAACGACATGCCGGCCAAGGAGCGCGACCTTGCGATGGTGTTCCAGAGCTATGCGCTCTATCCGCATATGAAGGTTGCCGACAATATGAGCTTCGCGCTGAAGCTCGCCGGTGTTTCGAAGAGCGAGATCAGTCGCCGCGTCAACGAAGCCGCCGACATCCTCGGGCTCGAACACCTGCTCGAACGGCTTCCGCGCGAACTGTCGGGCGGTCAGCGCCAGCGTGTGGCCATGGGCCGCGCCATCGTGCGCGATCCGCGTGCCTTCCTCTTCGACGAGCCGCTTTCCAACCTCGACGCCAAGCTTCGGGTGAAGATGCGCGGCGAGATCAAGAAGCTGCACCAGCGGCTGGGCAAGACTACGATCTATGTCACCCACGACCAGACCGAGGCCATGACCATGGCAGACAAGATTGTGGTCCTGAACGGCGGCAAGATAGAGCAGATGGGACCGCCGCTGGAGCTTTACAAAAACCCGCAGAACCTGTTCGTCGCCAGCTTCATCGGATCGCCCGAGATCAACCTTTTGCGCGGCGAGGTGGACGGTAAGATGCTGCGGCTTGCCGATGGCACCCGGCTGCCGTTGCCTTCAGATCATGGGCTGGCACAAGGGCGCAAGGTCGTCTACGGCATTCGCCCGCAGCATATCCAGCTTGCCGACAGCGGCATCGCCGCCGAGGTGGTGCTGGTCGAGCCGACCGGGGAGGCGCAGGAGGTGATGATGCGGCTCGAGACCACCGATATCACCGTGGTTCTCGGCGAAAGCGCATTGTTGCAATCGGGCGCGAACGTGACGATCGGTTTCGACACCGCGAATGTCCTGTTGTTCGATGACAACACCGGCAGGCGCATCCAATGAATGAATTTGCCAGGAGACACCGGGATCAGAACGCCGAGGGCCCTCTTGAAAGGGGTCAAGGTTTAATAGGACGCTGTCTTCCATCAGCGGATCGCCCTCGCGCATGAGGCACAAGCCCAATGTAGGTGAGTGATCGCTATCGAATAGGTTACCTTGGGGAACGCACTGTTGAATTGGGCCAGCACCTCGTCGAAATGAGGGCAGATCACGTGGCTCGTCATCGCGATAGCAATGTGCCCAGTGACTGCACTTTCAGCCGCAGCCATCAATCCTGGAAGGCGTAAAACCGCCCCAAAAAGCAAGCAGCATTACTTGAAACCGTAGGCTGGCTGAGGGTCAAGAATTCCGCCGCCGCGTAATACTACCGTTTTCCACGACCACCGTGCAAGTGCGCAGGGGATTCCTGTCGTTTCCACCCCATCTTGTCCCCCCTACCAGCGCTCAAGGATGAGCGCTGTGTTGGGCGGTGCACCGATATGGTTGGCCAGTGCTGGGTAACCGTCGGCCTTCTCGAAGGTGTGGAACTTCCGGTCCTTGATGTTACCCAGTCGGGACGCAAAACACTTGCCGACCAGGGCGAACAGCGCAAAGATATGATCACTGACGCCGCCGGTTATCGGTGAACAGCTCCTCGATCTCCCGGATCGTGTCGTGGTCGAATTCGCCATCGAGCACAGGGACTAGCTAAGCTAGTAAACGCGCTCGTAAGCTAAGCAGGTTTCCTGATCGGACATGTCCGACACGTGTTTGATTTCGCGCTCTTTATGCTTGAGCTACACGTCGGCAAAACCCTGCGGAAACCAGCTTTTGACCGTATCGTTCGCATCAAAACGGTCGAGAGCCTCTTGAAGGCTCTGGGGCAGGCGGACCAGACCCTGTGACGCCAACGCCTCAGTGGTTAGAATCGATCTGTCGCATAGACCGTGCGCGCCGCAGATCGTCCCGGCCTCGACGAGACGCTCGAAGAAGCCGGATGGAGCCGCCGGGGCAAGATGCGATGTGAGGTACGGGATCATGCGGGCTGGTCCAACGGAGCTAGGCCGGGCTCATCAGGGCTTCAATGCCGCGCATGCCGTTCGATGCGGTCGAGAGCCTCGACGAGCTCGGATTCCGACGTGGCATAGGAGATCCTGAAGAACGGCGACAGCCCAAAGGCCGAACCCGGCACGACCGCGACATGCGCATCCTCCAGCAGATAGTCGGTGAAGTCCCGATCGGCCTCGATCCGCTTGCCCTTCGGCGTGGTCTTGCCAAGAATGCCTGAACATCCCGAGAAGGTGTAGAACGCGCCTTCCGGCGTGCGGCACTCCGGGCCATCGATGTCGTTCAGCCTACCGACGACGAGATCGCGGCGGCGCTGGAAGCTTTCTTGGCGTCCCTTCAGGAACGTCTGAGGACCATTCAGGGCTTCGACCGCTGCTGCCTGGCTGAGGGAGCTCGGGCATGATGTCGCCTGGCTCTGGATCGCGGCCATAGCCTTGATCAGCGGCTTCGGCCCGCCGGCATAGCCGATGCGCCAGCCGGTCATGGCATAGGCCTTCGACACGCCGTTGAGCGCCAAGAGTGATCCGTGCGTCTGCACCCAATTCAAGCGCATCTTTCGGCGCTTCTCGTGACCTTTCGCGCGAGTTGGCTCCGAACGGAGACATTTGATTCATAGGACTTAATATAAAACATATGTTGCGGCCCGGGTCTGGTTAGGGTAATCACGCAGCGTAGTCCATCTGGTCTGGTAGGAGGAACCAATGAGCATCGTGAATCAGTCATCAACGAAGGCGGGTGCGCTTTCGTCGGCGACAATCGACAAATCGCAAGAGACGCAACCATCGATCTTCGGCTTGGATCTTCGTGGTAAACCTAAGCGGTCGTACGAGGTAGGCTCATTGGAGTCGGTGTATGTGTCTACGCGCGACGGCGTGCGGCTAGCCTTGGACGTCACGCGTCCAATGGGTGACGGCGAAAGTGCGAAGCGTGATACAATTCTGGTGATGACGTGCTATTGGCGCGGCCAAAACGGCGAGCCTTCGAATAGATATGCTGACCTGTTTGTCCCGCACGGCTACGCCGTGGTTGTTGGAGATGTTCGTGGAACCGGCGCTTCTTTCGGCGAATGGCCCGGCCACCGCACTCGCGACGAGATCCTGGACTTCAGCGACGTTTTGGACTGGATTGCTGCTCAGCCATGGTCCACGGGTAACGTGGTCGGCTATGGCCTTTCCTACACTGCCAATTCCGCAACCTGGATGGCGTCGTTGGGCAATCCCGCTCTGAAGGGAGTTGTGGCACGTTTTGTTGATTACAGTATTTATGAGGATATCGATTTCCCGGGCGGAATCCGCAACCTCACCCAACTCCAGTGGGACAGCCAGCTCAAAAACCTGAACCACAATGTGTCTTCCAAGAATACTGGTGAAAGCCAACCCTCGCGGGGCGTTCGTCCCGTTGGGGAGGCGGCGGAACTGGCCGCCGCCTTGTCCGAACACGAGAAAGCGCCCTCTCGCCCGCGTCTGCAGCAGAGTATGGACAAGGACGAGTATTTTGGCATGGACACCTCCGGGTTCGACTGGTCACCACAGACCGCGGCAGAGTGCATATCTCGCTCTGGTGTTCCAATTCAAAATTGGGGCGGTTGGTTCGATTCTGTATCGGCGGAAGGATCTATTCGCCAGTTCCTGCTACAGTCAAATCCGGCGAGCATAATCATCGGCCCATGGAACCATGGTGCCACCGCAGCCACCGACCCGCTCCGTCCCGCCGGTGAGGAGGTCGCTCCCCTCCTCGCGGCCCAGGAGGCGAATTGGGTCCGCTTCGCCGCCGGCTGCTTCGCTGGGGAAGCGGCCGACGAGGGAGGGAAGGTCCTCCACTACTATACGCTCGGGGAGGGCGCTTGGAAAGCAACTCGCGCCTGGCCCATTCCGGCAACACGCCAACGTTGGTACACGGCAAGCGGCTCCCGACTCCTAAGCTC
>NZ_JBFUBH010000036.1:0-31603 GCF_056405855.1 Pararhizobium sp. P1_E7 | reverse complement strand
CTCCGACCGTGTTGCCGTACTCGACTACGGTCGGAAGATTGCCGATGGCACGCCTGACGAGGTCCAGCGGGATCAGCGCGTGATCGATGCCTATCTGGGTGTGGCGTCCGAAAATGAAAACGGGGAGGGCATCTGATGGCCGATTTCGACTGGCTGTTTTTCACCGAGGTTCTCGTCGGCGGTCTTCTCTCCGGCGTCATGTATTCGCTGGTCGCGATCGGTTTCGTGCTGATCTACAAGACATCGGGCGTGCTGAATTTCGCTCAAGGGGCGATGCTTCTCTTTGCCGCGCTGACTTTCGTCAGTCTCACCGAGCGCGGCATTTCCTTCCCGCTCGCCTTCGCCATCACCTTCGCGATCATGGTGGTCATCGGCATCGGCATCGAACGCACGGTTTTGCGACCTTTGACCAACAAACCGCCGATCACCCTGTTCATGGCGACGCTCGGCCTTTCCTATGTGATCGAGGGAGCAGCCCAACTGATATGGGGCACACAGGTCCATGGCCTCGATCTTGGTATCGAGGACGTCCCGTTTGACGTCGGCGGCGTTTACATCAGCCAGTTTGACATCTTCGCTGCGGTCGTTGCCGCCGGTCTGGTGGCGCTGCTCTCGGCCTTCTTCCGCTACACGCGCATCGGCCTCGGCTTCCGCGCCGTCGCAGACGATCAGTTTGCCGCGCTTGCCGTCGGCCTTCGGTTGCCGTGGATCTGGGCGACGGTCTGGGCCGCCGCCGGTCTGGTGGCGCTGGTCGCCGGTCTTTTGTGGGGCGCCCGCGTCGGCGTGCAATTCTCTCTGTCGCTGATCGTCCTGAAGGCCTTGCCGGTTCTCGTGCTCGGTGGGTTCGACTCGATCCTTGGCGCGATTGTCGGCGGATTGTTGATCGGTGCATCCGAAAAGCTCGCTGAGGTCTATATCGGCGAATATTTCGGGGGCGGCATCGAGGGCTGGTTTGCCTATGTCATCGCGCTCGCCTTCCTCCTCGTGCGTCCTTCCGGTCTGTTCGGCCAGAAGCTTGTGGAAAGGGTCTGACCRATGTCCGCCATCACCTCTGATCTTCCAGCCTATCGCTTCTCCGCCCGCTGGGCGGCGCCATTGGCCTTGCTCGCCATTGCCTATGTCGCAGTGCCGCTTCTCGGCTCCAGCTATCTGTTCGAAGCCATCCTGCTACCGTTCCTGGCGCTCAGCCTCGCCGGTCTCGGTCTCAACATTCTGACGGGGTATGCAGGTCAGGTCTCGCTTGGCAGTGCGGCCTTCATGGCCGTCGGCGCCTTCGCTGCGTTTAACGTCAACCTTCGGATAGACGACCTGCCCTTGATCGTCAGCATGGCGTTTGCCGGCTTTGCGGCTGCCGGCATCGGCCTGGTGTTCGGGCTTCCCAGCCTGCGTCTCAAGGGTTTCTATCTGGCGGTGTCGACCCTTGCGGCGCAGTTTTTCGTGCAATGGGCGCTCACCAAGTTCAGCTGGTTCTCCAACGATTCCGCATCCGGCGTGATCGATGCGCCTCAGCTTTCGGTCGCCGGCTTTGTCTTCGATGGCCCCGTCGGGCGATACTATTTCGCTCTGACGGTGGTGGCGGTGCTCACTTTGCTCGCCTACCGCCTGGTGAATTCGCAGACCGGCCGCAACTTCATCGCCGTGCGCGACAACGAGACGGCGGCACGGATC
Organism: Pararhizobium sp. P1_E7; assembly: GCF_056405855.1. Lineage (NCBI taxonomy): Bacteria > Pseudomonadati > Pseudomonadota > Alphaproteobacteria > Hyphomicrobiales > Rhizobiaceae > Pararhizobium > Pararhizobium sp. P1_E7. The sequence goes on along the minus strand of NZ_JBFUBH010000036.1, from coordinate 29,935 downwards.
ATCGGCGTGCCGGTGCTGAAGACCAAGCTTCTGGCCTTCGCGGTCTCCTCCTTCATCATCGGCATTGCCGGAGTTCTGTGGGCCTTCGCCTATCTGCGCACCGTAGAGCCTGCCGGCTTTAATCTCGACCGGTCGTTCCAGATTCTGTTCATCGTCATCATCGGTGGACTTGCCTCAATCCGCGGTGCCTTTCTCGGCGCAGCGCTGATCGTCGTATTTCCGCTGTTCCTGTCGCGGCTCGGCTCGTTCCTGCTCGGTGATATCTTCAATTCGGGCGTGCTCGACATGAGCCAGCGCATCGTTCTCGGTACCCTCATCATCCTGTTTCTGATCCTCGAACCGGACGGCCTGGCGGCACTCTGGGACAGGGTCCGAAAACGCATCGGCGTCGCCCTGCGGCGGCCCTGATCAAGTCCGGAGCCTGAAAGCTCCAAACCCATGCAGTCAAGCTTTCCAGATCAACCCAAAACCGGCGATCTCGCCAGTCGATTACAGGAGTGTGCCCAGTTATGACGATCTTCAGTAAATTCAAAGTTGCGGTCCTTACCGCGAGCATCGCCTTCACGGTTGCACTACCGGCAGCAAAGGCCGATGAGCAGTATTTCCCGCTACAGAGCTACCGCGTCGGCCCCTATGCGGCCGGTGGCACCGGTTTCTTCGGCGGCTTCATCGACTATCTCAACCTGATCAACACCCGCGATGGCGGCGTGGGCGGCGTCAAGCTGACCTGGTCCGAGGCCGAAACCCAGTACGAGGTCGAGCGCGGTGTCGAGGCCTATGAGCGGCTGAAGAGCAATCCGAACGTCGCTGCCTGGAACCCGCTGTCAGTCGGTATCGCCTATGCGATGATCGACCGGATCACACAGGACAAGGTGCCGCTGATCACCGTTAATCATGGCCGCACGGATTCGACCGACGGCCGGGTCTTCCCTTATGTCTTCCCGCTGCTGCTCAATCCCTACAGCGAAACTTCCGGCATTGTGAACTACATCGCTTCCAAGGAGGGCGGGCTTGAAAGCCTGAAGGGCAAGAAGATCGCCGTGCTTTATCATGGCTCCCCCTATGGCAAGGAAACCATCCCGATCTACGAACTGCTGGCGCAGAAATACGGCTTCGAACTGCAGCAGATCGAGGTTCCGCATCCCGGCAACGAACAGCAGTCCCAATGGCTGGCGATCCGCCGCGCCAAGCCGGATTATGTGGTCTTGCGCGGTTGGGGCGTGATGAATCCGGTTGCGCTGAAGACTGCCGCTAAGACAGGCTTCCCGGTCGACCACATCATCGGCAATGTCTGGTCCAACTCGGAAGAGGACGCCATTCCGGCCGGCGACACGGCCAAGGGCTATACGGCGATCACCACGCAGGCGTCCGGCGCCGAATATCCAGTGGTTCAGGAGATCGTCAAAACGATCTACGACGCCGGCAAGGGCAACCTTGAAGACAAGAAGCGTATCGGCTCCGTCTACCACAATCTCGGCATCGTCAACGGCATTCTGAATGTCGAGGCGATACGCATCGCGCAGGAGAAGTTCGGCAAGCGGACCCTGACCGGTGACGAGGTCCGTTGGGGCTTTGAACATCTGCAGCTCGATCCCGCGCGCGTCGAGGCACTCGGTGCCAAGGGCTTGTTCCACTCGATCAACGTTACCTGGGACAATCACGAGGGCAATGGCTATGTGACCTTCCAGCAGTGGGACGGCGCCAAGTGGAACGTTGTCTCCGACTGGATCGCCCCCGACTGGGCGCTACTGCGGCCGATCATCGAAAAGTCGTCGGAAGCCTATGCAGCGGAAAAGGGCATCAAGCTGCGCACGGCGGAAGACGCCGAGACCGCCACCAACTGATCCTTTGATGCTGCGCGCCGCGGCAGGCGCAGCATCAAAGGCTGGGCGCGGGGATGGCTGTTTTTCTTCCTCAACCAGCCTCGCGCCTTCCTTTTTCAATTGCAGCCCTTAAGCGGCGGACAGGAACAAGATCATGGCTCTCGGCAACGTTCACCTCGCTGTTACTGGTCTGAAGGCCACGTACAATCATGCCATCACCGCGCTTGACGGCATAAGTTTCACATTGGCGCGCGGAGAGATTCTCGCGCTTCTGGGAGCCAATGGCGCCGGCAAGACGACGACGTTGAAGGCGATTTCCAATCTCTTGCCGGCAGAGCGCGGCCAGATCGTCTCCGGTGTCATCCGGTTCGAAGGTCTTGATGTCACAGAGTCCAGCCCCGCGGATCTTGTCCGCGCGGGACTTGTTCAGGTGCTGGAAGGCCGCCACTGCTTCCGCAGCCTGACGGTCGAGGAAAACCTCGTTTCCGGCGGACTTGGCCGCAGCAGCACGCGTGCGGAAATCGCTGAGGATCTCGACAAGGTTTATGCGCATTTTCCCAGGCTGAAGGAAAAGCGACGTGCGTTTTCCGGCCTGACCTCGGGCGGCGAGCAGCAAATGACGGCGATCGGCAGGGCGCTGATGTCGCGGCCACGTTTGCTGGTGCTCGACGAACCGTCGATGGGACTGGCGCCGCTCGTCGTTCAGGACATTTTCCGGACCTTGCGCCATCTCAATCGTGATGAAAGACTTTCCATCCTCGTGGCAGAACAGAACTCTGCCGTCGCACTAAAATATGCCCATCGCGCCATCATCCTCGAAAACGGCGTCACGGTGCTTTCCGGAGAAGCACGCGATCTGCGCGAGCGCGATGACGTCAAGTCCTTCTATCTCGGCAGGAAAACTGCGGCCCCGCTCGCCCCAGCCCTTGCCAGCTAAATCACCAATCCAACTGGAGTAACCAGGATGACCCTTTCCAACGTCAATACCGAGAATGCCGCAAAGGCTGTGCCGCCGGTTCCGCGTCCCGCCGAACCCGCGCATGTCATCAAGACCGATGCGGAAGCGATCACAATCGCCAAGGCGCTTGCGGCCGAATTCGCAAAGGAATCGGCCCTGCGCGACCGCGACCGCATCTGGCCGGTCAAGGAGCTCGATGCCTTCTCCCAGAGCGGCCTCTGGTCGATCAATGTGCCGAAGGCGTTCGGCGGCCCCGAGGTCTCCTATGCGACGCTGGCCAAGGTGATCGAGATCATCTCGGCGGCCGATTCTTCCATCGGGCAAATCGCGCAGAACCACCTCGGTGTCGTTGCCGCCATCCGCACCGTGTCGGACGAAGAGCAACAGAAGCTGCTCTTTGCGGAAGTTCTGAAGGGCACACGCTTCGGTAACGCCTTTTCCGAATTCGGCTCCAAGCGTGCGGTCGACTTCGAAACAAAATTCGTCGATGCCGGCGATCATATCGTGGTCAATGGCCAGAAATTCTATTCGTCCGGGGCTCTGCTCGCGCATCTCGTACCGATTGTGGCGCTCGATGACGAGGGCAGGGCCTGGTATGCGATTGCCGAGCGTGATGCGCCTGGCCTGGCCGTCATCGATGATTGGTCGTCCTTCGGTCAACGCACCACGCTGTCGGGAACCGTGCTGCTCAACAACGTCAAAGTGCCGAAGACGCATCTGGTGCCGGGTTACAAGGGATACGAGGTGCCGACAGCAGACGGGGCGATTTTCCAGATCATCCAGGTCGCTGTCGACACCGGCATTGCCCAAGCGGCGATCGACGAGACGGTGAGTTTCGTGCGCACCAAGAGCCGAGCCTGGGTGGATTCCGGTGTCGACAACGCCTGGGACGACCCCTATACGATCCAGGCCATCGGCGATCTCACTCTGCGGCTGCATGCCGCCCAGGCTCTGCTGGAAAAGGCAGGCTACGCCATAGATCGCGCCATTCTGGATCCGAACGCCGAGACCGTTGCCCACGCGCAGATCGTCACGGCGGAAGCGAAGATACTGTCCACCGAAATCGCCATTGCAGCCACGAACAAGCTGTTCGAACTGGCCGGGACGCGCTCGACGCTGGCCGAGCATGGGCTGGATCGCCATTGGCGCAACGCCCGAACCCACACGCTGCACGATCCGGTGCGCTGGAAATATTCGATCCTCGGGAAATACTTCCTTAATGGCGAGAAGCCGCCGCTTCACGCCTGGAGCTGAAAATCACAAAGTCGAAATTACCCCGCAACCAACGTAGCGGGGTAATTTAGGCGGCCATAAATGGGCGCCGACAGGAGAGCTATTGTCTTAGGTGGGGCTCCGACATTTCTTCAGCCACAAAATGGTGACCGATCGTCCATCGTAGCTGGGTTCGTACAGCCTTGACCGGACGGCGGCCGATCGCTTGGTCACTTACGTGAGACATAGTCGGCCCGATCGATGCCGTGGCGCTGCAGCTTGTCGTAGAACGTCTTTCTGGCTATCCCGAGCGCCTCGATAGTCCTGCGCACATCGCCCGCATTGACTGACAGGGCGTCCCGAATGATTTCAGCTTCAAATCGCTCCAGCTTTTCTGGAAGAGTTGAGCCGGCGGGTTGCAGAAAGAGGGCATTCTCGCCGCCTCCTTCGAGGCCAAGCACCACTCTTTCTGCGAAATGCGAGAGTTCGCGGACATTACCGGGCCAGGCATGAGAGTTGAGATGGCGGCGCACCGTCTGCGAAAGCGGCGGGATCTCGCGGCGAAAGCGTGCTGCCGCACGGGCGGAAAAATGGGAGAACAGCAATGGGATATCATCCCGGCGCTCCCGCAGCGGAGGAATGGAGATCGTGACGACATTCAGCCGGTAATACAGATCCTCGCGAAAATCGCCGCGCACTGCCGGATCACTAAGATCGATCTTGGCGGCGGCCACCACCCGAAGATCGACGGGGCGAACGTCATTGGTTCCCAACGGCGTGATCTCGCGCATTTCCAGAACACGCAGCATCTTCACCTGGGTGCCCAGCGGCATGCTTTCGATCTCGTCGAGAAACAGCGTGCCACCGCTTGCATGTTCGATCCGGCCGGTGCGGCGCTTCTGGGCGCCGGTGAAGGCGCCGGCTTCGTGGCCAAACAGTTCGCTTTCGATTACGGTTTCCGGCATTGCGCCGCAGTTGAGTGCCACGAAATTGCCATTTCGCCTACGGCTCCACTGGTGCAGAATCTGGGCTACGACCTCCTTGCCGCTGCCGGTTTCCCCTGCGACGAGCACATCGACGTCCGTATCGGCGATATGCCGAAGGATGTTCCTTAGATTTTCCATCACCGGCGTCTGGCCAATCAGTGGCAGGCTGTCCTGCGCCTCTCCGGCGGCGCGGCGCAGCGCGCGGTTTTCCATCACGAGGCTTCGTTTCTCGCTTGCGCGGCGGACGCTCTGCACCAGCCGGTCGGCCGCGAAGGGTTTGGTGATAAAATCATAAGCACCGTCCTGGATCGCCTGAACGGCCATGGGAATATCGCCATGGCCGGTGATGAGGATGACCGGCAGGTCTGCATCCATCTCCTTCAGCGCGCCGAACAGTTGCAGGCCATCGATCTCGGGCATGCGGATATCGCTCACGACGGCGCCCGCAAAGTCCGGTGAAAGTGCCGCAAGCGCAGCTTTGGCGCCACTGAAAGCCGAAACGGCAAATCCCGCCAATTCCAGCATCTGGGCAGTGGCGCGGCGCAGATCCTTATCGTCGTCGATGAGAGCAACTGGCGCCAATTGGTTCATGATCTCAAGCCTTCTTCAGATGGACGACGAACCGGGTGCCGCCGGCGTCGCTGGAGACGTCCATGCGGCCGCCGTAATCGGCGATGATGTCCTTGGCGATGACCAGTCCCAGACCCAGGCCGCCCTCCTTCGAGGTGTTGAAGGGCGTGAACAATCCCTTGCGAATTTCGGGCGAAATGCCCGGCCCGTTGTCCGAGACGGTCAGCGACACCTCGTTTGCATCGGCTGCGACCCGAACTTGGACGCGGCCCCGCTCGGCTTGCGGCGCCACGGCCTCCAACGCGTTCTGAAGCAGGTTGATCAGCACCTGCTCAAGCCGGATGCGGTTTCCCATGACCTTTAGACCTTCAGCCGGCAGGTCGATATCAAGCGTATCCATGCGCCCGGCAAAACGGCTGCGCAGCAACATCAGCGCTCCCTCGATGACATCCTTCACTCCGGTGGGCTCGGCGATGGCGCGGCCCTTGCGCGCGAATGCCTTCAACTCTTCGGTAATCGAGCCGATCCGCTCGGTGAGCGCGGCAATGCTTTGCAGATTTTCGCCGACGGGCACCGTTTGGCCGCGATCGAGGAAGACGCGAGCGTTGTCGGCGTAGGCCCGGATGGTCGCAACCGGTTGATTGATCTCGTGTGCCACGCCAGCCGCGACCTGACCGAGGATCGCCAGCCTGTTGGCTTGTACCAGATCCTGCTGCACGGCTTGCAATTTTTGCTCTGTATTCCTGTGATCGTTAATTTCCGTCTGCAAACGGTCGCGCGCCTGGCTGAGATCCTGCGTTCGCTTCGCCACGCGCCGCTCCAGTTCCTCTCGTGTCTGCCGTTCGTTGAATATCCGCAGCGCGATCAGATAACGCCGGCGTAGCAAAAAGGCGGCGCCAGTCAGGAACGGCAAAAGAGCAAGCAGCGCCAGCATGCGCGCTTCGCGCACGCCGGCATCGATCGAGGGCTCCAATGCCACCAAGTGCTGCAATTGCCATCCCGTTGCCGGAACCGGAATCCGCACGTCCAGGAATGCCGATTTTCCCGCGCTGCCTGGCATGACGATCCGGACGAGATCGGCCCCTTCTCCGGCGGTCCTGACGATGTCGAACGGCAAGGGCCGCAGCGGCGCATCGCCGAACTGAAGGCTTTCGCGGATGGCGGCCAGGCGATCGGGAGCGATTTCGCCGATAGTCATGAAACGCCAGGAGGGAATACTCGTGACGAGGACGATCCCGCGCTCGTCAACCACATAAGTCGGCTTGCCCGAGGCGGCCCAGTCGGTCTCGACATCGTCGAAATCGACCTTGACCACGACCACGCCGAGCGGACCGTCAGTGCCGTCGATGCGCTGCGAAATATAAAGGCCCGGCTTCTTGCTGACGCTGCCAAGTGCGAAATGCTCGGCCTGTCCTTGGGCCACCGCACGCTGGAAATACTCCCGGAAGCGATAGTCATTTCCGACGAAACTCGCCGGTTCGCGCCAGTTACTGGCGGAGATCGCAATACCGTCGCTTCCGATCACATAGATAACCGCGGCCTTCGTGCCCGCCGCCAGCATTTCCAGCTTTTGATTGAGGCGGTCGAGAGTATCTGCATCCTTTGCCGTCAGGGCTGCGGCAAGCGCGCTGTCCTGTGAAAGCACGAAGGGAAGGGCTCTGTATTTTTCAAGAACCGTGCGCAGCAGCGCAGCATTCAAATCGGCATCGGTGCGAGCTTGAGCTTCAAGCGCGACTTCAGCGCGACGCCTGCCGATCTCACCGCTTGCCCACAGACTTGCGGAAATCAATGCCAATGCCAGGCCGGCGTAAACCAGCCTCATCCGCGCGTTCCACGGGTGCGAAGGCAGGGTTGGCAAAAGCCATCTAGACATCGAAAAGGCCATATTGAATCTGTGCATGTTTCAACACAATGGTCAAACAAATTTGCGCGGATTTCCGCACAATTGGCTTCCTTGCAAGGTTACCACTTTATTTTATTTAGTTTTTACAATGGCTTAAAATCAACGCCAAAACTGGCACGAAGATTGCGATGTACTCGCCAACAGCGGCTCGACTGCTGGACTTGAAGCGAACGGCTCGGGAGGTCGGAACTCGTTCCGGACGAGCCACAGGGAGGAAATCATGATCGCAGTCCCCTTCGACGCGGCCGAAAGGCCCCAAGGCAGAACGCCTTTCTACAGACATCTCTATGTCCAGGTTCTCGCAGCCATTGCCGCGGGCATCCTTCTCGGGCACTTCTACCCTGAGTTCGGCACGCAGTTGAAACCTCTTGGCGACGCCTTTATCAAGCTCGTTAAAATGATCATCGCGCCGGTCATCTTCCTGACGGTCGCCACCGGCATTGCCGGTATGAGCGATCTGCAGAAGGTCGGCCGCGTCGCCGGAAAGGCGATGCTGTACTTCCTGACCTTTTCGACGCTGGCGCTGGTTATCGGCCTCATCATCGCCAATGTCGTCCAGCCCGGTGCCGGCATGCATATCGATCCGGCTTCGCTCGATCCGGCCGCCGTATCCACCTATACCCAGAAGGCTCACGAACAGAGCATCATGGGCTTCCTGACCAACATCATCCCGACCACGATCGTCGGCGCGTTCGCCGATGGCGATATCCTGCAAGTACTGTTCTTCTCGGTGCTGTTTGGCATTGCGCTGGCCATGGTCGGTGAGAAGGGCGAACCAGTCATCAATTTCCTCAACGCGCTGACGGCCCCGGTCTTCAAGCTCGTCTCCATCCTGATGAAGGTCGCTCCGATCGGCGCTTTCGGCGCAATGGCGTTTACCATCGGCAAATACGGCGTCGGCTCGATCGCCAATCTCGCTATGCTGATCGGCACGTTCTACGTCACGTCGCTACTCTTCGTCCTCGTCGTTCTCGGCGCGGTTGCACGGTACAATGGTTTTTCCATTCTGGCGCTGCTGCGCTATATCAAGGAGGAACTGCTTCTGGTGCTCGGCACCTCGTCCTCGGAAGCGGCGCTTCCAGGCTTGATGAACAAGATGGAAAAAGCCGGCTGCAAGCGCTCAGTCGTCGGTCTGGTCATTCCGACCGGCTATTCCTTCAACCTCGACGGTACCAACATCTACATGACGCTGGCAGCGCTCTTTATTGCCCAGGCAACGGATATCAATCTCTCCTGGGGCGACCAGATCCTGCTGTTGCTCGTTGCGATGTTGAGTTCCAAGGGTGCCGCGGGCATTACAGGTGCCGGCTTCATCACACTTGCGGCCACGCTTTCGGTTGTCCCGTCCGTGCCGGTCGCGGGCATGGCGCTCATCCTTGGCATCGACCGGTTTATGTCCGAATGCCGCGCTTTGACCAACCTTGTCGGCAATGCGGTCGCCACGATCGTCGTTGCCCGCTGGGAGAATGAACTCGACACCACTCAACTTGCTGCGGCACTCGGGGGCCAAGACATGAGTGCTGCCCCGGTGACGGGGCTGCAGCCGGCCGAGTAAGGAATTGGCTGCCAGACAGTCCAATTTCTTATGGAAACGGCTTACCGCTCGGCGAGCCGTTTCCACTTTTTAGCAAGAGCCAGGCAAGACACGGCCGGTCGAACGGGTCAGGTCGCGGTTCAACTCCCATCAAGGCGAGCAATCTACATCCTGGACTTCAGACCTTTGTTATCGCCGCTTTAAACTTTTTTCGCCCATTGACGGGATATAGCGGCTGAAGCCGATCTCTGCGGACGTCGCCCGGCGGTGGATTTCGGCCATCGTCGGTTCAAATATCGCGTTCGCGCGTTCCAGCTCCGCATGAGCAGCCTGATAGCCCGGCATTCGCTCACGAATTTCGGCAAGGATTTCCATCTCGTCGATCGTCGTCATCCGATCATTCTCGACGACGATTCGTCCGTCGACCATGACCAGTTCAATGGAGCGGCCGTTCTCGCTATAGACCAGATGCTTGCCGATATCGTTCAGCGGCGTGAAACCGATACTGTTGAGATCGAGCATCAGAAGGTCGGCCGCCTTACCGGTTTCGAGCGAACCCGTAATCGCGTCGAGCATGGCGGTTCGCGCGCCGCCGATCGTTGCCATGGTGAGGACTTCGTCGGCTTTCAACCAATCGCCAAAATCAGGCCCCGATGCACTCTGCAACAAGGCGACAACGCGCATCACGTCGAGAATGCGGGCGGTATCATTAGAGGAAACGCCATCGGTGCCGAGGCCGAGATGTACCCCGGCATCGAGCAGGCGGCGGATGGGTGCGACACCTGCGCCGAGCTTGAGGTTTGAGATCCCATTGTGGGCGACGGAACATCCCGCTTCGCCCATTAAGTCTATGTCCGCATCACTGACCCAGACGGAATGGGCGATCGTTGTGTTCGGCCCAAGGACACCGAGATCGTGAAGGTGGGCGACGAGACTTTTTCCGTAGAATTCCGGACCGGTCACGGCCTGGGTCTTTGTCTCCAGCACATGGGTGTGCATTGGAATGCCGTGACGAACGGCAAGCGTATAGCAGGCCTGCAGCATCTCCGCGGTGCAGCGTTGCGGCGCGGAGGGCGCCACCATGAAACGAAGCCGGCCGTTGGCCCGCCCGTGCAGGGTGGAAAGCACCCCGTCACAATAGTCCATATAGGCATGGGCCGTCATCGGCGGTCCGAAATCGAGTTTTGCCTTCAGTGCTTCCGGCATGATTTCACGCGCATAGGGCAGGGCGTCCAGCGTATGAATGTTCATCACGGCGCTGGAGATATTGGCGCGAATGCCCGCATCCTCGTAAGCAGAAAAGGCGCAGGCGAGCCGTTCGATATCGTGGCCGGGCGGGTCGAAGAAATCGTCGCAAAGCGTGGTGACGCCGCTTTTCAGCGATTCTATCGCCAGAAGCACGCTCCGTAGATAGACGAGCCGCTTATCCACCTGTGGACCCATCAGGAGCGGATAGGCATAAAGCAGCCATATTTCCAGCGGCATCCCTTCGTACCGGCCACGCAAGAAGGTTTCGCTGGAATGCGTATGCGCGTTGATAAGGCCGGGCATTAGCAGTTTGTCGGTCGCATCGATTATCCGTGCGCCATCGGCCGTGAGGTTCGGGCCGATCGCGGCTATCCTGCCATTCGAAACCAGAAGATCTCCGGCAAAGACCGAACTTCCATGTGTCTTGTCCATCGCCAGAATGGCTGCGTTTCGAAACAGCGTTTTCATGGGCGTTCTCCGCTAAGGTTTCGGGACTCGCCCGTTCAGTTATCCCGTAACTCAGTGATGCCGCCAGTTGTACCACCTCTGAGGCGGCTGCTCAGCCAGAGGCCGAAGACCGTCGCGAGATAGGGCAGCGCCTGAATGAGATCATGCGGGACGCTATCGCCGAACACGAGCTGCGCGCGGATGCCGATAGCGCTCAGCACGGAAAAGAACATCGCCGCCAGTGTGGCGCCTATTGGATGCGCAGCTCCGAAGATGACCGCGGCAAACGCCATGAAGCCACGCCCCGCCGTCATGTTCTGCCCGAAGAATTGCAGGCTGCCCGCGGCCAGCTCTGCACCGCCCAAGGCCGCCAGAACGCCGCCGATCGCAAGAGCGATCAGGCGCATCATCGATGGGTTGACGCCAACGCTACGGGCCGCGAACGGATGTTCGCCACAGGCCGACAGTTGCAGACCGAAGCGTGTGCGGCACAGAAGAAACCACAGCGCGAACACGACAACGGGCATCAGCACCACGAGGATCGAGAGAACACCATAGGCGCCGAAGGCAGGCCCGAGGCGAGGCAGGCCAAAAGGCGCGTTGACTGCGGACTGGCTGCCGAAGAAAGATTGGATGGCAAGCGCCGTGCCACCAAGCCCCAGGCCCGTCAACCCAAGTCCGGCGATGATCGGATTGGCTTTGAGCTTCTCGACCACGAACCAGAGGAGGATTGAAGCCAGAACCGCAAAGAGCATGGCGATCAGCAGTGCAAGCGTGACCGAACCTGTGACGACGATGCCGAGGATCGTGGCGCAGGCTCCGATGATCATCAGCCCCTCGAGGCCGAGGTTCCAGATGCCCGCCCGTTGGGCGATGACACCTGCAAGGGTGACGTAGACGAGCGGCGTGCCGGAGCGCAGGATGGCGATGATGATGTCGTTCATGATGAACGTTCTCCGATGCGCAGGATCTTGTCGAGCAGTTTCGACCGGGCTGTAATGAAGAGCGCGATAGCGGCGTTGATAACGTCGATCGCGGCCGACGGCAGCCCCGCCATGACCGGCAGGTAGAGCGCCGCTGAGGCGAGCCCGCCGAAGAAAAGCGCCGTTATCGCCGTTCCCGCCACGGAGAAGTTGGCAACAAGGGCAATCAGGATCGCGGTGAACCCATGTGCCGGCAGGAAGCCGCTGGCGATGCGCCCGTTCGGTCCCATGAGCTCGATCGTTCCGGCAAGACCCGCCAAAGCACCGCTCAACAGAAAGCTGGTGATGCCGAGCTTCCAGAGAAGCGCGCCCTGCCAGCGCACCATCACCGGATTACGCCCTGCGAGGCTTGCCAGCATCCCGAAGGTCGTGCGGTTGACGAGCAGCCACATGGCAAGCCCGACGGCCACAGCAATTGCAATGATCGTGATTGAGAGGCCCGACGACGTCGAGATGCGATAGGCGGCCTCAAGCGGCCGGCTGGAGGCCTGTTGCCCGGAGCCCGACGGGTCCTTGAGCGGCCCGGAAGTGACATAGACCAGCAGCAGGCCGGCCATGAAATTCCCCATCAGCGTGGTGATGACCTCATCGGTTCCAGAGCGGATGCGAAGGTAGCCCGGCCAAAACGCCCACATTGCCCCACCGGCCGCGCCAGCGAACATGCATGCCGGAATGACGACGAAAGCTGGAGCACCCGACAGCCATTCGGCAACGAATGCGGCGCAAATGGAGCCGACATAGAACTGGCCCTGCGCGCCGATGTTGAAGAACCCGGCGCGAAACGAAATACCGACCCCAACGGCGGTTATGAAGAGCGGCAGCGCCCATCGGAGGCTCTGCGCCATAGCGCCGGGCCGCAGGAATGCGCCGTCCGCCACATTGGTCAGAACCATGGACGCGGAATAACCGGCAATCTGAAAGACGGCGGCACACAGGACCAAGGCCAAAACGACGAAGATCAGGCTGCGCAGAATAAAGGAAAGGCGCTCTATCACCGGGAGACCCCCGTCATTGCGGCACCGACCGCACCAATATCGTAAGGAGCCGTAAACGTGCCGGCGACCCGGCCGGACAACATGACGACGAGGCGGTTGCAGATATCGAACAGCTCATCAAGATCGGACGAAATCAGGATGATGCCGCAACCGCGATCGCGCGCCCGGCGCAGTGCATCCCAGACAAAGGCGGTGGCGCCGATATCGAGGCCGCGCGTGGGTTGCGCCGCGATGATCAGCTTGGCATGCGGATCGATTTCGCGCGACAGAATGACCTTCTGCGCATTACCGCCGGAAAGCGATCCAGCCTTCTGCCCGACATGGGCATAACGCACGCTCCAGGCTTTCAAGGCAGTGTCGCATTCGCTGCGCAACTCGGCCGGATTGACCAGACGCAGAAGCGATTTCTCGAGAAGCGCGCGGGCGGTCCAGTTTTCCCACAGGCTGGAGGTGAGGCTAAGCCCTTCGGTATTGCGCTCGAAGGGAATGATGCGCAACCCCTTGATACGGCGCTGAGCGAGGGACTGGGCGGTAATGTCGTCCCCTGCCAGATGGACTTCGCCCCGACTCGCCTTGGCGAAATCCGCGATTAGGCGGACGAGAGTCCGCTGGCCGTTGCCTTCGACGCCAGCGATACCGACGATCTCGCCGGGGCGAACGTGAAAATCCACATCCTGCAGCGCCGGGCCTTCCTGATCGACAAATGTGGTGATGTTTGAAAGCTTGAGAACCGGTGCCGCCGTTGGCACCGCTGCGACAGTCGAAACATGTTCCACCGTTCCAGCGCCGGTCAGCGCCTGCGCATCGGCGGCTGCAAGCCCGCGGCTTGCTTCCCCGATGATGAGCCTGGATAGCCGCGCGCCATCCACATCCGTCGTCATCAGCGGACCTTCGACAAGCCGCCCGGCGCGCAGCACCGTTACCGTGTCGGCGATCGCGAGAACCTCGCGAATTTTATGAAGAATGAGGAGGACGGTCACGCCCTGCACCTTCAGCCGGCGCACGCGCTCGAACAGTTTCTCGATGCCCGACGGCGACAACACTGCAGTCGGCTCGTCGAGGATGAGAACCTTGGCCTGCGTGACCAGCGCCCGGGCGATTTCGATCCCCTGCTGGCTTTCCACCGGCAGATCGCGAATCCGTGCGCCGAGATCGACCGAGATGTCGAGGCTTTCGAGATGCGGACGCCAACGCTCGAACAGCCTCCTGCGGGTGAAGAACCGCCCGGTTCCCGTTGCGCCGAACTCCATGGCCTCTGCCACGGTGAACGATGGCGGCAGCGCGAAACTCTGGTGTACCAGTTCGACGCCGGCAGCGCGTGCCTCACCGACATTGCCACCGCGCATGACCCGGCCACCGATCGCCACATGGCCGGCGGCCGGCCGCACGAGACCGGATGCAACACGGGCGAAGGTGGTTTTTCCAGCACCGTTCTGGCCGACCACGGCGTGAATAAGGCCGGTGCCGAATGCGGTGGACACGGCGTCGAGAGCGGTGACCGGCCCATAGGTCACCGAGACGTTCTGGCACAAAAGCGCCGGGGCTTGAGGATCGGTCATAGGAGGCCCATTCACGTGGCTGATACGGCGGATGGCGCGAACGCCACCCGCCAGCTCATCAGATGGTCGTATTGAAGGGAACAGTAATCGAGCCGTCGAGAATGCCCTTTTTGGCAGCTTCGATTTCCGGCATGATTTCCTTGATCTTAGCGACGACGTCCGCCGGACCCTGCTCCAGGAAGAGCGGCGATACAATGAAGTCGATAACGCCGGTGTCCAGTCCGGTCTTCTCATGCGTTCCGCCCTTCCAGTCAGGGCCGAGCGCCATGGTCACTTCGTTGTAGAGAGAGATGCCGAAGTCAAGCTGAACAATGCTGCTGATCGATTTCGGCCCCTGTGGGAACTGCGCCTTGTCGAGAACGCTGACGATGCGGCCTTCCTTCTCATTTGCCGCAGCGATGATGCCGGCGTCGGTCGCAGCTGAATCGGTCTGGATGAAGTCGATACCGTCATTGAACATCTGCGCGGCGATTTCCTGACCCTTCGCCGGGTCCTGGAACGAGCCCGCAAAAGCCACGGTCACCGTTGCCTGCGGATTGACGGAGAGAGCGCCCGCCTTGACGGCGTTGAAATCCGCGTTGATCGGCGGAATGGAAATGCCGCCAATGAAGCCGACCTTGCCGGACTTGCTCATCCGCCCGGCGAAAATGCCCGAGAGATAGCAGCCGAGATAATAGTCGTAAGATACCGTGACGACATTGGGGATCGCTGGCTCCATCGGATCGCCAAAGAGCTGGATCCATTTGACCTCGGGATAGGACGGCGCCAGGGCCTTGAAGGGCTCGGCCACTTCATTGAAGGTTGAGACGATGACGGTGGCACCGGCATCGCAAAGCGTGCGGAAGATCGTCTCGTAGGTGGCTGGATCCTGCGCGTAGACGGCACGATATTCGAAGCCCTTCTCTTCCGAGAGTTTCTTCAGATTGGCGATCATCGTATCGACGGGGCCGCTATCACCTGCCGATTGCGTGTGAACGAGAGCGACTAGGCCGCCTTCGGCATGGGCGACAGCAGGCAGCAATCCGCCGGCCAGCGCCAGCACCGCTGTGCCGGCTGAAATTTTCAGAAAGTCGCGCCGATCGAACGAAGTCTGGTTCAAAATATTGTCAGTCATCTTCTGTTCCCTTTTTTGGTTGGTTGGTTGACCGGGCAGCACCGCTGCCCGGACTTCGTCAGACTTGCGGAGAGTAGGAAGCCGGGTTCATGATCATGACATCCTGGCGCTCGATGGCGTTTAGCGCCCAGATTTCGCCGATGAATTTCTGCCAGTCTGGGTCGGCATACATCGCCGCCCGCCGGGCCTCACGGTCTGCAAGGTTTTCATAGGCCCACATCAGCACGGTCGTGTGCAGGGTGCCGATCTCCGACACATAGAGGCCGACGAACCGGTTGAGATGCCGCTTCTGCACCGGCAGGCCTTCTGCCTCGTATTTCTTCATCCAGCCATCGACCGTGCCGGGGCGAAAAGTATAGGTGCGGTGTTCCAGGATCATTGCCGGTCTCGCTTCAGCTGTTGAGAATGAAATCTGCGCAACGCTCGCCGATCATGATGGCCGGTGCGTTGGTGTTGCCGCTGGAAATGATCGGCATGATGGAGGCATCGGCGACCCGCAATCCTTCGACGCCGTGCACCTTCAGGCGCGCATCCACCACCGCCATCGGATCATTGCCCATCTTACAGGTTCCAACGGGGTGGAACGTCGTCATCGCGGTCGCCCGCAGCCATTTCGACAGATCGGCATCGTTAAGCGCTGCCGGTCCGGGCGCCAATTCCTTGCCACGATATCCGTCGAAAGCGGGTTGGCTGATGATGTCGCGGGTCAGCCTGATGCCGTCGATCATGGTGCGCATGTCGAAGTCGGTCTGCAGATAATTGGCAAGGATCTTCGGGGCGGCCATCGGGTCGGGCGAGCGCAGAGTGATTTCGCCACGGCTTTCCGGATTGACCGGACCGACGCGCAGGGTGAAGCCATGGTTGGCCTCGACCGTCTCGCGCTTGAAGGGGTTCGGAAAGTGCAGGTTGGCGGTCTTCTCCAAAGCCGGCATGAAATGAAGCTGGATATCCGGTGCGACAAGGTCCGGCCGCGAGCGAACGAAGGCGCCAGCCTCATAGGGAAAGGTCGTGGTGATGCCTTCGCCGAACAGCATGCCCTGGATGACCGACAGCGTCAGCTTGTCGGCACGCAGATCCGAATAGAGCGTCACCGGCTTGCGGCACTCCCAGGACATCACACAGTCGACGTGGTCCTGAAGGTTCTTGCCCACGCCGGGGAGGTCCTGCACAGTACCAATGCCATGCGTGCGCAGTTCGTCGGCGGGGCCGATGCCCGACAGCAGCAGGGTCTGCGGCGAATTGACGGTTCCGGCGGAAAGCACCACCTCGCGCTCGGCATAGGCCTTCCGCGTCATGCCGCGATGAAGATATTCCACGCCGACGGCGCGGCCCTGTTCGACAATGACGCGGTGGGTGTGGGCCTGTGTCATCACTGTCAGGTTGGGACGCGACAGCGCAGGGCGCAGAAATGCAAAGGATGTCGACCAGCGCTTGCCCTTGCGGATCRTGAAATCGTAGCGCCCGAAACCCTCCTGTTCGATGCCGTTGAAATCATCGTTGAGCGGATAGCCGGCCTCGCTGCCAGCTTCGTTGAAAACATCCAACAGGCTGTTCCAGCCGCGCGCGCGGCAGACGGTAAGCTCGCCATCCTTCTCGTGGAAGGCGTCGTCGCGCTCGATGTGCCCTTCGGAGCGGCGGAAGGCGGGCAGCACCTCATCATAGGACCAGCCTGGAAGACCCATCTGCGACCAGCGATCATAATCGTGACGGTTGCCGCGCACGTAGATCATGCCGTTGATGGTTGAGGTTCCACCCAGCACCTTGCCGCGGGGCCAATAGAGAGAGCGGCCGTTAAGATAGGGCTCGGGCTCGGTGCGGTAGTGCCAGTTGTAAATGCCGGAGTGAAAAAGCTTGCCCATCAGCATCGGCAGGCGGAACAGCGGATTGCGATCCTTGCCGCCTGCTTCCAGCAGCAGCACCCGGTTGTCCGGGTCGGCCGAAAGCCGGTTCGCCAGTACGCAACCTGCAGACCCCGCACCAATAATGATGAAATCGAAATGGTCGCTTCGCGCCATGGTCACCACGCAATGGGATTGGATCCCATTTCCTCTAGAAAGTCGTTGCAGAGAATGAAGGGGTTGGGGCGCTCAAGCACCGCATCGGCGCGGGCTGGATGATCCCGCAGGATGGCGGCGACGCTGCCGTTGCGCCCCTCGCGAATACCGGCCGCCGCGAATGCTTCGGCGGCCACATCGCCAAAGGCGATGAAGACGATCGGTCTGCCACTGCCTGCCAGCATAGCCAGTGTCTTTTGAATGAGAGGACGCCAGAGGGGAACGTGGCCGCGGGACTGATGCGGATCTATGCCCACCTGAAAGCGCGTCAGCGTCAAGGAGGCATTCAACAGGAGCACGCCTTCCCGGACCCATCGGTCGGCGACCGCTGACGGCGCTTCCATTTCGACCGAACCCTGCTCGATATCGCGGAGCGTTCTTGGCCACTCGGAAAAGCCGCTGGCGTAGGAGGTGTCACCGGTGCGTGCCGCCACGATCAGTTGCGTGAAAGCACGGATGCTGCGCGAAAACATCTTGTCGAGTTCACGCCATTCGGCAACGTTGCCGGCCTCGAAGGCCCGGCCGGTGGCAAAGCCCGGCTCGGGGTAAGGGTCCTGGCCAAGAATGATGCAGGAGACTTGTTCCGGCGCGATGTCATCATAGGCGCGAAACAGATGCGCGCCCTTGGGCATGCCAGGAAAATGGCGATTGCGGCGAACAGGGAAGATCGGCTCCCAGATCTCAAGATCGAGGTCGTCGCCGATAGCTGAAAAGTCGGGCGCCGCACTTGCGCAGAGATCCCGCCAGGCTTGCGGCACGTCTGCCTGCCACCCATCCAGAAACTCCCGCATCGCCTTTCTCAGTGACGAAGACATTTCGACACTCCTCCTTTTTCACTGACTGCGATGCTAGTCAAAACCTGACCAAAGTGTCAACTTATTAAACGAAAAAACTGACCAGATCGTCAGATTATATCGACGTGTGCAATGAAGTGTGAAATGGTATGGTTGCGCGGCCGGCCAATCACTGGCCGTCTTCACCGCAATAATCCCGAATAAACGAGCGACGTGAGATGCCAAAGCAGCCCGCTGCCAGAGCCCCGAAGAATGGGGGCGATACCGACGAAAAGATCCGTGCACGCAACATCCGCGAGATCCTGAAAGCCGCAACGGAGATCTTTTCAAGAAAGGGCTTCGACGGCGCGCGCATCGCCGAGATTGCCGAGGCGTCGGGCCTTCCGAAGGCCAATGTCTACTACTATTTTTCTTCGAAGGAGGAGATCTACCGTGCCGTCATCGAACACCTGATCGAAGGCTGGGACGACGCATTCGCCCATATCTCAGTAGACCGTGAGCCGCAGGATGCCATCCGGTCTTATATCGCGGCCAAGCTCTCCTACACCCGTCGCAATATCATCGAATCGCGCCTGTTTGCCAACGAGATCATTCGAGGCGCGCAATTCCTATCGCGCAAGGATCGCCAGCATATGCGCACTGTCACCGATGAAAAGGTGAGGGTCATCGAGGATTGGATCGCTGCCGGAAAGCTCCTGCCCGTAGATCCAAGGCACCTGTTCATCATGCTGTGGTCGGCGACTCAGTTTTACGCAGATTTTGAGCCGCTGGCTTGCGATGCTCTGCACACAAGCAAACTCAAGGGAATCGACTATTCACATGCCGCCGAAACGATCAGCGAGACTGTGCTGCGTGGTCTTCTCCCCACTGGACGGACGTAAAATTGGGGCCTCGGCTCATCACGTGGAGGCGGCGGAGATTGACGATCCGGTTTACATGCGTGGCGAAGCAGGGGATCGGGCGATTTCTGGTCGAGCCGACCGGCGGCTAAGAGCGCCTCGTCGCCGGTGCGATCTCAGAATGCTCCGCCTTCGCGAAAGGTTGTGATTGATCTTCTTGGAAACTGCACAGCAGTCGGCGGCCGAATATAACCCCAAGGCGTTACAGCGCCAGAACAAGAGCGGCAGAACGAGTGTGGAAATGCAGCGCGGGACTTGGGTGTAAAAGCGGCACACAGACTTCGAATCGTGCGCTGCAACGCTAGCAACCAAGGCGCCACACCCAAGTATTGATTGTGCCGCGTTCAATGTGCCGTACCGAAGGTAGAGTTTCCTCAAGACCCCCAGACCACCGATTGCTCATGCCGCTTGATCAGGTGCTTGAGGTTGTCGAAGCCAGTGCGGATGTGGCGGGCGAAGTGGTCGACTGCGGGTGAACGGGGGGCGTCGGAGCGCTTGAGAAGGCCAAGGGCGCGTTCAGGATGCGGAATGGAGACGGGCAGGGCCGTGATCGATTTTTCATTGCGCAATGCAAAGACGACGCTGTGGGGCATGATCGCCAGCGCGTCGGCTGCCTTCATGTAGTTGACGACGCTCATCAGCGAACCGCCGGAATAGCGGATCTTGATCTCGGTTGCGCCGAACGAGAGCAGCATGCTGCGCAGGTCGGCCAGGAGAGGGCTGCCTGGCGGCGGCGCGATCCAGGGAAAGTCGAGCAGGTGCGCCGGCTGCGGCTTGCGCTTTAAAAGCAGGGGGTGGGTGACGCGGCAGGCGACGACGTTGCGGCCCGGCAGGATCTGATGGAATTCGAGGCCGGAGCCCTCGTCAAGGATATCGATCGGGCAGATGGCAAGATCGATCTGGTCGGCATTGAGCGCCGCACGCAGGTCCGGGAAATAACCGTAGGTCTGGTCGATTCGCACGTCCGGATGCAGGTTCTGAAACTCGGCGATCATGCCGGCGATCAGCGCATCCATGAAGAAGGGCGTGCCGCCGACGCGAACCAGGCCGCTTTTGCCGACGCGAAAACTCTCGACGACATCGGAAGCCTTGCGCGATGCAGACATCATGGTCTGGCCATGATCGGCCAGTGCCCGTCCCAACGGCGTCGGCTGCAGCGGACGGCGGCCCTTGATGAACAGCGGTTCGCCGATCCGGGCTTCAAGCATGGACAGCGTGCGCGAGACGGCCGGTTGGGACAGGCCGAGCAGGGCGGCGGCCTCGGTGACACCACCGGTTTTGACCACGGCAGCAAGCTGGACAAGGTGACGTTCGTCTATCTTCATAACAATATGATATATTAACTGGGAATAAAATCATCAACGGCATCGCGATATCGCGGTAATTTAGTCTCAACCAGCCAATGCCCTGGAGGAGACGCATGACGCCGGGTCCAATGGCGCTGAATTTCAGCGAGACCACCTCGTCTGACATTTTTGCGCAGCGACTTCAGCAATCGAAAGACGATGCCCTGCCACAGGTTCTGGCGGCAGCGGTGACGCATCTCCATGCCCTGATCCGTGAATTGCGGCCGACCCAGGCCGACTGGCGCAAGGTGATCGAGTTCCTGACCGATGTCGGCCATGCCAGCGACGAGCGGCGCCAGGAATGGGTGCTGCTGTCCGATCTGCTCGGTGCATCGGCGCTGGTCGAGGAAATCAATTCACGCCGCCCGAAAACGGCGACGCCCAATACCGTGCGCGGACCGTTCTTCCGCGCCGATGTTCCGCAGCTGGCGCTTGGCAGCACTATCTCACTCGACGGTATCGGCGAAAAGCTGGAAGTCTTTGGACGCGTGCACGATCTGGACGGTGATCCCGTTGCGGATGCCGAGATCATCACCTGGCAGGCCAATGCTCAAGGGCTTTACGAGAACCAGCAACCGGACCTTCAGCCCGAATTCAATCTGCGTGGTCTTTTCCGCACCGATGTGGCAGGCCGTTTCCACTATCGGACGATCAAGCCCTGCGGCTACGGAGTGCCGGACGACGGTCCGGTCGGCAAGCTGCTCCGTCAGGCGGGTTATCCG
Source organism: Pararhizobium sp. P1_E7 (assembly GCF_056405855.1). Taxonomy (NCBI): domain Bacteria; kingdom Pseudomonadati; phylum Pseudomonadota; class Alphaproteobacteria; order Hyphomicrobiales; family Rhizobiaceae; genus Pararhizobium; species Pararhizobium sp. P1_E7. The sequence continues at coordinate 8,788 of NZ_JBFUBH010000036.1, read as the reverse complement.
CTGCGCCGACCCGCACATCTGCACTTCGTGATCAAGGCGCCGGGGTTCGAGACGATCACCACCCACATCTATGACGGCAGCGACCCGCATCTGGCCGAGGACGCGATCTTCGGCGTCAAGCCGGAACTGGTGCGCATCTTCGAGCGGCAGGGCAAGGGCACGCCATCATGGCGGCTGGACCTTACTTTCGTCATGGTGCGGGCAAAACAGGGAGCCGAGGCATGAACCGCGATTTCATTTATAGCGGCAGCCCCGCTCATATCGTCTTTGGTGAAGGCAAGAGTGCCGCCGCCGGCGAATGGGTGGAGAAACTCGGCTGCAGCCGTGCCCTGGTGCTCGCTACTCCACAGCAGAAGACGGAAGCCGAGGCCGCGGCAGCACGACTGGGTCCGCTCGCCGTCGGTGTCTTTGCCGGCGCCGTTATGCATACCCCGGTTGATGTCACCGAAGCGGCGATGAAGGTCGTGGCCGAAACCAAGGCCGATTGTGTTGTCTCTCTCGGCGGCGGCTCGACGACCGGGCTCGGCAAGGCAATCGCCTATCGCACGGACCTGCCGCAGATCGTCATTCCGACCACCTACGCCGGATCGGAAGTGACGCCGATCCTCGGCCAAACCGAAGGCGGGCGCAAGTCGACGGTGCGGCATGCCAGTATCCTGCCGGAAGTGGTAATCTACGACCCCGCGCTGACGACGGGCCTGCCCGTCGGCATGAGCGTCACGTCGGGACTGAATGCCATGGCCCACGCTGTCGAGGCGCTTTATGCGCAGGACCGCAACCCGATTTCGACACTGATGGCGATTGAGGGGCTGCGGGCCTTCAAGACCAGCCTGCCGGACATTATCGTCACGCCGCAAGCGCTCGATCTTCGCGCCGAGGCGCTTTACGGCGCCTGGCTGTGCGGCACCGTGCTCGGCACGGTCGGCATGGCGTTGCATCACAAGATTTGTCACACACTCGGCGGCACGTTCGATACGCCGCATGCAGATACGCACGCGATCATGCTGCCCCATACCGCAGCCTACAACGCTGTCGCCGTTCCCGAGCTGCTGGCGCCGGTCGCCAGGATATTCGGTGGTTCGGTTGGTGGCGGCCTCTGGGATTTCGCCAAGGAGATCGGCGCGCCGCTGGCGCTGAAGGATCTGGGGCTCACCGAGGCCGATCTCGATCGCACGGCGGAGATTGCGACCGAAAATCCCTACTGGAATCCAAGGCCTATCGACCGGCAATCCATTCGTGCCCTGCTGCAGGATGCCTGGGAGGGCAAGCGGCCAGCATAGGGCGAACGACGAACATCACGCTCTCTGGGAGGAGAGGACAATGGGAGGAGGAAACATGTTTACCAGACGCGAATTTCTGAAGACGTCGGCTGCCACCGGTGCGCTCGCCGCGACATCCGGACTTGCGGCTCCTGCGATCGCTCAAGACGTGGCAATCAAGCTTGGCTATGTCAGTCCGCAGACCGGGCCGCTTGCCGCCTTCGGCGAGGCTGACAAGTTCGTCATCGACAGTTTCCTGGCGACGACCAAAAGCATGGGTCTCAACTACGAGGTCGTCGTCAAGGACAGTCAGTCGAACCCAAACCGGGCGGCGGAAGTCGCCAAGGAACTAATCGTCGATGACGAGGTGAACCTCATTCTGGTTGCGTCGACGCCGGAGACGACCAATCCGGTGGCAACGACCTGCGAGGCGGAGGAAATGCCGTGCATTTCGACGGTGGCGCCCTGGCAGCCCTGGTTCATCGGACAGCAGGGCAATCCCGCCGACCCGGCGTCGTGGAAGCCGTTCAACTATGCCTATCACTTCTTTTGGGGCCTCGAAGACGTCATCGCCGTCTTTACCAATATGTGGTCGCAGATCGAGACCAACAAAAAGGTCGGCGGGCTCTTCCCGAATGATGGCGACGGCAATGCCTGGGGCGACAAGGTCGTCGGTTTCCCGCCGGTGCTCGAAAAGATGGGCTATGCGCTGACCGATCCCGGCCGCTACCAGAACATGACGGATGACTTTTCCGCCCAGATCAACGCCTTCAAGTCCGGCCAGTGCGAAATCATCACCGGCGTGGTCATCCCGCCGGATTTCACCACTTTCTGGAACCAGGCCAAACAGCAGGGTTTCGCCCCGAAGATCGCATCGATCGGCAAGGCGCTGCTCTTCCCGCAGACGGTGGAAGCGCTGGGGAATGCCGGCCACAACCTGTCCTCGGAAGTCTGGTGGACTCCGAGCCATCCATTCAAATCGTCGCTGACCGGCGAGACGTCGGCGCAGGTAGCCGAGGCCTTCACCAAGGCGACAAGCCGGCCCTGGACGCAGCCGATCGGCTTTGCCCATGCGCTGTTCGAATTGGCGGTGGATGTGATGAAACGCGCCGGCGATCCGACGGACAGTGATGTCGTTGCGCAGGCGATTGCCGCGACCAAGCTTGACACTCTGGTCGGGCCGATCGCCTGGGACGGCAAGAATCTGCCGCCGTTTGCCGCCAAGAACATCGCCAAGACGCCGCTCGTCGGCGGCCAGTGGCGGCTGAAGGACGGCGGCGGCTATGATCTCGTCATCACCGACAACAAGACGGCGCCGAACATTCCGGCCGGCGGCAAGATGGAAGCGATTGCCTGATTTTTGGCGCGGGGCTTCTCGAAGGCCCCGCCTGTTTTGGGAGGAACGGGTTTGGCAATTCTCGAACTTGACGGGGTCTCGAAGAAGTTCGGCGCGCTGACGGTCGCCGAGCAGATCTCCTTTGCCGTCGGCGAAGGCGAGGCGCTCGGCATCATCGGCCCGAACGGCGCTGGCAAGTCGACGCTGTTCAACCTGATCACCGGCAACATCACGGCCGACAGCGGCAGCATCTGCTTTCTTGGCAGCGATGTGACGCGCACGCCGCCGATGGCCCGCTGTCTGTCGGGCATGGGCCGCACCTTCCAGATCCCGCAACCCTTCGAGAAGCTGACGGTGTTCGAAAACCTCCTGGTCGCCGGAGCCTTCGGATCGCGGCGGCGCGAGGCGGAAGTGTCGGACCGTTGTGCCGAAATCCTCGTCGAGACCGGCTTGATCGACAAAGCCAACGCGCCGGCAGGCAGCCTGTCGCTGCTGCAGCGCAAGCGGCTGGAACTGGCCCGCGCGCTGGCCACGGAACCGAAGCTGCTGCTGCTCGACGAGATCGCCGGTGGCCTAACCGAGGGCGAATGCCGCTCGCTGGTCGCTACCATCCGCAACATCCATGCCAGCGGCATAGCTGTCATCTGGATCGAGCATGTGCTGCATGCCTTGAATTCCGTCGTTGAGCGCCTGCTGGTCCTGCATTTCGGCAAGGTCATCGGCATCGGCAAGCCGGACGAGATCATGGCTTCGCGTGACGTCCGGGAAATCTATCTGGGGATCGAAATCTGATGGCGCTGCTCGAAACCAGGGGACTGACTGCCTCCTATGGCGATTTCCAGGCGCTGTTCGGTGTCGATATCACCGTCGGCGCCGGCGAAACCATCGCCATCATCGGCGCCAACGGCGCTGGCAAGACAACGCTGATGCGCTCGATTTCGGGCGTGCTGGCCAATCCGGCGGCGTCGATCCTTTATGGGGACGAGCCGATCGGCGCGCTGGCGGCTCCGGATATCCTCGCGCGCGGCATCGCCATGGTGCCGGAAGGGCGAAAGCTCTTTCCGTCGCTGAGTGTCGAGGAAAACCTACTGATCGGCAATTATGGCCGCAAGGTCGACGGACCCTGGACGCTCGAAAGCATCTTTGCGCTCTTCCCGATCCTGAAGGAGAGGCGAAGTAACCCGGCCACCGCGCTATCCGGCGGCCAGCAGCAGATGGTGGCGATCGGCCGGGCGCTGATGTCGAACCCGGAAGTGCTGCTCTGCGACGAGATCAGCCTTGGCCTGGCGCCGGTCGTGGTGCGCGACATCTACGCCGCCTTCCCGCGTATCCGCGAAACCGGCGCGTCGATCGTCATCGTCGAGCAGGACATTGCCCAGGCCCTGAAGGTGGCCGACCGCGTCTATTGCATGATGGAGGGGCGGGTGACGCTCACCGGCCGGTCTTCGGATTTGAGCCGCGACGATATCCACAAGGCCTATTTCGGGACGGAACACCATGAACTGGCTTGATACTATTCTCCAGGGCGCGCTGCTCGGCGGCCTCTATGCGCTGTTTGCGGCGGGGCTCAGCCTCGTGTTCGGCATCATGCGGTTGGTCAATCTCGCCCATGGCGACCTGATCGTGCTTGCCGCCTTCCTGATTTTGGTGCTGGTGACGACACTCGGTCTCAACCCGTTCATAGCCGCTCTGGCCGCGATGCCGCTGATGTTCGCCATGGGCTGGGGCCTGCAATATTTCCTGCTCAACCGGACGCTCGGCAAGGATATCCTGCCGCCGCTGCTCGTCACCTTCGGCCTGTCGATCGTCATTCAGAACGGATTGCTGGAAGGGTTTTCCGCCGACAGCCGCCGTGTTTTCGCGGGTAGCATCGAGAGCGCCGCGGTCAATCTCGGCCCGGTCACCGCCGGTATCATGCCATTGATGACCTTCTTTTCGGCCGTTGTCGTCATCGTCGGCCTCAACCAGCTGATCTACCGCACCTCCATCGGGCGCGCCTTCCGGGCGACGTCGGACGATCCGGTCACGGCAGGACTGATGGGCATCCGGCCGCAGCGCATCTTCGCGATGGCGACCGGACTTGCGATGGTCGTGGTGACGATTGCCGCGCTTTATCTCGGCACGCGCGCCAATTTCGACCCTACATCGGGACCATCGCGGCTGATCTATGCCTTCGAAGCAGTGATCATCGGCGGGCTCGGTTCGCTCTGGGGGACGCTGGCCGGCGGCATCATTCTGGGTGTCGCGCAGACGGTGGGTGCTGCGGTCAATCCGGAATGGCAGATCCTTGCCGGCCATCTCGCCTTTCTGGGCGTCCTCCTGTTCAAGCCGCGCGGCCTCTTCCCGCGCGCCGTCGATTGAGGTGCAGCGATGACCATGGCCATTCCCTCCTTCACGGTCGAGACCCGCACCAGGGCGTCGACGCTCTCCGCAATGGCGGTGATCGCCTTGCTGCTGCTCGCCTTTGCCGCGCCGTTCATTGTTTCGCGCGGCATCATCCAGGACCTGTTCTTCATTCTCACCATGCTGGTGCTGGCCCAGAACTGGAACCTGCTTGCCGGTTATGCCGGCCTGATCTCGGTCGGCCAGCAGGCCTTCGTCGGCTTCGGCGCCTACACGATGTTCGGCGCGGTGATCCTGTTGGGCGTCGATCCGGTCGTGGCCATTCTGATTGCCGGCGTGTTTGCCGTCGCCCTTGCAATTCCGACCGCATTCTTCACCTTCCGGCTCTACGGCCCCTACTTTGCCATCGGTACGTGGGTTGTCGCCGAGGTCGTGCGGCTATTGCTTGCCCAATGGAAGGCGCTTGGCGGCGGCACGGGCACATCGCTGCCGCGCGAGGCAACCCGCGAGATGATTGGCGTCAACATGATGCGCGATCTTTTCGGCATGAAGGCCTCGGAGGCGGGCGATGCGCTGACCTATTGGCTGGCGCTAATCCTCGTCGTCGCGACCATCGGCTTCATTTACGGCCTTCTGCGCAGCAAACAGGGTCTTGGGCTCGCCGCGGTGCGCGACAATGAGCAGACGGCCCGCGCCGTCGGCGTCGATGCGCGGCGGATGAAGGCGCTGGTCTATCTGGCCACTGCCTTCATCACCGGCATGTGCGGCGCGCTGATCTATGTGCAGAAGGCACGGATCTCGCCGGACGCCGCCTTCTCGGTCACCGACTGGACGGCCTATGTCATCTTCATCGTCGTGATCGGTGGCATCGGCACGATCGAAGGCCCGATCCTCGGCGTCATCATCTTCTTCCTGCTGCAAAACCTGTTGGCCGATTTTGGCTCCTGGTACCTGCTGATGCTGGGGCTTCTCGGCATCGCCATCATGCTTTTTGCGCCGCGCGGCCTCTGGGGATTGTTCTCCGACCGCACCGGCATCCAGCTTTTCCCGGTTCGCCGCGTCCTGAAGGGCGGGCCGCTCAACCTCACGCATAAGGGAGGGCCTCATGGCTGACATTACCACAGACGTACTCATCATCGGCACCGGCCCGGCGGGCTCTGCCACCGCAGCCCTGCTTTCGTCCTACGGGGTCGAGAACCTGGTTATCAACCGCTACCGCTGGCTCGCCAGCACACCACGCGCCCACATCACCAACCAGCGCACCATGGAAGTGCTGCGCGATCTTGGCCGCGACGTGGAGGACGAGGCCTACATGTTCGCCGCCGAGCAGGACCTGATGGGCGAAAACGTCTTCTGCACCTCGCTCACCGGCGAGGAGATCGGCCGGATGAAGAGCTGGGGCAAGCACCCGCTTTCGCGCGCCGAGCATCAGCTGTCGTCGCCGACCCAGATGAACGACCTGCCGCAGACCTTCATGGAGCCGCTGCTGTTCAAGACGGCCTGTTCGCGGGGCACACAGCCGCGCATGTCGACGGAATATCTGAGCCACGTGCAGGATGAAGGCGGCGTCACGACGACCTGTCTCGACCGGTTGACGGGTAAGGAGTTTACCGTCCGCTCGAAATATCTGGTCGGGGCCGATGGCGGCAATTCAAAGGTCGCGGAACATGCGGGCCTGACTTTCGAAGGCAAGATGGGCGTCGCCGGTTCGATGAACATCCTGTTCAAGGCCGACCTGTCGCGTCTCGTCGCCCATCGCCCGTCGGTGCTCTACTGGGTGCTGCAGCCGGGTGCGGATGTCGGCGGCATCGGCATGGGGCTGGTGCGCATGGTCAGGCCGTGGGACGAATGGCTGATTGTCTGGGGCTACGACATCAACCAGCCGGCCCCCTCGGTGGATGAGGCGCATGCCAAGAAGGTGGTTCGCGACCTCGTGGGCGATCCCGATCTCGAGATGACGATCAAGTCGGTCTCGACCTGGACCGTCAACAACATGTACGCCACCACCATGTCGAAAGGCCGCGTCTTCTGCATGGGCGACGCCACCCACCGCCATCCGCCGTCGAACGGTCTCGGTTCCAACACCTCGATCCAGGACGCCTTCAACCTCGCCTGGAAGCTCGCTTTCGTTTTGAAAGGGACCGCTGGGCCGAAACTTCTCGATAGCTATCAGGCCGAACGCGCGCCGGTCGCCAAGCAGATTGTCACCCGCGCCAACAAGTCGATCGAGGAGTTCGGACCGATCTTCAAGGCGCTCGGCCTGCTGGATTCCATCGACCCTGTGAAGATGCAGCAGAACATGGATGCCCGCTGCAACAACACTGTCGCCTCCGAAGAGCAGCGTGCGGCGATCCGCAAGGCGATTGCCGACAAGGTCTACGAATTCGATTGCCACGGCGTCGAGATGAACCAGCGTTATCGTTCTGGTGCTGCGATCACCGATGGACAGGCGGAGCCGGCCTTCACCAAGGACCCGGAACTGCACTGCCAGCAGACGAGCTGGCCGGGTGCACGGCTGCCGCATGCCTGGGTGTTTTCCAATAGCGGCGAGAAGGTTTCGACACTCGATCTCACCGGCCATGGCAAGTTCACCGTGCTGACCGGCATTGGCGGGCAGGGCTGGGTCGAGGCTGCCCGCAGTCTCGGCAAGGAACTCGGCGTCGACATCGCCACGCATGTCATCGGACCGCGCCAGCACTGGCAGGATTTTACCGGCGATTGGGCAAACATCCGCGAAATCCGCGATAGCGGTATCCTGCTGGTCCGTCCGGATCACCATGTCGCATGGCGCCGCGAGACGATCGCCGACGACCCAGCAGGCGAACTACGTCGCGTGCTAACAGCCATTCTTGGAAAGTGAGACCGTGATGGACGCGCATGAAAAGGGCTTTTTTACCGAGGAAAATTCCGTCGAAGTCGTCACCGGTCGCAACAAGAACGCCAAGGACGAACGGCTGAAGCAGATCATGGAGGTCGTGACGCGCAAGCTGCACGAGGCGGTCAAGGAGATCGAGCCGACCCAGGACGAATGGATGCAGGCGATCCTGTTCCTGACGCGCACCGGTCAGATGTGCAACGAGTGGCGGCAGGAGTTCATCCTCCTGTCGGATTCGTTGGGCGTCTCGATGCTGGTGGACGCCATCAACAACCGCAAGCCGTCGGGCGCATCCGAAAGCACCGTGCTTGGGCCGTTCCATGTCGAGGGCGCACCGGAATTGCCGATGGGCGCCAATATCTGCCTCGATGCCAAGGGTGAGGACATGGTGATCGGCGGCCGCATTCTCGACACTGCGGGGCAACCGATCAGGGATGCGCTGATCGACGTCTGGCAAGCCAATGACGAGGGCTTCTACGATGTACAGCAGCAGGGCATCCAGCCGGATTTCAACCTGCGCGGCGTTTTTCGCACCGGTGCCGATGGCCACTACTGGTTCCGCGCCGTCAAGCCGAAATACTATCCGATCCCGAATGACGGCCCGGTCGGCCAGATGCTCGATCACCTCGGCCGCCATCCGAACCGGCCAGCGCACCTGCACTACATCATCAAGGCCGACGGCTTCGAGACGCTGATTACCCATATCTTCGACCCCGACGATCCCTATATCAACTCGGACGCGGTTTTTGGCGTAAAGGAAAGCCTGCTTGCACAGTTCAGGCACACGCATAATCCGGACCGTGCCAAGGCTTACGAATTCGCTGGCGACTTCTGGGAGGTTGAGCATGATTTCGTTCTCGCTCGTGTCGGCGAGAACCGAGACTAGTGGCAGAGTGTCAGGGGCAGGGGCAGGGGGCAGTGCTTTCGCGGATCACCAGCTCCACCGGCAGGATCGTCTCGGTATCGACGTCATCC
>NZ_JBFUBH010000035.1:0-32605 GCF_056405855.1 Pararhizobium sp. P1_E7 | reverse complement strand
ACTTCATTCCGCACGAATATCCTTGCCGCACGATCTTTGCCGAAACCTATCGCGGCAAGCACCCGGATGTGCGCGGCTCCTTCGAGGCCACCCGCTGGTGGCTGCCGTTCGGTTCGCCCAGGCTCGATCTCTCCGGCTTCTGGTTCCGCCCGACCCGGCTTGCCACCTTTGCCCGGACGTTCATCGCAGCAGAAAAAGCCGGAACCGCCAAGGTACGCCTCGGCACCTGCGGCGGTGCTGTCCTCTGGCTGAACGGCACRGAARCSGGYTGGATGGCGCCCTATAGCCGCAATCTCGAGGCAAAGGCTGAATTCGACATGGCGCTGCAGGAAGGCTTGAACGAGGTTACGATCTTCTTCGATGATCTCGCCGAGCGCGACGCCCGCTATTTCTTCCAGCTCGATTACCTCAATGGTCCGGCCGCCAGTGTTGCCGTTCCCGTGCCGATCGAGGGGAAGGTGGCAGAGACAATCGAGACTGCCCTCGAAAGCATGCATTTCGACAGAACCGCCTATTTCGAAGGCGACATCACGCTGCGGCTTGCCGAGCCGCTKCCGGTGGATGTTGCTGTCAATGTTACGGTTGAGGGCGACTTCATGTCGACCGAACGCTTTGACTACGACTTCGTTTTGAAGGCTGGCGAAGTGCGTCTGGTCATCGGCCCTTCGGAAGCAGCACCCGCTGATTTCCGCCATTTCCGTATCACGCTAAAGGCCGGTGACTTCGTTGCATCGCGCTCCCTCGGCATCGAGATCTGCCATACCGCCCGGCAAGGCACGGCACCGGCTACCATTGCCGAACGCATCACCGAGACGCTGACCGAAGTCTCGGAATTCTCCGAACGCGATACGGTCCGCGCCTTCGCGCGGCTGGCCAGTGGCCGGAGCGGCGCCGATACCGATGCGATGATCGAGGAGATCCTGCCGTCGATCGAGGATTGCCACGACTGCGCTGACTTTTCGCTCGTTCCTCTGATCTGGTCGCGCACCGTCTGGGGCAAGGACATCGGCGAGAAAACCCGCGCCCGTATCGACCGCGCCATCCTCGACTTCCGCTACTGGATGGATGAACCCGGCAACGATGTTCAATGGTATTTCTCCGAAAACCACGCCCTACTATTCCACACCTCCGCCTATCTCGCTGGACACTTGCTCTTTGGCGAAACCTTCACCCGTTCCGGCCGGAAAGGTGCTGAGCAAGGCGCCACAGGTGCTGCCCGCGTGCGCGCCTGGCTCGATCATTTCGAAGCCTGGGAAATGGCGGAGTTCAACTCCGCACCTTATTTCCCGATCGATCTCAAGGGCCTGACCGCGCTCGCCGCTCTCTCGCCGGACCTGGATATCGCTGAGCGTGCAAAGAAGGGCATCGTTCGCCTGTGCGAAGTCATTGCCCGCTCCGCGCATCACGGCATGGTCACCGCAGCGCAGGGACGTTCCTATGAGCATACGCTCTGCGCCGGCCGCTCGCTGGAGCTTTCGGGTGTCGCGCGTCTGCTCTGGGGTGCCGGCTGGTACGGCCGCCGCGTCCATGCCCTGCCGCAGCTCGCCGTCTGCCTGCGCGATCACGGCTTGGTCGTGCCGGAAAGTCTCAGCGCCGTTGCCAGCCATCAGGCGGACGAACATCAGGAATGGCGGTTTGCCCAAGGCCAGGACCGGTTTGCAGCGCTTTATCACTACAAGGGCCGCGATTTCGCCATGGGCTCCGCAGCCCATTATCGCTGGAACGAATGGGGCTATCAGGAAACCATCCTGCATCTGCGCCTCGGCAGGCGGCCCGAAGCCGCCGTCTGGATCAACCATCCCGGCGAAACAATTCAGTTCGGGTACGGCCGGCCGTCCTTCTGGGGTGGGTGCGGCACCCTCCCTCGCGCCCACCAGTACCGGGGGCTGGCCGTACTCGACTTTGTGACCTTCGAAGAACAGCCTGAATTCACCCATGCCTGGTTCCCGGTCGCCGAATTCGACGAAAGCACCGTTCGCGGACGTCTTGCGATGGCTCGCAGCGGCGGCGGCGCGGTCATCCTGCTCGGCAGCACGGATTTGCAGCCGGTGACGACAGGCCCCTCGGCCAATGCAGAACTGCGCCAATACGGTCAGAATACCCGCTGGATCGTCCGTGTCTGCGAAGCCTCTGATCTTGAGGCGATGGAAAGCCGGTTCGCCTCGCTGTCCGTTGCAGAGACGGCAGGCGGTTCGCTGGTGCTCGAAGACCCCGATTACGGCACGGTCACTTTCCGCAAGGACGGATCGGTCGAGGCCGAAGGCCGGACCATCGTTCCCAGAGATTTCACGGTCGCAGGCGAGGTCGCCATGCTGGTCGCACACTAAAGGCGAAGCGCCGGCGAGGAGAAGCCGGCGCCCGTTCAAATGCGGGCAAGGAGAAGGCCCGCACCCACAGGAGGAGGAAGACATGACCAGGACCAGAACGATGCTCGCGGCATTCGCCGTCGGGCTTTTAACCTCCACGGCGGCACTTGCCGGGGACGTACGCATCATGTGGTATTCCGATGGCGTCGAGGGCGAGGTCCTGAAAGACCTCATCGACCGCTTCATGAAGGACAATCCGGATATCAAGGTTACCATCGACAACGTGTCCTACAGCGTCGTGCGCGAACAGCTGCCGGTGCAGCTCGAAGCCGGCGACGGGCCGGATATCGCCCGTGTCACCAACCTGAAGGCGCTGAGCAAGCATTGGCTCGACCTGCGCCCGCTGGTGGCCGATGCTGCCTATTGGGATACGAATTTCGGTGATCAGGCTGACTGGATGCGGCCCGACGGCACCGACCAGATTTCCGGTTTCATGACGCAGATCACGCTGACCGGCGGCTTTGCCAATAAGACGCTGTTCGATCAGGCCGGCGTTGCTCTTCCTGGCAAGGAAGCAACCTGGGACGACTGGGCCAAGGCCTCCAAACAGGTCGCCGAAAGCCAGCAGGTGCCCTTCCCGATGGCACTGGACAGATCTGGGCATCGCATAACGGCGCCTGACATCGCCTTCGGTGCCAACTATATCGGCGCTGACGGCAAGCCGGCACCGCTGGATGAGGGCTCGAAAACCTTCATTTCCAAGTTCATCGGTTGGATCGAAGACGGCACGATGAGCAAGGACGTATGGGTTTCGGCGGCAGGCTCGACCTACCGTGCAGGCGCCGATGACTTCATCAATGGCCAGGTCGCGTTCTATTATTCCGGCTCCTGGCAGGTGCCGAACTTCTCGACCAAGATCGGCTCGAACTTCGATTGGGTCGCGACCGGCAGCCCCTGTGGCCCGGCAAACTGCACCGGCATGCCGGGCGGCGCCGGCCTCGTGGCGATCAAGTACACGAAGAACCCGAAGGACGTCGCCAAGGTCATGGATTACCTGGCAAGCGAGCCGGTCGTGAAGGAGTTTTCCGAACGCACCCTGTTCCTGCCGGCCCACAAGGGCGTGGTCGAAAAGGGGCTGGACTTCAAGACTGACGATGCACAGGCCAAGACGGCACTTGGCATCTTCGTCACGGCGTCCACATCGTTGGCCGACCTCGCGCGCAAGTTGCCGGGCTGGGCCTGGTCTGACACGATCTACGGCGCCCTCGTTACCCGTGTAAGCCAGGCGGCTGCCGGCGAAATGACGCTTGACGAGGCCTATACCCGTATCGACGCGGATATCGCCGCCAAGGTCAAGGACTCGGCTCTTTAACGTGCGAACACGCGGGCGGCGGCGGGCAATCCCGCTCAGCCGCCCGCTTCACATCTTCGATTGAAGACGAGCCGCAGCGCCATGCAACGCGCAAGAGGAAAGTGATCGATAATGGCAGAGATATCCAGCCAGAACCGGACGGGCCAGAGCTTGGGCGAGACCGCCATGGTGCCGGTGCGCCTTGCCATGAGCATCATTGATGCGCCGCTGCGCTGGGTCCAAAAGAAGTTTGGTCTCGGCGGCATGGCGGCGTTCTTCCTGCTGCCGAACATGCTGATCTTCGGCGTCTTCGTGCTCTTGCCGTTCTTCATCAATTTCGCCTATTCGATGACCGGCGGCACAGCGCTGTTCCTGTCGGATCGCACCTTCGTCGGTGCCGATCAGTATACAAGACTGTTTGACTGCTCTAACTATCTGAACCCCAATACTTGCGCCGAGGACACGTTCTGGACAGCCGTCGGCAATACCGGCTGGTTCGTCATCCTGCAGGTCTCGCTGATGATCGCTGTGTCGCTGATCACCGCGCTGATCCTCAACCGCAACCTGATGGCCCGCAGTTTCTGGCGCGCGGTGTTTTTCTTTCCGGTGCTGCTATCACCAGTGGTCGTCGGCCTGATCTGGAAATGGATCCTGCAACGCCAAGGCTTGTTGAATTTCGGCCTCTTTGGCTTCGGCTTCGATCCGCATGTCTGGCTGAACGACCGTAACTGGGCCTTCGCCGCCACCGTCGGCGTCTCGATCTGGGCACATATGGGCTTCTATACGCTGATTATTCTAGCCGGCCTGCAGGCCATCCCGAAGGATCTGTACGAGGCCGCCGAGATGGACGGTACCCGGGCCATGCGCGTCTTTACCCGCATCACTCTGCCGCTTTTGATGCCGAACCTGCTCGTCGTCATCGTTCTGGTGCTGATCCGCGCCGTGCAGATCTTCGATGAAGTCTATGTTCTGACCGGCGGTGGTCCCGGCACCAGCACGCTGTTTGTCACGCAGTATATTTACGAGACCGGCTTTGCGGCACAGCTGCGCAATCCCGGCCTTGCGGCCGCCGCCTCCATCCTGATGGGCATTGTGCTCGTCGCCCTCACACTCATGCAGCTCGGCCTCAGCCGTTCCAGCGAAAAGAAGGGAGCCCGCAAATGAGCCGGGCCATCGAATTCCTGTTTCGCCGCAAAGGCGGCAAGGGCTGGCACTGGACGGATATCGTCACATGGGTCTGGCTAATCGTGGGCCTGTTCGTGATGTTCGGCCCGGCCATCTGGCTCACGGCATCGTCGTTCAAGTCGCCTGCCGCGCTTGCCGAATTCCCGCCGACGATCCTGCCTTATGTCACCCAGAAGGTGACGGTCGAGGGCTATGACAAGCCGCTCGATCTTTACACGGTAACGCTTGAGGACGGCAGCACCGCAACGCTTGCCGAAGTTCGCCGCATCGGCACCGTCAGCCAGATGGTCGATCCCGGCAAGCCGGCCGAGATCGTCAAGGTCAACATAGCCAAGCGCACGCCGGTCCGGGAGATGTCGTTTGCGACCGAGAACTATACCGAGCCCTTCACTCATTTCGATTTTGTCCGCTACCTCTGGAACTCCGTCTTCGTCACGGTGACGGCAACCTTGATCACGCTGGTGGTCAATTCCATGGCGGCGTTCGCGCTGAGTAAATATGAGTTCCGTGGCCGGACGTTTGCTATGCTCCTCATCCTCGCGACACTGATGGTGCCGCTGTCGGTCATCATGGTGCCGCTCTATTCGATCGTCTCGGCGCTGGGCCTATTTAACAACCTCTGGGGCGTAATCCTGCCGACGGTGGCAACGCCCACCGGCGTCTTCATCCTGCGCCAGTACATGCTGACCATTCCCGACGAACTGTTGGACGCTGCGCGGATGGACAAGGCATCGGAGTGGCAGATTTACTGGCGGATCATCCTGCCTTTGACAGCACCGGCGCTCGCCGTGCTCGCCATCTTCTCCGTCGTCTGGCGCTGGAACGACTTCCTCTGGCCGCTGATCGTCCTGTCGCGCAAGGAGCTCTATACCCTGCAGGTTGGCCTCAGCATCTATTCCGGCGAGCTTAACGTGCAATGGCATTTCATCCTGGCGATGACCGTCGTGACCATGATCCCCGTGGTTCTGGTCTTCCTCTTCCTGCAGCGCTTCATCACCACCGGTATCGCCGGAACCGGCCTGAAATAAGGGTTCATCATGGGACATATCAAACTCACCAATGTCGCAAAGTCTTTCGGGGCAGTCGACGTGCTCCATGACATCAATCTGGAGATTGCCGACGGTGAATTCGTCGTCTTCGTCGGCCCGTCCGGCTGCGGCAAGTCCACGCTGCTGCGGATGATCGCAGGCCTCGAAAAGCCGACCGGAGGCGAACTGGCCATCGACGGCAAGGTGGTCAACGCCATCCCCGCAGCCGATCGCGGGCTTGCCATGGTCTTCCAATCCTATGCCCTCTATCCGCATATGAGCGTGCGCCAGAACCTCGCCTTCGGCCTGGAAAACACCAAGATGCCGAAGGCCGAGATTGCCACGCGCATCGCCGAGGCCGCCCGCATGCTGGAGATCGAGCACTATCTCGACCGCCGTCCCGGCCAGCTCTCCGGCGGCCAGCGCCAGCGTGTCGCTATCGGCCGGGCAATCGTGCGCCGTCCTGTCGCTTTCCTGCTCGACGAACCGCTGTCCAACCTCGATGCCGAACTGCGTGGCTCGACACGCGCCGAGCTGGCGGCCCTGCATGCCCGGCTGTCGGCGACGATGATCTACGTCACCCACGATCAGGTCGAAGCGATGACGCTTGCCGACCGCATCGTTGTGCTGCGCGCCGGCCGTATCGAGCAGATCGGCACACCGATGGAACTCTACAATTCACCASCAAACCGCTTCGTCGCGGGCTTCATCGGCTCGCCGCACATGAATTTCCTCGAAGGCTCGGTGGGGCCGTCATCCTCCGGCAAGGCCGTCGCCACCTTCGCCGGTGGTAACAGGCTGGAATTGCCGGTGGCCGCAAGCAGCCTTGCCAACGGCTCCCCCATCACACTCGGCGTCCGGCCCCAGCATGTTTCGATCGGCAACGGCGGTGAAGGTATTGCGGCCAAGATCAAGCTGGTCGAAGCGCTCGGTTCCGAGACCATCGTCYACACCGATGTCGCCGGCCAGAAAATCCTGGTCGTCGCACAGGGGCAGCATAATCTGACGCCGGGAGCGGATATCCACCTGTCGCTGTCATCGGCTCCGCTGCATCTGTTCAACGAGAAGGGGCTACGCCTTGATCATGCTGTTTGATCTCTCCGGTAAGGTGGCGCTGGTCACCGGCGCACGAACGGGCCTTGGCCAGGGCATGGCGCTGGCACTCGCTCGCGCCGGTGCCGATATTGCTGCCCTCGGCTCCAGCCCGATGCCGGAGACGGCCGCAGCCGTCCGCCAGACCGGCCGGCGTTTTCACGCACTCGAAATCGATCTATCGCAGAAATTCGACGCGAAAGAGATCATCGGCTCGGTTGCCTCTGCACTCGGCGGCATCGATATCCTCGTCAACAATGCCGGCATCATCCGCCGGGCCGATCTGCTCGATCATTCGGAAGAGGATTGGGACGCCGTCATCGACGTCAACCTGAAGTCGGCTTTCCTGCTTTCGCAGGCCGTTGCCCGGCACATGGTCGAAACCAAGCGGGCCGGACGGATCATCAATGTCGCATCGATGCTCTCCTACCAGGGCGGCATTCGCGTGCCCGCCTATACGGCTTCCAAACACGGCATTGCCGGCCTGACCAAAGCCATGGCCAACGAGCTCGCGCCGCACGGCATTACTGTCAACGCCATCGCGCCCGGCTATATGGAAACGGATAATACGGAAGCGCTGCGCAACGACAAGAACCGCAACGCCCAGATCTCCACCCGCATCCCGATGGGTCGCTGGGGCACGCCGGACGATCTCGCCACATCGGTTCTGTTTCTTGCGGCCCCTGCCTCCAGCTACGTTACCGGCATCACCGTCCCGGTCGATGGCGGCTGGCTGGTACGTTAACTCCGGGGTACATTTCTTATTGCCGTCTGGTTCGTTGCGCCAGCCTTAGCGTTTGCTGATATGAATTTAACAAAGCCATCTGGCTGGATTGAGTACAAAGAAGAGATAGCTCAACTGAGCTCTGGCCTAAAACCTTCAATGGCTCCTATTGGTGGGCGTTTCATTTGTTCACGCGACGAGGACGAAGACCGAATGGTTGTGCTGCTCATAAAAGAGGGATTAGCTGTATCCGACAGCGGACAATGCGAGATTGTCGCATACAAATCGGTCTCAACTGATCAACCGGCTGTCCGCGAAACAATTGCGTACATGCGCCAACTGGGAGACCAACTAGGCTATCGTCTCATTTCAGTTGAATCCGGTGACTTCGAAAGTGGGAATACCACCATCCTCGCGGGTGAAGACGGATACATACCGTGGTGGCAAACAAATAGTGATAATTTCAAGCAGATCGATCAGTTTGTGCGAAGCACGATGTCACGAGCAGATCTCGATGCCGAATCCGTTGAGGTCATTGGGCTTTATCTGGATAATCGAGAATATGAAATGGCTTTCGAAGGGCTGTTTTTAGAGCTTATCAAGTCTGGCAAAACGATCAAACTAAACACCAGTGAATGCATGGGCATGGCACGGCAGCTAAAACTCGATAAAGAAACTGTATTTGATTACCAGTTCTGGCCAAAATTTGAAGCGTTCCTTCACGATATGGCCAACTGATGCATCTAAGGCCCGGCATCGCGAGACACCGGGGCTTGATCGTTTTGGCATCACGCCACGAAGGCAGCGAATCTGTCCGTCATTTGAGAACATATGTAACCGCCCGATTGCTACCGCAGCGGTTTTGCTTTGATGCGAGCGACGAGCTGTTCGTCGTCGACAAAGCTGTCGAGGAAGTCGTTCCATTCGTCGGATGAGCGGCGAGCGTGGAAGAGCATCTGCTCTAGTTCTTCCATGCCGTCGTCCGTGCCCTTGGCCCATCTCACTGGCCCACCTCCCTGGCAATGCGCGCTGCTTCCCGAACGCGCCCCCGGCGTTTTAGCAGCCGGACCGGCAACTGCGCTTGTCGTTGCAAAACTCGGCAAGCACACGCCTGGCAGATGATCTCCAAAAAAATCTTCGAAGTCGCGATCCGTTTTCACCCTTCGGGTCGTCCTTGGTGTGTTCGAAACAGAAGGAGACATGCCATGTCCGACGAACCCGTTATTTTGATCAATATGCTGAAGGTCGAACCCGGCAAGCAGGATGCGCTGATTGCGCTCCTGAAGCAGAGTACCGACACGGTGATCCGCACGCTCCACGGCTGGAAGACGACCCGGCTGATCGCGGCACAGGACGGCGCCGGCGTTGTCATCTACTCCGAATGGGAAACCACCGGAGCTGTCGAGGCTATGCGCAGCGATCCGCGCATGAAAGCCTATTTCCCGAAGATTCTTGAGCTGGCGAGCCTGGACTCGATCGTGGGCTCGGCGGTGTTGAGCGAAAACCGGTGAAGGGAGGAGAAGCCGCAATGGCTCGGATGCTCGTAATTTACAGGACTCCCGACAACGTCGAGGCATTTGACCGGCATTATTTCGAAATCCACGTTCCCCTCGCCAAGAAGATTTCGGGGCTGCGGAGATATGAGGTCAGCGACGGCCCCATCGCTACACTGGCGGGAACCTCCAATATTCATCGGATCGGAACGCTGTATTTTGACGACCTCGGAGCAATCGAAAGGGCGTTTGCAAGCCCCGAGGGACAGGCGGGCGGGGAGGCAAAATGGCGGTGAAATGGCAGGCCACCGCTTATACAAGTCGCAAAGATCGCAAGATCAGATGAAGAGGACCGAGATGCCGGCAACCAAAGCAGTTTTTGTCCTGATCCACGGCGGGTGGCATAACCATTCGGCCTGGGACAGAGTTGCGCCAGCGCTTGAAGCCAACGGCTTTCCGGCTTTGACGCTCGACCTTCCCGGCGCGGGAGTGAATACGGTAGCACCAACGTCGCTCGGTCTTTGCCCGTTTGACCCCGCGGCGTTCGCTGCCGAGTGGTCACCCGTGGCCGGCGTTACGCAGGAGGAGCGGACGCAGGCGGTCGTTGCGTTGGTAAAAGAAGCTGCGTCACTCGGTGACGGAAAGGTCATCCTGGTCGGGCATTCCGCCGGCGGAATGACGATTTCGGCGGTCGCCGAGCAGGTTCCGGACCTACTTTTTGCGGTCGTATACCTTGCCGGGTTCATGGTGCCGAACGGCATGGCTTTGCTCGCAATGCTCCAGCATGAAACCATGTCTTCGGCGCTGGCGCCTCAGCTATTCCTGGGCGATCCCGTGGCCATCGGCGCGACAAGAATCAATGGTCGATCAACCGACGAGACCTACAGCTCGCTGCTCAAGGCTGCGTTTTATGGCGACGTGTCCGAGGCAGACTTCGCGGTTATGGCGTCGCAACTTCATTGTGACGAGCCGAACGCCGGCGCCTTCGCCCCATCGGAAATTACGCCTGGACGATTTGGCGCGGTGCCGCGCCATTACATCCGCTGCACACAGGATCGCGCCGTTCCGTTGACCGGTCAGGATCACATGATTGCGACGGTTGACAGCGCCATCGGCGGCAAGACAACTACCCACACATTGGAAAGCAGCCACTCGCCATTCCTGTCACAACCCGCCGCCCTGTCGGAGATTCTCATCGACATTGGTGTCCACTCCCTGGCGGAGCAAAGCGCGGAAGCGCAGTAGGTCCCGATACATGAACCCCGATGAATTCGAAGATCGCCTGAAAGCGCTGCGGCCACGCCTTCATCGCTACTGTGCGCGCATGACCGGTTCGACCGTGGACGGTGAAGATATACTGCAGGACACCCTGATCAAGGCTCTGCGGGCGCGGGCGGAAGGCACGGCTGTCGAAAATCTCGAGGGCTGGCACCTGCGTATCGCCCATAATACGAGCCTCGATTTCCTGCGCCGCCGGTCAAGGAACACCGTCGTTCCGCTGACCGAAGACGTCGTAGCGGCCCCCACACCCGAGGCGGACATCGTCGCGATCAGCTTTCAGACGTTTCTGCGGCTGCCTGAACTTCAACGCTGCACCGTGATCCTCAAGGAGGTTCTGGGGCACTCGATCGACGAGATCGCAAGCATCGCAGGGTGTTCTCCGGCAGCCGCCAAATCGGCGCTTCAGCGCGGGCGCGCTACGCTGCGGCAGCTGGCCCAGCAGCCCGATGATACGCGACTTCCCATGATGTCCGATCCGGACCGAGTGAAGACCACCGCCTATGTCCACCTGTTTCAAACCGGCGACTTCGACGCGATCCGCGCCATGCTCGCCGATGACGTGAAGCTCGATCTGGTGAACAGGCTGCAGCTGGAAGGGCGTGACAAGATCGTTCCCTATTTCGCGCGCTATGCGGAAGTGACGCAATGGCAGTTCGCCCTCGGCGCGGTTGAAGGACGGCCGGCCATGCTGGTCTTCGACAGCACCGGCCCGATGGAAAGGCCTGCGCATTTTGTTCTGATCGGCTGGTCGCAAAGCCAGATCAGCGAAATCCGGGATTTCTTGTTCGCCCCCTATGTGCTCGAAGCCGTAGATTGGGTGCGGTTAGGCTGAAAGCAGGTTCTACCGCCCATGAGGCGATCAGCACCGGCCCGCGCTCAGACGCAGGCCGCAACCTTGGATTCCTTGACGCGGGGATAATCGTAGCCGTTGACCTTGGAGGTTCTGTAGCCAGCCCCAACCAGCGCCTCTGCAAGCTTGATCGCCGCAGTCACGCCGTCGATGACGGGGACTCCGGTTGCATCGCGCAGCCGGTCGCACAAGGCGGACATGCCTGCACAACCAAGGATAATGGCCTCGGCCCGGTCTTCCTTTTTCGCAGCCTCGATTTCGCGGATCAGCAGATATTCAGCTTCCTCGGGATTTTCCTCCAATCCGAGCACAGGAAGATTGATGGCGCGGACATTGCGGCAATAGCGTTCCGCGCCATAGTCGCTCACCAGGTCTTCGATGATGGAGATCGAGCGCGGCAGCGTTGTGATGATCGAGAAGCGGCGGCTGATGGTCATGGCAACCTGCACCGCCGCCTGGCAGATACCGATCACCGGTCCCCGCGCCACTTCGCGCGCCGCATGCAGGCCCGGGTCGTCGAAGCAGGCCACCACATAGGCATCGATGCCCAACAGCTCTCCCTTGCGGATTTCATCGAGCATGCCCGGCACTGCCATGGCCTCATCAGCGCTGCCTTCGATGCTGACGGGCGTGTTGAGGGGATTGACGGCCGAGACATTCGTATCCCTCTGCTTGACGCGCAGGGCACTATCCAGCGCCTGGGCGGTCATCGAGGCAGTGGAATTCGGATTGATCAGACGGATGTGCATTTAGTCGAACCTTTCGAAGCCCTTAGTCGTCCTGCGGCTTGATGAAATCGGCAATCGGCGGAGCCTTCAGGACGAACTGGCGATCCGAGGTGATGTAGTTGTCGGCGTGCAGCCGGGCGATGGGCTGGTAATTTTCGGGGTCGACATAGCGTCCCTCCGCGTCCAGGCATTCGCGCCGCACATGCATGTGAACGACCTCGCCGAGAACAAGCGTTCGCCGCGGATAATCGATGAGCCGCTCGACGCGGCATTCGAAAACGCAAGGCGATTCCGCCGCATAGCTTGCGTCGATCTGGCTGCAGGCGGCTGCCGTCAGCCCGGCCATGGAAAGTTCATCGACCTCGTTGTCAAAACCGAGGCCGCAAACCAGCATCTGCTGCGAAAGCGCCATGTCCACCATGTTGATGGCGAATTCCTGTGTGCGACGGATATTCATCATCGTATCCTTTTCCTCACCGGTCAGGCGGGGCTGGATGCCGAGCACCACGATCGCCGGATCATGGGAGAAAACATTGAAGAAGCTCATCGGCGCCGCATTGCTATGGCCGGCCTCTGAGCGGGTCGTCACCAGGGCAATCGGCCGCGGTCCGATGAAATTCGTCAGCAAACGGTAGCGGCTGAGCGGCTCAAGCTCGGTGAAGTCGAATTCCATGGTACATTCCCGATTTAATAATCTACAATATAATTTCACATTGTTGACAATTCCGCAATCTAAATCCTATTGTTGCAGTTGACTTTTTCTGCCGCTTCGCGCTTGTCTAACCCCAATTGGGAGTGAAATTCATGGCTGAGCAAACCGGCCCGTCTACACAGCAAATTGTCGAGAAAGTCTGGCTGTCGATCGCCGAGCGCCGGCTCCGTCCCGGAGTCCAGCTGAAAGAAGAGCAGATGGCTGCAATCTTCAATGTCAGCCGCGCCCGAATCCGGCAAGCGTTGACCGTTCTGGAACGCGACGGTCTGGTCACCATCATCCCCAATCGCGGCGCGTTCGTCTCTAAGCCTTCGGTCGAGGAAGCCCGCGACGTCTTCTTCGTGCGCCGCACGGTGGAGCGCTGCGTCGTCGAGCGGCTGTCCAGATCGGTTTCCAAGCCCGACCTCAAGCGCCTGCGCGACCATGTCGCCAAGGAGCGCATTGCCAACGCCCAGGATATCACCACCGACATCATCAAGCTTTCCGGCGGCTTCCACCTGCTGCTCGCCGAAACCGTCGGCTCGGACTTCCTGTTTACGACCATGCGGGACCTGATCTCCCGATCGTCGCTCATCACTGCCGTCTACCGCAACACCAACCGGTTCAATTGCGGGCCGGACGAGCATGCCGAAATCGTCGAAGCGATCACCAACAACGATGCGGAGAAGGCCACGCGCCTGATGGCCCATCATCTCGAGCATGTCGAATCCGAACTCGACCTCAGCGAGATCCGCGACCTTTCCCACGACCTRCGCGCCGCCCTCGCCTGACCCAGGGCGTCACGCACGACTGCACAACTCCTTAATTCGGAATCGATTTAAGGAAGAATTATGCAGCAAATTTAAAGTTTTACAGCGCCCCTTGTGCGTCATGAATGACGCGCGGCGCTGTAGCCGCTTCTTCCATGACGAGATGGCAAGCGACGCGCGTCCCGTTTGAAAGCGTGCGGACGGCCGGCACTTCCGCCGAACACCGCGCCGTTGCAACCGGGCAGCGCGGATGGAAGGTGCAGCCGGACGGCGGTTTAAGCGGGCTCGGCACTTCGCCGCTGGCCGGTTCCCGGTCGCGCTGCGGTTTGGCGATATTGGGAATAGTCTGCAGGAGAAGTTGTGTATAGG
Source organism: Pararhizobium sp. P1_E7 (assembly GCF_056405855.1). Taxonomy (NCBI): domain Bacteria; kingdom Pseudomonadati; phylum Pseudomonadota; class Alphaproteobacteria; order Hyphomicrobiales; family Rhizobiaceae; genus Pararhizobium; species Pararhizobium sp. P1_E7. The sequence goes on along the minus strand of NZ_JBFUBH010000035.1, from coordinate 18,737 downwards.
GGTGGCGCGGGTGGGCAAAAAGCTCCTCGGTATTCCCCTCCTCCACGATGCGCCCGAGATACATCACGGCGATGCGATCGGACATGTGGCGCACCACGCTCATGTCATGGCTGATGAAGAGATAGGTCAGGCCCAGCTCGTCCTGCAGCCTGCGCATGAGATTCAGGACCTGCGCCTGCACAGACACGTCGAGCGCCGATGTCGGCTCGTCGCAGACAAGGAATTCCGGCTCGCTCGCCAGAGCGCGGGCAATGGAGATGCGCTGACGCTGGCCGCCGGAAAACTCGTGCGGAAATTTTTCGCCGTCCGAGGCGGAAAGCCCGACGGTCAGCAAAAGTTCCTCGACGCGTTCCATGACCTCGGCCTGCGTCTCGCGCAGCTTCAGCTCGCGCAACGGTTCGGCTATGATGTTCTTCACCCGCCAGCGCGGATTGAGCGAGGCATAGGGATCCTGAAAAATCATCTGGGCCGAAAGCGGCGCGCCCGAGCGGCCCGGCGCAAAACGAACCTCGCCTGCGCTCGGCCTGTGCAGGCCGGTGATGAGCCGCGCGACTGTGGACTTGCCGCAGCCACTCTCGCCGACGATGCTGAGGCAGCCGCCAGCCGGGACAGTAAAGTCGATATCGTTCACCGCCTGGACGAACTGGCGGGGCTTGCGCTCGATGACACGATTGAGCCAGGGCGCCGAAACGTCGAAGGTCTTGACCAGGCCGTTGACGGTCAGGGCCGGCGTTTTCTGAGCGGTCATGCTGTTCCTCCCGCATTGAGCCAGCAGGCGCTGGCGCCCTCTCCGGCAGCTATCAGTTCAGGCCTCTCGCGCAGACAGCGCGGACCGGCCGACACGCAGCGCGGATTGAAGGCGCAGCCCGTCGGAATGGCGTCGAGGCGCGGCATCGAGCCGTCGATCTGGTTAAGCCTCTCCACCCGCGCCCCAAGCGACGGGATCGAGGCCATCAACCCTTGCGTATAGGGATGACGCGGCGCATGCAGCACCTGTTCGACCGGACCGATCTCGATGAGCCTGCCGGCATAAAGCACGGCGACGCGATCGGCGGCTTCAGCAATCACGCCCATGTCGTGGGTCACGAGCATGACGGCCGTCTGTTTCTCCTTGCAGAGCCGGCGCAGCAGCGAAATGATCTGCGCCTGGATCGAGACGTCGAGCGCCGTGGTCGGCTCGTCGGCGATGATGAGCTTGGGGGATGCCGCGAGCGCGAGCGCGATCACCACGCGCTGGCGCATGCCGCCGGAGAACTGATGCGGATAGTGATTGACCCGCTCCTCTGGCGAAGGAATGCCGACATCGCGCAGCAGCTGCACGGCACGCGCCCGCGCCTCGGTCTTGCCGAGCGACAGATGCTGGCGGATCGTCTCCGTCAGCTGCGCGCCCACCGTGAACAACGGATTGAGCGAGGTCAGCGGATCCTGGAAGATCGCGCCGATCTCCCGGCCGCGAATGCTTTCCATTGCCCGGTCGTCAAGCGTATCGATACGACGCTTGCCAAGCCAGATTTCGCCGGCGGCGATATGGCCGGGCCGCTCGAGCAGGCCCTGGATTGCCAGGCCCGTCATCGACTTGCCGGCTCCGGATTCGCCGACGACACCGAGGATTTCGCCGGCGCGAATGGAAAGGTTGATATCTGACAGCGCCGTGACCGTGCCGCGGCGGCTCGGAAACTCGACCTTGAGATTACGGACATCAATGACCGTTTGTTCTGCTTCACCCATTTGCGTCCACCTCAATCGGATAGCTCGGCGGGAAGATTTCCGAAACCGGGGGATTGGCCCAGCTTCGCTCGGGATATTTGGCGATCAGCGTGTCATATTGGGTTTGCGCCTGCACCCGCGCCTTCTCCATGTCGATGCCCGCCACCTGGCGCGAAAGCATGGAGATGCGGCCGTCGACGACGACGGCGCGAGTGACCTTGCCGGAACCGCCGGTGACCAGCGTCGTGATCGGATCGATGGACGGCGCCATGACCGTGTCGTCCAGATCGAAGACGGCGATGTCAGCGCGGGCACCCGGCGACAGGTGGCCCAGATCCGAGCGGCCGAGCGCCCGGGCGCCGCCGAGCGTCGCAGCGTCATAGAGATCGGCTGAGCGCACCTGATCCGACGCTCGATCGTTGATGCGGCAAGTGATCAGCCCGACGAGCAGGTTCATCAGCATGTCCGCCGGCGTCGTGTCGGTGCCCATGGCGATGTTGATGCCGCGCTTGCGACAGGAAGAGAACGAATTCAGCGTGCTGCCGCCGCGAGCGGAAACCAGCGGGCAATGTACGATGGAAACGCCGTTTGCCGCATAGAGCGCCAAGTCTTCCTCGGTCGCGTTGGTCGCGTGCGGTGCGATCAACCGGTCGCTGAGAAGGCCGGCCTTGGCCAGCCAGACCGGCGCGGTCGAGCCGTGCAAGGCGTGGACCGTATCGACTTCCATGGCACCCTGCGCCATATGCAGGCGGAACTTGCAATCGAGATCGCGGGCGGCGGCGTCCGTGCGCTGCAGCAGCGCCAGCGTCGACGTCTCGACCCGATCGGGCGCCAGCATGCCGCGCACGAGATCGCCGTGGCTGCCGTTCTGCCGCTCGATATAGGCGATTGCGTCGCTCAGCCCCTTAAAACCGCGCTCCTCGTCGAAGACCGGCACCATCCGTCCAGGCTCTTCCAGCACCATGCCGCCGGCGCGATAGGCCGGGCTCAGGTAAACGCGCAAGCCGAGCTCGCCGGCAGCATCGGCTGCCGCGTCGAATTCGGCCACTGTTTCGCCCCACTCACGGTAGAACAGCGAAGCGATGGGGGCGGCAGTGGTGATGCCGTTCAGGAGAAGCTGGCCGAAGGCAAAACGCTTCTGGAAGGCCAGCTCTTCCTGGCTGTACATCTCATAGGGCCCCGCCTCCACATAGGAGCGCGGCCAGACACGGCCCTTGGCCCAGCCAGGATGATTGTCGATGCCGAGAACGGTGGTGTCGAGGTCGGAAAGCGCGTCGAGATCGATCAGGCCGGGGCTGATCAGGGCATTGCCGAAATCGATACGCCGGGCCACTTCGCCAGGAAAGCGGTGGCCGACAAAAAGCATCTCGCTATTTTCGAAGACCACCTCGCCGTTGCGCAAAAGACGGTGGCTGCCATCCTTGTGGCCGACGACCCAGCTTGCGGTAAGGAGCGTGCGGCCTTCAGGACGGCGGCCGAGCGCCAAAGATGCCATAGCTTCGCTCATCATGGCATCTCCACCACGGCCTTGCCCTGGCGGGCAGTAACCCGACCGCCCTTGACGACCAGCGGCCGGGGCGCGATATCGACGACGGCATGGGCGAGCGTCTCGCCGGTCAGCAGCGTGAAATCGGCTTTGCAGCCGACTTGCAGGCCATAGTTTTCAAGCCGCATGACATCGGCGYCGCCCTGCGAGACGACGTGAAGCACATGAGCAAGCTCGATATCCGAGCGCAGACCGTTCTTCATGCCGATGACCTTGGCACGGTCCAGCATATCCGGCTGGCCCCAGGGCCCCCAGGTATCGCGGATACCGTCGCAGCCGCCACCGACACGGACACCGGCTTCCTTCAGCCGCATGATCGACGGCACGCTGGCCGAGGGCGCGCCGGTGGTCAGGATCGCGACATCAAGGTGGGAAATCTGCTCGATCAGCTTACCGACCCGCAGATAGTCGTTCATGCCGAGCGCGAAGGCATGGCTGATCGCCACCTTGCCTTCCATGCCGTTGGCGCGGATGCGCTCGAAAATCAGCTCCATGGTGAAGGCACCAAGATCGCCCGCCTCATGCAGGTGGATATCGATCGGAACAGCGTGTTTGACCGCCAACGCAAAGAGGATGTCGAGCTGGCCCTTGGGATCGCGGTCGATACCGCAGGGATCGATACCGCCCAGAACCTCACAGCCCTGGCGCAGCGCTTCGTCCAGAAGCTCCAGCGTGCCGGGCATCACCATGACGCCGGATTGCGGGAACGCGACGATCTCGATATCGATGATGCCGTTCAGCTTCTCGCGTGTCTCCCAGATACCCTCGACCAGCGAAAGCCCATGGGTCGGGTCGATATCGACATGGCTGCGGATATGGGTCGCGCCATTGGCGGCGAGCCCGATTGCATGACGCATCGACTGGCGATGGGCGTCGATGCCAATCTCAAGGCGGTTTTCGCGTTCGAAATCGATCCGCTCGCGCAGGATCGCCGCGCGGTTGTTGACATGCCAGGGCATGCCCCAGGTGGTCTTGTCGAGATGCGTGTGGGCGTCGATCAGGCCGGGCGCGACGATCGCGCCGCCGCCGTCCTCGACGGCCATGCCGGGTGCAGCTTCGAATGTCCCGAAACCGGCAATCTTCCCGCCCTTGATTAGGATGTCGCAGCGTTCGCCGGCCATCGGCCTGACGTTGCGGAGCAAAAGATCGTGCATGAACTTACCTCAGTTTCGGATTAAGCGCGTCGCGCAGCCAGTCGCCGAGCATATTGACGGTCACGACAAGCAGGCAGAGTTGAACGACGGGGAACAGGACGATCCACCACGAGCCGGAAAACAGGAACTGGTTGCCGATGCGGATCAAGGTTCCGAGCGAAGGCTGGCTCGGCGGCATGCCGATGCCGAGGAACGACAGCGTCGCCTCCGTCAGGATGGCCATGCCGAAGTTGAGCGTGGCGGCGACCATGATCGGCGTCAGCGTGTTCGGCAGGATGTGATTGGCCATGATGCGCCGTGACGGCACGCCGATGAGCTTGGCCGCCTGGACGTAGTCCTTGCCGCTTTCGACGATCGCCTGGGCGCGCACCGTTCGGGCATATTGCACCCAGGCCGAAAGCGCGATGGCGAGAACGAGCACGGCGGACGCCCCGACCTCGCGCAAGCTTTCCGGCAGCATCTGGCGCACGACCGTCGATACCAGGATGGCAACGAGGATCGTCGGGATGGACAGCGTGATATCGCCGATGCGCATCAGGAGATTGTCGATGAAGCCGCCGAAATAACCGGCGACCAGACCGGCGGTCATGCCGATCACAAGCGACAGTGCCACCGAAGCTATGCCGATGACGATCGAGATGCGCGTGCCATAGAGAATGGCCGAGAGCATGTCGCGCCCCTGCGTATCCGTGCCGAGAAGGTAGGGCCATTCGCCGCCCTCCTGCCACACCGGCGGCAGTTCTGCCTTCCACATATCGAGCGAGGCGCCATCATAAGGGTTCTGTGGCGCAATCAGCGGCGCGAAGATCGCCGTCAGGATCAGGATCGCCAAAAGCAGGGCACTGATCTTTGCGGATTTGCTCTGGGTGAAGGACCACCAGACGTCGCTTTTTCGGATGCGCTTGAAGAGCGAGGGACGGGCGGCCTTGGCCGTTTGCGAAAGTTCCGTGGTCATCGAACCGGCTCCCGTTTCTTAGCGTGCAGTGCGCAAGCGCGGATCAATCACCGCATAGGCGATGTCCACCAGCGTGTTGAGGACAACAAAGATGAAGGAAATGATGCAGAGATAGGCGGCCATGACCGGGATATCGAGGAAGGTCACGGCCTGGATGAACAGCATGCCCATGCCCGGCCACTGGAACACGGTCTCCGTGATCAGCGCAAACGCGATCAGCGAGCCGACATTCATCGCCGTCATGGTGACGACGGGCATCAGGCAGTTGCGCAGGGCATGGCGGAAATAGATGCGCCAGCGCGGAATGCCGCGGGCCCGCGCGAACTTCACGAAGTCGGAGCGCAGCACTTCCAGCATTTCCGCCCGCACCAGCCGCATCACGAGGGTGATCTGGTAAAGCGACAGCGCGATCGAGGGCAGGACCAGCGCGGCACGGCCGGAGGGGGTGAGCAGGCCGGTGGACCACCAGCCGATCTGCACCACGTCGCCGCGGCCAAAGGCAGGCGCCCAGCCCATGATCACGGAAAAGACGAGAATCAGCAGGATGCCGACGACGAAGCTCGGCAACGACACCCCGACAATGGAGATGAATTGCAGGCCCTCCGCGTACCATTTGCCGCGCCTGATCGCGGTCAACACGCCGAGTGGAAGACCGACCACCAGCGAGATGATGGTCGCCACCAAAACCAGCTCCAAGGTGGCCGGAAAGCGTTCCGCAATCAGGGGCAGTACCTTTTGGCCATTGCGGTAGGAAACCCCGAAATTGCCCTGCGCCGCATCGGTGACGAAGCGGATATATTGCGTCGGCAGACTGTCGTTGAGGCCGAGCCGCTCGCGCAGCTCGGCGCGATCGGCCTGCGATGTCTGCTCGCCCACCATCAGCTCGACGGGATCGCCCGCAAGCCGGAAGATCAGAAAGGCAAGCAGGGCGACGGCAAGCATCACCAGGATTGCGTTTCCGAAGCGCTTGATAATGAAAACCAGCATGGTGACCTCTTGGCTACGCTCCGGCCTCCGGCAGACCCTGCCCGGACGGTTCGATCAATGACGTTCAGAGTTGGGATGGCCATTTAGGGGCGCATGCCAAGGCCTAACCGGCCAGCACGCAGCCCAAATCGCAGCAGCCTCAGCCGCCACGAGACGAGCGCTCCTCGCGCAACCTCCCTTGTTCTCGTTGTCCGCCATTAAAGCAGGGTTTCAGATCTTGTCAACTTAATTGTAGACAATATTAGCCGATGAAGTCGCCATTTCCTCAACATTCCTTGTCTTCTTTGCCTGTCCACAAAGGATAACTCGGAGAAAACAATGCCTCCACGGGGGGATGTTCCCAGCTTCTGTCCGGATACTTGGCAATGAGCCCCTCGAACTGGCTCTGCGCCTGCTTGCGCGCTTCGTGCATGTCGAGGCCCGCCAGTTTCCCCTCCAGCATGGAAAGCCGCCCATCGACAAAGACAGCCTGCGTGACCTTGCCTGAACCRCCGAGCACGAGCGTCGTGATCGGATCGACGCTGGGCGTCATGTGGGGATCGTCGAGACGGAAGACGGCGATGTCGGCCCGAGCGCCCGGGGAAAGCCTGCCGATATCGGTTCGGCCAAGCGCTTTGGCGCCGCCGAGCGTTGCCGCATCGAACAGGTCAGCGGAAAGCACTGCATCGGGTTTCTTTTTGCTGATGCGGCAGGTAACGAGCCCCATCAGCAGGTTCATAAGCATGTCGGGCGGCGCCGTATCCGTCGCCATGCCGATATTGATGCCGAGCTTGCGGCAGGCAGAAAAGGAATGAAGCATGCTGCCCATGCGGGCAGATACCAGCGGCGAATGGGCGATGGACACGCCATGCGCGGCGTAAAGCTCGAGATCCCGCGTGGTGGCGTGGGTGGCGTGGGGAGCGATCAGTCTTTCGCTGAGAAGGCCGTGGTTTGCCATCCATTGCGGCCCGGTCGCGCCGTGCAGCCGTTGCATTGTCTCAAGCTCCATCGCCCCTTGCGCCATATGCAGCCGCACACGGCAATCCAGGTCGCTTGCCGCCGCCATCGTCCGCTCGAGAAGCTCCAGCGTACAGGTTTCCACCCGGTCCGGCGCCAGCAGGCCGTTGACGAGGCCGCCATGGCAGCCCTGCCGGCGTTCGATGAAGGAAACGGCATCGCGCAGGCCAAGCAGCCCCCTTTCCTCATCAAAGACCGGCACCATCCTGCCCGGCGCTTCCAGCACCGTGCCTCCGGAACGGTAAGCCGGGCTGAGGAAAACACGCAAGCCAAGCTCACCCGCCGCATCGGCAGCCGCCTCGAACTCGGCAACCGTTTCGCCCCATTGCCGATAATAGAGCGAGGCGATGGGGGCCGCCGTCGTGATGCCGTTGAGAAGCAGAAGGCCGAAAGCGAAGCGCTTCTGGAAAGCCAACTCCTGCGGGCTGTACATTTCGTAGGGTCCGCGCTCGACATAGGACCGCGGCCATATGCGCCCCCGCGCCCATCCCGGCTGATTGTCGAGCACCAGCGTATAGGTATCGAGATCGGACAGCGCATCGAGATCGATGAGGCCGGGGCTGATGAGAGCCGTGCCGAAATCGATACGCCGCGCAACCTCGCCGGAGAATGTCTTGCCCGCGAAAATCACCGCGCCATTCTCCATGACGATTTCGCCGCGCGGCACCAGATGGTGGCTGTCATCCCGCCAGGCGAGCACCCAGTCCGCGGTCAAAAGCGTTCGGCCCTCTGGCCGCTTTCCAAGCGTCAGCATATGCAGAAAATCAGATGTCATTATAAGCTCACGATCGTAGCAACTATTTGAAATTCATAAAAAAGAGCGCCTCATGGGGCCATGAGGCGCTCTTTCCGTCTGGTCTGCGGAAGCAAACCTTACTTGCCCATCTGTGTCCGCCAGTGGCGCGGCTTGTTGTCGGCGCGGAAATCGACGCTCTTGACGGAGGCCAGCATAGCCCAGGCAATCGGCTGCTGGTGCAGCGGGATCAGCATGACCTCATCCTTGGCGATCGTCAGAGCCTGTGCTTCCAAGGCAAGGCGCTTGGTGTTGTCCTGCTCATGCGCTGCCTGATCGACCAGCGTGTCGAGCGCCGGGTTGGACCAGCCGCCGTAGTTGGAGACACCCATCGCTCCCTTGCGGGTCGACAGCACCTGCGCCAGCAGCGAATAGGCATCGAGCGTCGGCTCGTTCGCCCAGCTGAGGTTGAACATGTCGGCCTTGCCGGCGCTGCGCTTCGGCGTTTGCACGGCGCGCGGCGCGATATCGATCGTCGGGTTGAAACCGCCGCGCTTCATCATGTTGGCGATGCCCGAGCAGATGTCCTCCTCGTTGATGCTTTCGTCGTTCATGCAGGTGTAGGTGAAGGCAAGGTCCTTCTGGCCGGCCTCGACAAGCAGCTTCTGCGAGAGTTCCGGATCGGCCGGTTTGTAGGTGTCGAGCGAGGCGGAGTAGCCCGAGATTTCCGGCGCGATCAGCGAACCGGACGGACGCGCGAGGCCACGCATGACCTTCTTGTTGATCAGGTCGCGGTCGACCGAGGCTTCGACAGCCTGGCGCACGCGCACGTCGTTGAAGGGATTCGGGCGGCCATCTTCCAGCTTTTCCTTGCCGTTGAAGTTGAGGAAGACGGTGCGCAGTTCGGTACGCTTCTTCACGGTGAGGCCCGGCGAAGATTCCAGACGCGGCAGATCCTGGATCGGCGCGGAATCGATCAGGTCGATTTCGCCGGATAGCAGCGCGGCGACGCGGGTCGCTGCAGAGGTAATCGGCATGAACTCGATGCGGTCGAGATTATGCTTCTTCTCATCCCACCAGCCGTCATTGACGACGAGAACGGTCTTGCTGTCGGGAACGCGGCTTTCGAGCTTGAACGGACCCGTGCCGTTGGTGTGCAGCGTGGTATAGCCTTCGACCTTGGCGGCGAAATCGGTCGGCTTCTCGCTGTTGTTGTCCTTCAGCCACTTGGCGTCGAAGATGAAGATGTTGGTGATGTCATTTAGGAACAGGGCGGTCGGTGCGGTAACGTCGATATCGACCGTATGGTCATCGACTTTCTTGACGCCGGCAAACAGCGGAATGTTGCCACGCAAAGGCGAGGTCTTGTCGGAGGCGCGGTTGAAGGATGCGACCACGTCGTCTGCCGTGAAATCGGCGCCGTCGTGAAACTTCACGCCCTTGCGAAGCGTGAAACGCCATGTCTTGCCGTCGATGAGCTTCCACTCGGTGGCAAGCGCCGGCTCGATCTTGAAGTCCGGGTCGTAGCGAACCAGTCCCTCATAGATATGGTTGAGGAAGGCGAGGTTCGATGTCGATGGCACCGAATAGGGGTCGAGCGAATAGAGATCGGCTCGCCCGCCCCAGCGAAGCGTCTCTGCGCTGGCGGGCACTGCAATGGCAGCCGCGGCAAGCGCGGCAAGAATGAAGCTTTTCACACGGGACATGTTCTTCCCCTTTTTGGATTGTTGGTGAGCCTGCGCGGCCGAGCCATCAGGCAAAAGAGAGTATTGTTTCGCCCGCCTCCATTGTCAATGATATTGTTGACAATTATCGTGACCAAAATTTGGCACAAATATCGCCAAGATTGGCAACTATTGAATGAGGAGGAAAACGGCATGGGAAATTTCCTGCTGCTTCACGGCACGATCGTTACCGTGGATGGCGAGCGACGCATCATCGAAGACGGCGCGCTGGCCATCAAGGATGACAGGATCATCGACATTGGCACGGCCGGCGATCYGGCGCCGCGGCACACCGACAAGCACGTCGTCGATTGCCGTGGCAAGCTGATCATCCCCGGCCTCATCGATGCCCATGGCCACGCCGGCCATGCGCTGATCCGCAGCATCGCCGCAGACACGAATTCGATGTGGATGCGCGTCGTCACCCCCGCCTACTACCACTATGTCACGCGCGATTACTGGTATGCCGACGGCCTCGTCTCCGGTCTTGAACGGCTTCGCGCCGGGGTCACGACCGGCGCCAGCATCATCACCTCGATGCCACGCGCCGACGATCCGGTCTTCGCCATCAATCACGCCCGCGCCTACAGCGAGATCGGCCTGCGCGAGATCATCTGCGTCGGCCCGTCTGGCCTGCCCTGGCCGCATCCCGTCACCCGCTGGGAAAGCGGCAAACCCGAGCGGCGCAACATCGCCTTCGAAGAAATGATGGAAGGCACGGAAGCGGTCATCGAGGCACTCAACGGCAGCGCCGAAGGCCGCATCAAGGTGTTCCTGACACCGTTTACGATCGTCCCGTCCGTGGAGCCATCGAACGCATCCGCCCCGGATCAGGCGGTGAAATTGACCGAAAACGATCGGATGCAGGCACGTCGCGTCCGTGAAACGGCGCGAAAATGGGGCGTCCGGCTGCATTCCGATGCCTTTGCCGGCCAAATCCGCATGGCCTTTCAGGACAAGGAAAATGCGCTGCTAGGGCCGGATATTCACCTCCAGCACTGCTGGGGCATCTCGCATGAGGAGATCGATATCCTTGCCGAGACGGGTACCCATGTCACCCACGCCCCGCCCGGCCGCTCGACACCGATCATGGAGATGATGTCGAGGGGCATTCGCGTCGCGATCACCACCGATGGCGCGGCACCGAGCCGCCATTTCGACATGCTACAGACCGCAAGGCTCGCACAGTTCACCCAGCACCTGCTTCACAACCATGATCGCTATCTGCTGCCACCCGGCAAGGTCTTCGAGATGATTACCATCGATGCCGCCCGCGCCATCGGCATGGAGCACGAGATCGGTTCGCTGGAAGTCGGCAAGAAGGCAGATATCGCCATCATCGACATGCGCAAACCGCATCTGATGCCGATGTGGATGCCGGTTCACCGGCTTGTCCATCAGGTACTGGGAAGCGATGTCGATACCGTCATCGTCGATGGCAAGATGCTGATGGAAGGCGGCAAGGTTCTGACCGCCGATGTCGATGCGGCGATCACTTTCGGCCAGGAGGAAGCGCTGGCGTTCGCCGCGCGCGCCGGCCTGCAGGCCCACATGCACGAACCCGGCTGGGGCAAACTGCTGCGCACGTTCGAGGAGCCCGTCATTCCGCCCCAGCCGCCGGCTTGCTGACCGGCGGAAAGGGCATCGAGAAGGCATATCTCGCGCAATGCGGGATATGCACCACAATGCGGCCGAGGCTGTGATTGCCGGTCAAGTAAAATTTTGTAGACAAAACTGTACACATTACCACGACTTAGGCGGCCCGGCACGCATGCGCAACCGCGTGATCCGGCTAACTGTCTCTTACAACACTCGCACTCGGTGGCATTTCAAACTCCTTGAAGGTATGCCCGAGTTCGCGCATCATTTCATAGCGTTTGAGCGCCTGGTCGCCGAGGCGGCCGGCCACGGAGTTGATGAGCAGATTGAGGATGACGGAGACGCTTGCGGTCGAATCCCAGAAAGCTTTCACATGGGTCGACCCCTGAAGCACGAGTTCGGTGAACTCATAGGCCCAGTTCGAGAACCGGTCAGTGACGATAATCAATGGCATCTTCATGTCTCGGACACGCTCGGCAAGAAGCACGCCCTTGCGCGCATAGGCTGCCGTATCGACAAGCACCAGGCAGCTTTCTTGCGGGTCACTCTCGATAATCTCCGAGTATACRCCTGTACCGCCCTCGGCAAAGCGCACGCCGCCACGGGCATATTTGAGCCGGCTTGCGAAATCCAGCGCAAGACCCTTCGACGCCTGGAAGCCGACAACATGCACTGTCTTGCATCGCGTCAAAAGCTCGGCCGCCGCGTGCCAGCGTTCGAGCGTCGTCAGCAGATAGGCGTCGGTGATGGCCCGCAGTTCCAGCTCGAGGCTGGCCTCCAGTTCCCCGACGTCGCCCCGCTGGACCCGAAACCGCTCCAGCGTATCATCGAGCACGCGCCCGCTGCCGCTCTCGGCCGGTTTCAACGTATCCTTCAGGTCCTTGAGGCTCGCATAGCCCAGACCGCGGATGAACCGGATGACACTCATCTCACTGACGCCCGCCTGGGCGGCGATCGTCGCGCCGGTCTCATAGGGAATGTTCTGCAGGTTGTCGCGCAGGTAGGAAGCAATAATCCGGCCGGAACGGGTGAGAGAGGCATCGCCCTCCTTGAGAACCTGCTCCAGTGGCGAGTGGGTTTGTTCAGTCTCGGCCGTGTCCCGCATTGGATGCTCCGGTTCGTTCCAGCGCTCGCTCGAGGCGCGGCGCAGATTGCAACAGTAGCTTCGTATAGCTTTCTTTGGGGCGATCGAAAACCGCCTCGGCGCTGCCGAGTTCAACCAGCTTTGAGGCCCGGAAGACGGCGATGCGATCACAGAACTTCCGCACCACCGAAAGGTCGTGGGAGATATAGATCACCGTCAGGTGCCGCTCGCTGCGCAGACGCTGCAGCAACCTCAGGATCTGCGCCTGGATTGTCACGTCGAGTGCAGACGTCACCTCGTCGGCGATCAGCACCTCCGGATCGAGTGCGAGTGCCCGTGCGATGCCGACCCRCTGGCACTGCCCGCCCGACAGTTGCCGCGGTTTACGATCGGCAAACTCCAGAGGCAGCTCGACCTGGCGCATGAGCTCGCGGGCGCGCACGAGCGCCTCGTTGCGGGTGGCAAGACCGTGCCGGACCATCGGCTCGGCAATTGCGTCGATAATCCTCATGCGGGGATTGAGCGAGTCGAAAGGATTCTGGAACACCATCTGGACCTTGCGCCGGTATTCCGACAGTTCGGCCCCCTTGAGCGCCGCAATATTTCTGCCGCGAAATCGGATTTCGCCACCGGACGGTTCTGCCAGCCGCATGATGGCCCGCGCTACGGTGCTCTTGCCCGAACCGCTTTCACCGACAATGCCCAGGGATTCGCCGGCTTCGACAGTCAGGTTTGCTTCCTGCAAGGCGCGCACCACATCCTTTCGCCTTCCCGGCAGGGCACCCGGTTTGGAATAGGTAATCGACAGCCGGTCCACCTCGATGAGCGGTGTCTTGGCCTGCTCCTCCCGCGCGACCGGCGCAAGCGTCAGCAAGGACGGCTGGGAATCGATCAGGAGCTTTGTGTATTTATGCTGCGGTGAACGCAGGATCTCGTTCGCTGGCCCCTCCTCCACGATCTCGCCGTTGCGCATCACGACAACGCGATGGCAAAGCTCGGCAACGACAGCCAGATCATGGGAGACAAAGACGATGCTCAAGCCCTGGGTGCGGTTGAGTTCGCCCAGCAGATCGAGAATGCGCGCCTGCACCGTCACGTCCAGCGCCGTGGTCGGCTCATCCGCCAGCAGCAGCCGCGGCCGGCAGGCGGTGGCACTGCCGATCATGCCGCGCTGCTTCATGCCGCCGGAAAGCTCGTGCGGATAGGCGTCGATGCGGCGCTCGGGCTCGTTGATCTGCACTTCACGCAAGACGTCGATCGCGTTCTGCCGCGCCTCTTTGCGGGTCTGTCCAAAATGATGGCGCAGGGATTCCATCACATGCCCGCCCAGTGTCATCAATGGATCGAGATGCGACGCGGGATTCTGGAACACCATCGAGATGTCGCGCCCGCGGATCGCGCGCATCTCCTCGCCCGAGAGCTCGAGGAGATTTTTGCCGTCAAAGCCTATTCGCCCGCTGACGGAAGCGGAGCGGGGCAAGAGCCCGAGCAGCGACCGGCAGGTAACGGATTTGCCCGAGCCACTCTCCCCGACCACCCCCAATATCTCGCCGGCATCGACGCCAAACGAGATATCCTTCACGATCGGCACATTGCCGAAGGCGATGGAGAGGTTCTCGACCTCAAGCAGGCGCTGTTTGGATTTCGCAGTCATCATGTTCATCGTCCCAGAACCCTTGATAGGCCGTCGCTCGTAAGGATGAAGCCAAAGCCGAGCGTTGTCGCCGCTAGACCGGGAAAGAAGCATATCCACCAGGCATCGACGACATAGGGCTGGCCGTCAGCGATCATTGCCCCCCATTCCGGCGTCGGCGGCTGCACGCCCAGGCCGAGGAAGCCGAGGCTTGCGCCGGCAAGCAGCACGAGAACAGCATCGGTCGTCGCAAAGACCAGCAAACTGGAAAACGTGTTCGGCAGGATATGGCGCACCATGACGACGATTGGCCCATAGCCCAGCGCCTGCGCCGCCGTCACGAATTCCCTGTTCTTCAGGACGAGAACCTCCGCCCTCACAAGGCGGGCGTAGGACACCCATCCGACGAGCGCCAAAGCCACGAAGTAGTTGTACAACCCCGGACCGAGCATGCCGACGATGGCGATCACCAGGACGAAGAAGGGGAAGGCCACGGTGATATCGACCATCCGCATCATTACCGCGTCGGTGAGCCCCCCGGCATATCCTGAGATGAGGCCGATCGTAGCGCCGATGAGCAGAGGCGGAATGACACCGGCGATCCCCATCCAGATGTCGATGCGGGCAGCATGGAGGACACGCGAGAACACGTCGCGGCCGAGTTGATCGGTGCCGAAGAAATGGTCGGCAGACGGTGGCTGCAGCAGGCCGATGAGGTCGATGCCGTTGGGGTCTGCACCGGAGAACAGTGGCGCAGCGGAGGCGAGAACCACCCAAGCCAGGATAATGGCCGTCCCGGCGGCGATCTCGATCGCACCTGGCCCGAAGTGACGGCGCGCGCTTGCAGGCGAGAGGCTCATCATAGTTTCACCCTGGGATCTATCATCGTTGAAAGGATGTCGATCGTCAGCGTTACGATCACCGACGCGAGCGCGTAGAACAGGGTCAACCCCTGGATGACGTTGTAGTCGCGGCCGAGAACCGCGCCGACCATCAATGTGCCGAGCCCCGGCACCGCATAGATGATCTCGACGACGACGGAACTGCCGATGAGAAAGGCGATCATCACGCCGAGAAGATTGAGCGTCGGTAGAACCGAATTGACGAGCACGTGACGGCGGAAGATATACCCCTCCCYCAGTCCCTTGGAGCGGCTCGCCGTGACATAGTCGGATTCCGTCTCGTTGATCAGCGCCGCGCGCAGATTGCGTAAAAGCAACGGCACCAGCCACGTCGCGGTGCTGATGGCCGGCAGGAAGAGATGATGGAGATGCCCCAGGAACCCCTTGCCGTAGCCGCTCACCGGAAACCAGCCGATTTCGACGCCGAAAAACCGGGACATCATCAGCGCCAGCCAGAAGACCGGGATGGTCATGCCCAGGATGGCGAACGCCCGGATGAGATGATCGGGCCAGCGGTCGCGGCAACGCGCCGAAACGATTGCCAGCACCACCGTTGCCGGAACGCTGATCGCCACAACATAGGCGATCAGGAAAAGTGTGGGCGGCACGAAGTCGAGGATCAGGCTCCCGACCGGCATCTGGTAGCGGATCGAATGGCCGAGATCCCCGTGCAGAACATTCGACAGATACGTGAAATACTGCGCGATCAGCGGCTGATTGAGGCCGTACTGCTCGCGCAGCTGCTCCACGGCCTCCGCCGTGGCGCGGTCGCCCAGCAGCAGCCGGACCGGATCGCCGGGCGAGAGCTGAACGAGTAGAAAGCTTACCAGGCTGATCCCGAAAAGGACCGGGATCAGCTGGAGCAGACGTTGCCCTAGGGCGGACAAGGACGACATTGGGAACCTCGAACTCTTTCTCAGACGACGGCGCGAAAATGGGCTGCTGTCACTCGCCAGCGAATACCGCTTCCTCAAGCGACCATTGCAGCATCGGGTTCATGCCCAAGCCCTTGAGGCGTTCGCTGTAGGCATTGGCGTAGGGAGCGTAATAGAGCGGGATCTGCGACACTTCCGAAGTCGTTATCTCCTGGATCTGCCGGTAGAGTTCGGCGCGCTTGCTCTCGTCGAGCTCGCCTGCCGCGGTTTCGGTCAGCTCATCGACTTTCTTGTTGTTGTAGCCGGTATAGAAGCTCTTGGTGCCGCAGGAGCCGCAAAGAGCCCAACGGACCGCAAGATCGGGGTCGAGCGTTTCGTTGTACCACCAGCTCGGTGCCGCATGGTAATCGCCGGCAGCAACGCGCTCCCACCAGGCGCCACGATCGAGCTTTTCGATTCTGGACTTGATACCGACGGCGGCCCATTGCGCCTGGATCAGCACGGCCAGCTTGTCATTGTCGCCGGTCGCGTTTGCCAGAAGGACGAGCTCTTCGCCCTTGTAGCTGGACTCCGCCAGAACCGCCTTCGCCTTCGCCGGATCATAGGGGATGCCGGGATAGTCCGACGCATGATAGTCAAGGGCACCCGGCAGCGTCGTCGTCGCCGGCTTGGCATGTCCGAGCGTCATCGCCTTGGTGATGGCCGGCACGTCCAGGGCAAAGGCCGCCGCCTGGCGGACCTTKATGTCGTCGAACGGCGGTTTCGTTTCGTTCAACAGTGTCATGTAGATCACTGTCGAGGGCTCGAGCGGAAGCTTCAGTCCCTCGCGCGACTGCACCTCGGACACACGCGACCATGGAATGTCGCGCGTCGCATCCAGCTCGCCCGAAAGCATCATCGAAACGCGTGTGTTGGCGTCGGAGATTTCGATAAGTTCCGCGCCGTCATTTTTCGGGAACCCCGTTCGCCAATAGTTCGCATTCGGCTTCAAAATCAACCGGTCGTTGGGGCGCCACTCGCCGACGATATAAGGCCCCGATGTCACAGGTTCCTTGGTGAAGGCGTCCTTGCCACGCTTTTCGACATCTGCCTTGGAGACGATGCCGGCGTTGAAGACCTCAAGATTGCCGAGGAACGGTGCGAAGGGGTGTTTCAGCGTGAGGACGACAGTCTTGTCGCCCTCTGCACGCGCGTCCTTCAACTGCTGGAGCGGCGCGGAATAGGCGGATTCCTTGTCGTCGCGCACGCGCAACAGGCTGAACACGACATCTGCGCCCGTGATGGGGCTGCCGTCGGAAAACTTGGCGTCGCGCAGCTTCAACGTCACCACCGTACCATCGGCGGAAACGTCCCAGGACTCGGCAAGGCCGGGCTGGAGCGCGCCATCGGCGCCCCGGCGCAAGAGGCGTGAATAGAGCTGCCCGAAGACCTCGATGTTGCCCGCCGACGACGAACGCATCGGATCGAGCGTGCTTGTCGGATAGGGCGAGCCGACGCGGATCAGGTTTTCAGCGGAGGCGGCAGCGGGTGCCGTCAGAAGGGCAAGTGTCATTGCTATGCCTGCGGCGGCGTTACGGTGCCAATGCATCTCAGTTCTCCCTTTTTTTTTGCAGAAAGGCGCTCATCGCCTCTTCCATTTCGACTTTGATGCAAATATAACAGTTATGTCAATAGATGATGTTTACGTATCAAACCGGGAGTCGAGAATGCACCAGTCAGGGAAAAAATCCCGTGCCCGYGAGCTGGGTCTCGCCTTCGAGGGCCAGACGGGAGACTTCAACGCGATCACTGACGTACCAGGTGTCCTGGTCGGGTACTCAACGATGATTGAGGGCGACGGACCGTTGCGGCAGGGTCACGGACCTGTGCGCACCGGCGTGACGGCAATCCTTCCGCGCGGCCGCGACAAGACGATGAAGCCGGTCTGGGCGGGGTTCCATGCGCTCAACGGCAATGGAGAGGTAACGGGCGTGCAATGGATCAAGCACGCCGGCCACTTCTATGGGCCGGTCTGCATCACCAATACACATGGCGTCGGCGCAGTCCACGAAGGCGTCACCTCCTGGATGATCGAGAATTACGCCGAAGACTACTCTGAAAAGCACGTCTGGGCCCTGCCGGTCGTCGGTGAGACCTATGACGGCACGCTGAACGACATCAACGGCCTGCATGTCCGCCCCCATCACGCCCGTGCAGCGATCGAAACGGCTGGGAGCGGCCCGATCGCCGAGGGCAATGTCGGCGGCGGAACCGGTATGGTCGCCTACGAATTCAAGGGCGGTACCGGAACCGCCTCGCAGATTGTCCGGCTCGGCGGCAAGGACTACACGGTCGGAGTCCTGGTGCAGGCCAATCACGGCCTGCGCGACTGGTTCACCGTCCTCGGCGTGCCTGTTGGTCGTCATCTCACAGCCGACAGGCTCAGAGCGACCGAACAGGGCTCGATTATCGTCGTCATCGCGACGGACATCCCGATGTTGCCACATCAACTCGAGCGGGTCGCGCAGCGCGGCTCAATCGGGATCGGCCGCAACGGGACGCCGGGCGGCAACAATTCCGGTGACATGTTCCTAGCCTTCAGCACGGCCAATGAGGTCACGCGCGATGACTTCATCAACGTGCCGCGCGGCATGGACTGCATGCCCGATGAATGGTTCGATCCGGTCTATCTGGCAACCGTTCGGGCAATCGACGAAGCGATCGTCAATGCCATGCTGGCCGCCGAGGACATGGAAACGTTGAAGCCGGAGGGTAAAATCTGCCGGGCGATCGATCCGGCAGCGCTGGTCGAAATCATGGCGCGATACGGAAGGATAGCATGAAACGAGCCTGTCTTCTGCAT